>NZ_JARXXY010000042.1:0-48050 GCF_029893845.1 Micromonospora sp. A200 | reverse complement strand
TGCTCACGCCGCCGGTCAGCACCTCGCCGCGACGTGTGTAGCCGGCGGCCTCATCGGCCAGGACGTCATGGACTACGACGTCGCCTGCGGGCAGCAGCGCAGGAAGTGTCACCGGCCGGTTGAGTCCTCGACGGGCGTCGGCCTGTGGAGCGCCGCGCCCAGCCACGCTCCATCGCACGCGTACCCGCTGGATGACGATCACGCCCTAACCATGGCCCACTGGCCGCACGCCTCGCCAGCCGATATCCGCTCACATGCCGCGATCCGCGCGTCACGGTACGTGACGGGCGCGGTGGCGCTCCGCGCACGGTCTTCCGAGATGAGTACGCCTCAGCCGGCGGAACCGGCGCGTGGCAGGTGCTGCCGAAGGGGCACTGGCTGTCAGTCCACGCTGTCCTGATCGGGGAGTTCCACATTGAGACGTTCCGGCCAGTCACCCTCAGCAAGACCGCCCGCCACGAGTACATCCCGCCAATCCACCCGAAGCAGTTCTATCCCGGCGACGAACTGACTCCACTGGCCCGACGCCGCGAGCACCAGGGCGGTCTGCACGCGCTCCGGATCCTGACGTCCGTACGCATCCGACGGCAACTGGGTGAGCCACCGGATGACCTCGTCTGAGCTGCCTGGGGCCGGGAAGTCGCGTCTGATCCTCGTGATCAGTCGCTTAGTGGGACTAGGCATACGTTCGTACCTCCGGGTAATGGCGCGTCACTGTATCTGAGCAGAGGTGGAGGCGGGAGCCGGCTTGCTCGACACCCGACCACGTCGTACGTAGTACGGCCCTTGGGTCTCGGCAAACATCGATTTTTTGTCAGATCACCTGCTTACTCTTCTGCCGCCGATCGTGCGCGCCGACAACCTGCGAGGCGTCTGAGCCTGGTGCGGACAAGTGCGGACGCGGTGGCGAGACGTCGGCCGAGCCGGCGGGCTGTCGGCCGCCGAAGCTGCAGGTTCGGCGACCGGGGCCTAGCTCGCGCCGCGGCCAACGCACGGTCAACCCAAGGGGTGAGAGCAGATCAGGGCCGCTCCCCGTGGCCGTTCGCGTTACGGAGCAGTTGTCGTGGCGCGAACGAGCGCAGTCCGGGATAGCCTTGGCGTATATGGCTACCTATCGCAGCGCCTCAGTGCTTCTCTCCTCGGACGGCACCAGGACCCCCGGCACCGCCGCGCTCTTCGCCGAGCCCGCCCGCAAGGGTGGGACCCCGCCGTGGGCAGGCGACTTCCGACCCGCCAACAGCGCCGGCAATGGCCCTAAAAACGCGGTCGGGAAGACCTTTACGTTGGAGCTGCCCGACGGCAGCACCGGCAAGGTCGTGGTCCAGAGCCTCAAGGGCGGGAAGGGAGGCGTCGTGCTGGCGTTGATGGGCGAGGACGCACCCCCCTTCTGATCAGGAAACTGATCGCCGCCGACGCCACCGGCTGGAGACGGCCGGTGGCGACCCTGCCGATGTCAATGCGTTCGGATAGCTGCCGGGCGCATTGCCTTACCCATGGCTGGGCGTCGACGAAGGTCAGGTGTACTGATCTGCCGCTGACAACGGGCGGCCCCCGACGATCCGGCCAGCGGGGGGCGAGTCAGGCGCTGCCCGGGGGCAGGTGGGGGCACTATCGTTCTGGCGTGCACATCCGTTTTGACGTCCCAGCCGATCCCGCCTACCCAGGCCGCGTGGCCGCTGCGCTCAGCAGTGTTCGGCTGCGCAGGTACCGCTATGTCGGCGCGGTGCTGGCGGCGGTCGGGGCGATCGGTTTCGCCGTCTTGCGGGGGTTCCCGTGGGCCGATCAGATCTCGCCGCTGTGCATGGCGATGGTAGTGGGTGGCCTGCTGTCGATGCTGTACTCGCCGTGGCTGCGGTTGCGCGCCCGGCGCCGCTCCAGTCGCTACGCTGTCGACGGCGCCTACGACATCACCGACGACAACATCATGATGCGCAGCGGCTCGGAGTCCGGCGGCATCGCCTGGGACGGGGTCACCCAGGTAAGGGACACCCCTGAGTTCTGGATCGTGTACGTCGGCCGGATGCCGGCGACCGTGATCCCACGCCGCTTGATGTCCGCCGAGGACGCCGAGACGTTGCGAGACTACATGGCCAAACGTGGGCTGCTCCAGCTTTGGTGAACTCATTTGCCGCAGACCGCGCTCCCCGGCTGCCGGCGGTAGCCGCTCACCTCCAAGTCGGGCGCGTCGCTTGTGTGCGGCTGTGGCGGTGCCGATGCTCATCGAGACCGGTCGGTCTTGTGGCGGAGGCGGCGCGAGGTGCAACGGCAGGAGGCCGAGCGGGATGAAGCCGGCCACGATTCGTGTTCGGCCAGACCGGTCAGGCAAAATCGGCCGCCGTCATGCCGGCCGGATGCTCGGGTGGCCACTGCACGAGCTCGATCCGGTAGCCGTCGGGATCGGTGAGCCATGACGTCCGCATCCCCGGCCCCAGCTCCGTCGGCGGCTCGGCCATGACGCCCCTGATTGCCAGATCGGCGATCGTGGCGCTGAGGTCGTCCACTTGGACGACGAGGTGGTTGACGGCGCCGGTGTCCTCAACCGGTCTCGCGGGATCGTGTACGAGCTCGAGGCTGACGAACGGATCGTCGGGAAGCTGGACGGTCACGGGCGGCGCGGTCGACCTGCGGGCTTTCGTGTCGGGCCGCTCTGTGGCGGCGGGACCGGTCGTTCTGGCCGGAGGTTGGCCAGGACGACCGGTCCCGCCGGACCGTGTGGGCCTCGGAGTCGCGGAACTCGCCCGGTTAGGCGGCGTCCTCCGGTATGGACGAACAGCGGCGTCCGTAATGGATCACGGAACCAGGACCACCTTGCCGCCGGCGTGGCCGCCGTCGCTGAGCTGGTGTGCCTCGGCCGCCTGGGAGAACGTGTAGACCGCCGCGACGTGGGTGCTCACCTTGCCTCGGACCAGTTGGTCGGCGAAGGCGGCGAGATCGTCGGCGGAGCGCTGGTCCGGGCCGGTGGCGAAGGCGACACCGAGGCGGTATGCGTCGGGATCGGCGAGGGTGATGATGCGGTCGGTGCCGCCGCGTAGCTCGATCGAGTCGGGCAGTGCGTCCTTGCCGGCGGTGTCGAGCACCGCGTCGACGCCGTTGGGGGCGAGGGCGCGTACCCGGTCGACCAGGCCGGGCCCGTAAACGGTCGGGACGGCGCCGAGGGCGCGTACGCGACCATGGTTCTTCTCGCTGGCGGTGCCGATCACCGTGGCTCCGCGGGAGATGGCGACCTGCACGGCGACCTGGCCCACGGCACCGCTCGCGCCGTGCACGAGCAGGGTCTCCCCGGACGTGACCTTGAGCTGGTGGAGCACGCGATTGGTGGTCTCGATCGCTACCGGCAGGGTCACCGCCGCGGGAAAGTCCAGGCCGTCAGGGAGCCGGGCGTACGTGGTGGCGAGGGCGTACTCGGCGTACGAGCCGGTCGGCGCGTCGGCCCAGCCGAAGACCCGGTCGCCAACGGCGACATCGGTCACGCCGTCGCCGAGCGCGTCCACCACCCCGGCCAGCTCGATGCCGAGCACGGCGGGCAGCGGGGTCGGGAAGAGCGCCTCCATCGCGCCGCTGCGGATCTTGCCGTCGAGGGGGTTGACCCCGGCGGCGCGGACCTGGACCCGAATCTGGCCCGGGCCTGGCGCCGGCAGCGGCACCTCGGCGATGTGCAGCACGTCGGGGCCGCCGAACGTGTCGAGTGTGATGGCCTTCATCGCTGTCTCCTTTTCGTCGGTGAGAGTGGGGTAGTCGGTGTAGCCGCGGTGGTCGCCGCCGTAGGCCCTGCCGTAGTCGGGGACGTTGAAGGGACCGCCGGTGCGGAGCCGGTCGGGCAGGTCCGGGTTGGCCAGGAAGAGGGCGCCGAAGGAGACCAGGTCGGCGGCGCCGGTCTCGACGAGCTTGAGCGCCTCCGGCCCGGTGTACGCCCCGGGTGTATACGGGTTGAGGATCAACGGACCGTTCCACCGCAGGCGCAGGTGGCCGGTGAACTCCGTGTCCGGTCCCTCGGCGACGTGCAGGTAGGCGAGGCCGAGGGGGTCGAGCGCGCCGAGCAGCGCCAGGTACGTCTCCCGGTGCCCCTCCTCGACGATGTCGTTGTAGGGGTTGGCGGGGGAGATGCGCAGCCCGACCCGGTCGGCGCCGATCGCGTCGGCGACGGCCCGCGCAACCTCGACAGTGAGCCGGATGCGTCCGGCGACGCTGCCGCCCCACTCGTCCTCGCGCTGGTTGGCGTTGGTGGAGAGGAACTGGTGCAGCAGGTACCCGTTGGCGCCGTGCAACTCCACCCCGTCAAAGCCGGCGGCGACGGCGTTGCGGGCCGCTGCGGCGAAGGCGTCGATGGTCTGCGCGACGCCGGCGCGGTCCAGCGGCCGCGGCGTGACGAACTCCTTCAAGCCGTCTCGGGTGAACACCGTGCCGGCCGCCTTCACCGGCGACGGGCCGACCGGCGTCAGCTCCTGCTCGTTGACGCTGGGGTGGCCGATCCGGCCGGTGTGCATGAGCTGCGCGAAGATCAGCCCGCCCCGATCGTGCACCGCCGTGGTCACCGGCCGCCACGCCGCGACCTGCTCGGCGGTGTGCAGCCCCGGGGTGTCCGGGTAGCCCTGCCCGACCGCCGACGGCTGGATGCCCTCGGTGATGATCAGCCCCGCGCCGGCGCGCTGGGCGTAGTAGGTCGCCATCAGCTCCGTCGGGCTGGTTCCGGGCCCGTACGCCCGACTGCGGGTCATCGGGGCCATCACCACCCGGCTGCCGGCCATGTGGCGGCCGATGGTGACTGGTTCGAATGCTATGGACATGTGGCAACTCCCGTCGACGTCAGATTAGCTGTCCTAGACAGGTAAATGCTCGGTACAGCCAGAATATTTCTTGTAGCAGCAGGTGACTGCTGCCACATCTGACCCGAACAGCTAATCTGGTAGGCATGAGCGCAGAGGACGTGCCGGTCGAGCGGCAGCCGCCCGGCGTCGCGGCGGGCGGGCCGATCAGCCACGCGATCTTCCGGCTGGCCCGCACCCACCGAATGCTCGCCGGCCAACTGCTCCGCGATGTCGGGCTCCACCCCGGCCAGGAACTGCTGATGAAGCGACTGTGGGAGTCGGGGCCGCAGCGGCAGACCGACCTCGCTGACGAGTTCGACACCGACTCGGCCAGCATGACCCGCACCGTGCAGCGCCTCGAACGGGCCGGCTACGTGCGCCGCGTCCCCGATCCCGACGACCGCCGCGCCACCCGCGTCGAACCCACCCCGGCCAGCCTCGTCCTCCGCAAGCAGGTGGAACGCATCTGGGAAGACCTCGAACGCCGTACGGTCGGCGACATGACCCCGGCTGAACAGCGCGAAGCGCTCCGGGTCATGCACCAACTGGAGGACAACCTCACGGCGCACGAGCCGAACCAGGAGCGCGGCGCCGGCCGTCAGCGAGGTTGAGTCGTGAGGGCCAGCGACGTGCCACGGCGCGGACAGCAACATCATGTCCGTTGCCAGGTCGGACTGCTGGTACTGGTCTGCAGGGCAGTCGGTCCCCGCGCCCGGCTGCCTGACGCGGGGACCGGTGGTCGGTGGCCTGCGGCCGGGACTGCTCCACCTGCACGTGGCCGTGGCCAGCAGCCGGGCGGCGTCCTCGCCGGCCACCTCAGCTTCCCCGCCAAGACGTTGGCGCGCCACGGCCGCTCATGCGGCTGGCACCGACTTCCGCACCAACCAGCACTTCACGCTTAAGTGGAACCCACTGCGCCGCCACCACCTCGACGACTTCGGGGTCTGCCGACCTACGGCCCGGGAATCCTGCACCGGCGCCGGCCTTCGCAGTGCCGCTCAGCGGGCCTTCTTCGTCGCCCGCTTGCGGGGCGGCGTCAACAGGTCGGCGATCGCCGCGATCGCGGACGGCACCAGGCGGTAGTACGCCCAGACGCCCCGCTTGTCGCGCTCGAGCAGGCCGGCCTCGGTGAGGATCCGAAGGTGATGACTCACGGTCGGCTGGGAGAGACCAAGCGGCGCGGTGAGGTCACTGACGGACGCCTCGCCCTCCGGAGCGGACTGGATCAGACTGAGCAGTCGCAGCCGGGCCGGGTCGGCGAATGCCTTCAGCACTCCCGCGAGCCGCTCGGCATCGGCACGCTTGATCGGCTCGCCAGCCAGCGGCGAGATAGCAGGCATAGCAGTTTTCGCAGCTCCCACGTCTTGCATCGTTGCACCAACACCATCAATAGTCCGGTGGAACCAGGACCGGGTCACCGCCCGTTCGCGGGTAGGGAGCAGTGTTAACTCGTCCCGGCCGTGTCCGTCGCCGGGACGGGCGAGTGTCTGCGTCGGTCCAGCGTGTCGGGATCTTGGGCCACTCGGCATGATGATTCGGGGGACGGAGCGAGGCGCGAGCATGCCCGGATCGTGTGACGTGGTGGTCGTTGGAGGTGGCCAGGCGGGCTTGGGCCGCGCTACTACCTACGCCGCGCGGCCCAAGTCACGTCTTCCGACGCCGGGAGGCGGCTGGCCCCGTGGTGGCGTGTCCCATCACCTTCGCCACGTCGTTGATAGGGACGCCGTCGGACACCAACCAGGTGGCGTAGGAGCGCCGGATGTCGTGGAAGCGCAGGGCCGCCGGCAGGCCAGCCCGTTGCAAGGACGGTTTCCACACCCGGCTGCGGAAGGCGCCCCGCCGGATCGGCTCGCCGGTTCCGTTGGTGAAGATGAGGACCTGGTCGTCGTGCCGGAAGGCCCCCGCGTGCTCCGTGGGAAGCCATGGCGTTGTGGCAGCTGGAGCAGAACGCCGCTTCGGCCAAGATCGACGAATCGGATCGCAGGCGGATGCCGAAGCGGGGAAGGAAAACAACGCATCTGCTCGGATCCTGGCTGACCGAGCTGGGGAGTCAGCCCAGCGCGGCTGCCTTGCGCAGGAGCACTGAGCGTTCGCGCTGGTTGGCGCACAGCCGGGCCGCCAGCTCCAGCTCGGCGCGTGCCTCCGGTCGCCGGCCGAGGCGGGTCAGCAGCTCTCCGCGTACGGTCGGGACCAGGTGCGAGCCGGGGAGTCGGTTCGAGGCGATCAAGTCGTCCACGATGGCCAGGGCTTGCGCTGGACCCGAGGCCATGGCCACGGCGACGGCCCGGTTGAGCTCGACCACCGGGGAGGGCGCGACCCGGCCGAGCGCCTCGTAGAGCACCACGATCCGGTCCCAGTCGGTCGCCTCGACCGAGGGCGCCGACGCGTGGGCAGCGGCGATCGCGGCCTGCAGGCCGTACGGGCCGAGGCCGCGAGTCGAGGCCTTGGCCAGCGCGGCCAGCCCACGGCGGATCGCCGAGACGTCCCACCGCCGCCGGTCCTGGTCCTCCAGCAGGATCGGTGCCCCGTCCGGGCCGGTCCGGGCCGGGAAGCGTGCGGCCGTCAGCTCGCACAGCGCGAGCAGGCCGTGCACCTCCGGCTCGTCCGGCTGCAGCGCGGCCAGCGTGCGGGCCAGTCGGATCGCCTCGTACGCGAGGTCGGGGCGCAGCAGCCGGTCGCCCGACGTGGCCGTCGACCCCTCGGTGAAGATCACGTAGAGGACGCTGAGCACGGCGTCCAGCCGTTCCCGGCGCTCGCCGGCCGCCGGCAGTTCGAACGGCACCCCGGCCGCCGCGATCGTCTTTTTGCCCCGGGTGATGCGGGCCTGCACGGTCGGCACGGGTACGAGGAACGCGCGGGCGATCTCCTCGCTGGACAGGCCGCCGACCACGCGCAGAGTCAGCGCCACCCGGGCCTCGCGGGAGAGCACCGGGTGACAGCTGACGAACATCAGCGCCAGTACGTCGTCGTCGATCCTGTCGGGGTCGATTTCGTCATCGACCGCCGGGCCGGCCGCCAGCAGGGCGTACCGGTCCTGCAGCGCCGTCCGGCGGCGGATCGCGTCGATGGCCCGCCGCCGGGCCGTGGCCATCAGCCAGCCGGCCGGATTGGCCGGAGAGGCACGCGGCCACGACACCAGCGCCTCAGCCACCGCCTCCTGGGCCGCGTCCTCGGCCAGCCCGAAATCGCCGGTGAACCGGGTCAGCGCGGCGACGATCCGCGCCGACTCGATCCGCCAGACGGCCTCGACGTCGGCCGTACCCATCAGATCTGGCCGCTGCTCTCGCGCAAGGCCCCTTCCTTGACGAACTTCCCGTTGTCCTGCGGGACCTCGTCCTCCCCGGGCACCCGCCGGATCTCGATCTTGGACCCGGGGACCGACGGGACCCGCTTGGCCCACTCGACCGCCTCCTGCTTCGAGGCGACATCGAGCAGGAAGAAGCCCCCGAACAATTCCTTGGTCTCTCCGTACGGCCCGTCCGTGACCACCGGGGCCTCGTCGCTGAAGTGCACCACGACGCCCTGGCCCGGATCGTCCAGCCCTTCGGCCGCGACGTAAACGCCGGCCTTGGCCGTCTCCTCGATGAACAGGCGGGTCGCGACCATCATCTCGTCGACGTTGGCCATCATCGCCGCGTTCGTCTCATCGGTGCCCCGCATGATCAGCATGTACTGCGGCATCGCGTTCTCCTCATCCGGCGGGGCCGCCCCTCGGCCCTCGCACCCCCACGTCGAACGAGCGGCCTGCGGATCGACACGGCCCCGGAAAAATCTCTCGCCGCGACGCAGCCCATCCCTCCGACCCGCGTCCCGCCTGTCAGACCGGCCCCTGAGCGTTGGCTAACGATGTTCCGGTAGTCGTCAGCGGCGGGCCTGGTGCCGGCCGTGGCGTCCTGGAACAGTCCGCTGTTGGCGTTGGTGACGCCGGTCCAACCGTGACTGTAGAAGGAAGCTCCGAGCACCAGCTGGCGCGGGTTGACGCCGCTGTCGACGAAGTTGCTGATGTAACGGTCGGAGCTGCGTGCGGGCGTGGCCGGATCGGCGGGGTTCAGGTACAGCCTTCGCGACCTCCCCCACAAGACGCGGGTGCTGATCGACGGCGAGGGCCGGGAGGGCCGGGACGCAATCCTCAACTCGGTGCGGAAGCTGATCGAGCTGGGCTACCTCGTCGACGAGGACGACCTGACTCCGGCCCACGAGTAGCCCGTCCAGAGGAGACGGAAGGCCTCGGGGAAGTCCCCGGGGCCTCCTTTACTACTGGGATCGGTGGCAATCACGGTGAATCGCTCGGCGAGTCGCGGTGCCACGTGAGGGCATACGGGTGGGCCTCGGGTATGCCGTGCAGGAGGAGTAGCGGTCTTCCCTCGCCGCCGCGACGGCCGTGGATCGTCGTAACGGTCGCGGCGATGTCGAATTCCACCACGCGGTCGTGGCGGTTACCGCGCGGCCGCTGCCCGTCGACGCGCCACCCCCGGATGAGCTTCGTGTCCGTGCTTCCGGAACACTGCGTACCCCCCCGGCCAGCTCCGGAGCGAAACCACTGCCCAGCAGGCAACCGCCGGCGGGGGTGCGGCGTGACTAGGGGTACGACCAGGCGGGGAGGGAGGGGACGCATGTCAGGCGAGGAGAGCTTTGACGCGTTCTACCGAGGTAGCAGGCAGCGGCTCTACGACTGCCTGTACGCCCTCACGGGCAACGCCGCCGAGGCGCAGGACGTGGTGCACGAGGCGTACGCCCGGGCCTGGCAGCGGTGGTCGACGGTCGGCGAGTACGCCGATCCGGAGGCCTGGGTACGGACGGTCGCCCGCCGCGTCGCGGTGAGTCGCTGGCGGCGGGCCCGTTCGGCGCTGAATGCCTACCGTCGGGCCGGCCCGCCGCAGGACGTGCCCGGCCCCAACCCGGACAGCGTCGCGCTGGTCGGCGCGCTCGCCCAGTTGCCGCCCGCTCAGCGGACCGCCTTGGTGCTGCACCACCTGGTCGGTCTGCCGGTGGCCGACGTGGCGCGGGAGACCGGCGTGCCCGAGGGCACCGTGAAGGCCCGCCTGTCCCGCGGCCGGCGAGCGCTCGCCAACCTGCTCGAGGCGACACCTTCGGAGGCGCACAATGTCTGACGGATTCGAGAGCACGTTCGCGCCGCTGCGGGGGCAGCAGCCGCCGGCGCCGTTCGCGTTCCCCGAGGCGGTCCGCCGTCGCGGACGGCAGCGCTCGCAGCGCCAGGCGGTCGTAGCCGGCCTGGCCGTCGTCGCCGTCGCCGTGGCGGGGGCGGGGGCCGGCTGGGCCGCGAACCTCGGGCCGGGCGACGGCTCGCCTACCCCCGGCGCCAGCCGGACGACCGTGGCGCCGAGCGGCACCGGGTCGCCGAGCGTGGCGCCGAGCCCGACGACCCCGGCAACGAGCGCCCCGCCGAGCCCGAACGGCAGCGGCAGGCCCGACCCCGGCGCGGCGGACCTGAGCACCCGCATGCTCCGGCCAGCGGATCTCGGGCCGGGTGCGTGGCGGAAGCAGCTGCCCAGCGAACCGTTCTCCGGCGACACGTGGCGCTGGGCCGATCTGTGCGCGGCCTACCGCAGCTCCGACTACCCGTCTCTGCGCCGGCAGGCGGACCTCGACTTCACCGGGTACGCCACCGGGTCGGCCGGGTACGTCTACGAACACCTGCACCGGTATGCGGGCGGGTGGGGCCCGCGGGCGCTCGACGACGTACGTCACGTGCTGGCGACCTGCGCCGGCACGGCGACACCGTCGACCGCGCCCGGAGGTCCGGCGCCCCGCAGGTTCACCGTCGTGGGCACCGGCTTCGCCGGGGACGAGGCGCTGCTCGTCCGCGAGGAGCAGTGGCACTACGAGGGTGAGACGCTTGCCGCCGATCCGATCGTGACGCTCGTCGCGGTGGTCCGGGTCGGCGACCTGGTCGGCACCGTGATGTTCTCGCCCGACCGGGACGAGACGTACGCGCGGATGGTCGCCACGGCGGCGGCGGGCCGGCTCGCGGCGGGGTAGCCGACGGCGGACGCGCGTGGCGACAGCTCGGGGCGGGCGGGGTGCGCTGCGGCCGGTCAGCTGCCGGAGGTCGCGGCGGCCACCAGGAAGGACGGATCACGGTCCAGGGAGTCCTTGTCCCGGTCGTACGGCTGGGTGGTGCCCGACGGAGATCGTCGGCTGGGCCGATCGGCTGGAGCCGGAGTGGCTGAAGGTTCCCGGTGTGCCCGACGAGGTCAAGACGGCGTACGTGCTCGCCGAAGGCGCGCTCGCCACCATCGAGTAGCGCATCACTCGGCCATCGGTACGACAAGATGCAGCCCGTTGTCACCTGTCGCAGGTCTCGCCCGTTCCTGACAGTGACAACGTGGAAGGAGGTGGCCCGTGCCTGATCGCCGGCGGCTGCTGCTACCGGTGCGCTTGCCGGGCAGGACCTTCCGCGCCTACCGGGCCGGCGCGCACCTCGCCCCGGACCGGGCGATCGGGACGATCACGTTCGCGGAGTACCTTGCCGGACACCCTGACGTGCGCGATCGTTCGTACCGGGGCCGGCGGTGACGGTCTGTGGCTGACGAGCTGGAACTGGCGATCCTGATCGGGTTGCAGGCATCGGGCAAGACCACCTTCTGCCATCGGATGTTGGCTGACGATCACCTGGTGGTCAGCAAGGACGCTTTCCGGAACGCCCGCCACCCTCAGCGCCGTCAGATGCGTCTGGTCCATGAGGCCCTGGCCGCGCGGCGTTGTGTCGTGGTGGACAACACCAACCCCTCACCTCAGGAGTGGGAACCGCTGATCGAGGCCGCCCGCGTCCACGGCGCGGTGACGGTCGGATACTGGTTCCCGCCCGATCTGCCTGCGGCCCTCGACCGGAATGCCGCGCGTGAGGGCCGGAGCCGCGTGCCGGACGTCGGGGTGTATGACACGCTCAAGCGGCTGCGGCGCCCACGGTATGTCGATGGATTCGACCGGCTGTACGAAGTCCGGTTCGACGGCAGGGGCGGGTTCCGGGTCGAGCCGATGCCTCCGGAAGGCCGACAGCCTTGAAGCCAGGGGAGTTCGAGACCCGGCAACGGTGCCGCCTACAAATGGGTGATGAGCCAGCGGCAGGTGACCCTCGCACCGGGCGAGACATTCGTGCTGCGGCGCCGGATCGCGGCCGTCGACTGCGGCGAGGGCGCTGGCCCGTTCGCGGTGCTCGACCGACCCTGATGGTTCGACGTGGGCGGGCAGCGGAGAACTGCCCGCCCGTGCTTGTCGGCGCGCCATTGAATGCCTCCTCGCTCTTTGGGCGGCGTCATGCGCGAAGCACGTCCCTCACCTGTTCGAGTCGGTTCAGCCTGAGGACCCACGACCACGTGAAGCGATCGAGCACGCCCGCGCCTGGGTGCGTGGTGAGGTCAAGATGATGCAGGCTCGCGCGGCGGGCGGCATGCAATGGGCGCGGCCAGAGACCTGCGTCAGGCAGCACGGCATGCCGCGTACGCTGCCGCGCCGGAAGGCGAGAGCGATGCCGCAGGGCGACTCGAGTGCCGATGGCAGCGTGACCACCTCCCGGAGGCGATTCGCGAGCTCGTGCTCGACGACCAGCAGTTCCGGAACGTCATCTGCTGGTCGGTGTTTGACTGCTGGGCGGGCGTGGGCTGGGGAGCCCACCCCGGCCCTCATCCGAAGCTGCCTCCGACCATGCGTCGCGTGGCATGACAGACGCGACGGTCCTGCCGGCGATCGTGAGCGTTGACCCGCTCGGGATCAATCAGACCTCTCGCGACCTTGTCGGGACCGTGACACGGGCGAGTTGTACCCGTCCGCGTCGGTGCCTTGGCATGGAGGTCAGACTTTGGGGCATGGAGTTCTTCTGTTACCACCGCGACCGGCCCAGCTCGGTGGCGCTGCGCGACGAGCTGCTCGACGAGCATTGGTCCTACATGGACCGGTACTCGAGAGAAATGATCGCTCGCGGCCCGACCCTTGCCGACGACGGCGACACGCCCACCGGCAGCGTGCACATCGTCGACCTGCCCGATCCCGCCGCCGCGCGCGCGTTCGCTTTCGACGAGCCCAACTATCAGGCCGGCGTGTACCGGGACGTGCTGCTGCGCCGGTGGCGCAACATGCTGGGGCGCACCATGTGGGACTTCCCCGGAGGCCGGACCGGTGGTAACCGGTACCTGGTGCTCGGCCTCGGCGCGGGGCAGGCCGCCGACCTCGCGGTGCCGCCCGACCGGGACGAGCTGATCGCGTACGGGCCGCTGCTGTCCGACGACGGCGCCACCTGGCTGGGTACGGCGGTGCTTGTCCGGGCGTCGGATCCGGACAAGGCGCGCGCCGTGCTGACCCCGGACCGGTACGCCGACATCGAGGTGCACAACTGGCAGTTTGGCGACGGCCGTCATGACCCGAGGCTGGCCGAGGGCTTGATCCAGCGTGTCGACAAACATGGAGGCGGCAGGCAGGCATGCTCAGTGTGAACTGGCCACCCGGTAGCGCCTCGGGCGCACGACGGGACGCGCCATGACTGTCGGCCGGCCCCGGGGCGGCACCCGGGCGGACTACCAGTAGTTGGGCTGGTCCAGCGGGCCGCGCTCCGGCCGCGGCGCTGTGAACAATATAACCAACATGGGGCTAGACGCCGGTGAATCTTGTTAGGATTCCCCATTTCTTCATGCCGCCACATTGAAGAAGGGATCCGTCCAAATGCATATCGTGGACACCGCGCGCTATCCACTGGCCGACCCGGGAAGCGACGCATGGGAACGCGTCGTTTCCCGAACGCGCACCGAACTGCGCGAACTCGGGTGCAGCGTGCTGCCGGAGTTCATTCTGCCGAGCAGCTGGGAGGCGCTGCGGCGGGAAGGCGCCAGGGTCGCCCCGCTGGCGTACTACGACGTTGAGGAGACCAACGTCTACAACATCGCGTTGGACGACGACCTGCCGGCCGAGCACCCGGGCCGCATCGTCATGCAGCGCGGCAACGCGTTCGTCCCGCGCGACCGGATCCCCACCGACAGTGTCATCCACCGGCTCTACATCGACCCGTCGTTCGTGCGCTTCGTCGCCGCCTGCTTCGAACTCCCGGAGCTGCACGAGCTCGCCGACCCGCTGTCCGGCCTGGTGCTCAACGTCGTGCAGCCCGGCATGGAGCACCCGTGGCACTTCGACACCAACGAGTTCACCGTCAGCATGCTGACCCAGGAGCCGGAGGAGGGCGGCGTCTTCGAGTACTGCCCGAACATCCGGTCGGCGGGCGCGGAGAACTTCGGCGCCGTCCGTTCGGTGCTCACCGGCGCCGACCGCTCGCCGGTGCGGGCCCTGACCCTGCGCCCCGGTGACCTCCAGCTGTTCAAGGGCCGGTACTCGCTGCACCGGGTGAGCGCGGTGCGCGGCGCCACCGCCCGGCACTCAGCGATCTTCGCCTACTCCGAACGCCCCGGCGTCATGGGCAGCGTCGCCCGTACGCGGCAGCTGTTCGGCCGGGTCCTGCCCGCGCACCGCGACGCCGAGCGCAATGCCGTGCGAGTCGACCAGTTGCTGGATTAGTAATCGCGAGGAGCCGCCCCCGTGCGTTTCGACCGGACCGGAAAAGTTTCCCTCGAAGGCATCTACACGCAACCCGATCCCCGCGCCTATTTCACCACCCTGCGTGAGCTCGACTATTACATTCCCCAACTCGCCAAGCCCTATTTCCAGCAAATCATCGGGCAGTACCGCCAATCGCTTCAGGTGGCCGTCCCGACCGTCGTCGACGTCGGCTGCTCCTACGGCGTCAACGCGGCGCTGCTGCGCTGCGACACCACCATGGACGACCTGTACGACCGCTACGCCGGCGCCGAGTGCACCCGGCAAGCGCTGCTGGAGCGCGATCGTGAGCTGGTCCGGGCGCACCCGTCCCCGGCCCGGTTCGTGGGGCTGGACGTGTCCCGGCCGGCGCTGGGGTACGCATCGGCGGCCGGGTTCCTCGACGACGCCGTGCAGGCCGACCTGGAGGCGCGCGAACCCACGGCGCGGCAGCGCGCCCTGTTCGCCGGTGCCGACATCGTGATCTCCACCGGATGCCTCGGCTACGTCACCGGACGGACGCTGGTGCGCGTGGTCGACTCCCGCCGGGACCGGCTGCCGTGGATGGCGCATTTCGCGCTGCGGATGTTTCCGTTCGAACCGATCGCCGACAGCCTCGCGGCCCTCGGTTACGACACGGTGCGGGTGGACCGGACGTTCCGGCAGCGCCGTTTCGCGTCCGACCAGGAACAGCGGCAGGTGCTGGAGACGATGTCCGCCGCCGGCGTTGATCCGGAGGGTCTGGAGAGCGACGGCTGGTTGTACGCTCAGCTCTACGTTTCCCGGCCCATCGGCACTCCCGACCCCTTGACCTTTGACGTCGACCAGTCGTTGACCCAGAAGGCCGCCCGATGAGCAGCGAACTCCAGGAGACCGAGTGAACACTTTCAAAAACGAGGACACGCTGCCGCGGGTGCCGTTGCCCGCGCTCGAGGACACCTGCGCCCGGTTCCTCGAGTGGTCTGCGCCGCTGCTGACGGAGGAAGAGTTCGCCGACACCGAGGCCGCGGTGCAGGAGTTCGGGCGGGCCGACGGTCCGGGGCCGAAGCTGCATGCCGATCTGGTGCGGTACAACGCGGATCCGGCCACGCACAGCTGGTTGGACACGTTCTGGCCGGCGCGCTATCTCGGTCGCCGGGACCGGATCGCGTTGAACGCCAACTTCATCTTCCTGTTCCGCGACACGCCGTTGCGCGGGTTCGCCGAGCCGCAGGTGGAGCGCGGGGCGAGGCTCATCGCCGCCGCCGTGAACTACAAGACACAGCTCGACGACGAGCGCATCCCGCCGATCGTGACGCGCGGGCAGCCGTTGTCGATGGAGCAGAACAAGTTCCTGTTCTCGACCACGCGCATCCCGGGGCCGGTGCAGGACACCGTCCGAGCGCCGTACAGCGACGAGATGCCGGGCCCGTCGACGGCGCGGCACATCGTGGTGTTCCAGCGCGGCAACGCGTTCCGGATGGACGTGGTCGGTCCGGACGGGCGCCCGTACTCCCTCGACGACCTGGCGGCCGGCCTGCGTGAGGTGCAGAAGGCCGGTGCCGCGCGGGCCGCGACGGCCACCGCGGCCGGTCATCTCACCACGATGGCCCGGGCCGAGTGGGCGGCGGCCAGGGACCGGCTGGCGGCACTGGATCCCGGTAACGCCGCGGCGCTGGACACCATCGAGACGGCGCTGTTCTGCGTGTGCCTGGAGGACCTGACGCCGGCCGACGACCTGGCGGCCTGCGACCAGTTGCTGCACGGCGACAGCGGCAACCGGTGGTTCGACAAGGCGGTGTCGGTCATCGTGTTCGCCGACGGCACGGCCGGCATCAACGTCGAGCACTGCGGGCTGGACGGCACCACCATCCTCAGCTTCGTCGACACGATGCTCGCCGGGTCGCCCGAGGAGCACGCCGCGCAGTCGGGTGCGGCGGCGCAGGGGGTGCCGGCGATCGAGCCGGTCACGTTCGTGCTCGACGACGCGCTGCGGGCCGACATCGCCGCCGCGGCACGGTCGTTCGCCCGGTACGGCGCGGACACCGCCACCGTGACCCTGTCCTTCGACGAGTTCGGGGTGGACGAGGTCAAGCGGCTGCGGATGTCGCCGGACGCGTTCGTGCAGATGGCATACCAGCTCGCGCACAAGCGGGCCAAGGGCTTCATCGGCGCCACCTACGAGTCCATCGCCACCCGCCAGTACCTGCGGGGGCGGACCGAGGCGATGCGCGTCGTCACGCCGGAGGTGCTGCGGTTCGTGTCCACGATGGACGACCCCGCCGCGTCACCCGACGAGCGTCGGACGGCGTTCCGGGCCGCGGCCGACAAGCATGTCGAACGGGCGAAGCAGTGCCAGGCCGGCGCGGCACCGGAGCAGCACCTGTGGGAGCTGCAGCTGATCCAGAAGCGGCGTGGGGCGGCGCTCGGCGTGCCCGAGTCGTCCCGGCTGTACGAGACGCCGGGGTGGCTCAAGATGCGCGACGACTACCTGAGCACCAGCTCGGCGCCGTCGACCAGCATCCGCTACTTCGGGTTCGGGGCCACCAGCAGTCGCTGCATCGGGATCGCGTACGTGCTGCTGCCGGACCGGTTCAACCTGTACCTCAGCACCCCGCGCCCGGTCGCCGACATGATGTACACGTTTGCCGACCGGCTCCGCGAAGCGTTGCGTGAGCTGCGCGACCTGGTCGACGAGCGGTAGCCCGGGTCACGGGTCCGCCGCCGGCCGCTCGATCTCCGCGACCTGGTGGTCGGCGTGGCGGCGGACCCGGTCCCGCAGCGCGTCCCAGCTCTCGGCGGCGAGCTCGCGATAGATCGCCCGGGCCTCGTCGGCCAGCACCCGGCGGTGCGCGGCTGGCAGGCGGACGAGGACGAAGTCGGCCGCGGCGTCCTTGGACCGGCTCCCGCCCGTCGCCAGGGTGGTCCGGATCCGGGCCAGCGTCAGGATCTGGGCCAGCCGAGCTACCCCGGCGCGGCGCAGGATCGCGTGGCACGTTGACGCGCAAGGCCGAGTCGGCCGGCGATCCGCGCTGGTCCCCACCGCTTCTTCACCCGTAGGTGCAGCACCTTGCGTTCCTCGGGCGGGCGGGCGGGCGGTTCCGGTTCGGGGACCGGTGCGGGCTGCTGGACCTGTCGGCCATGCCCGCGGCGGCTTCGGCCCGGTACCGGTCGTCCCACCGCTTCCCGGTGTTCACGCTGACCTGGAACCGTTCCGCGGCCCGCGCAACGGCCAATGATCGTCAACCACGCAGCGCGCCAGGCGCAGCCTGCCGCATTGGTCAGGGGTGGGTTTGCGTGGGGCACGAGGACCTCCGGGTGGTGCGAAATCTTCGACAAGCTCCACCCCACCCGGAGGTCCTCTATTTCAAGATCCCAGCCGTGTCACCAACGTCCATGGGCAGGAAGGTGACACATCGTGGGACGTTGATTACAAGGGGTGTCGCGCAGGGGGGCGGTGCGGCTACCGTGACCACGGCATCGATTCATGTACCTAGATCATTCGGTCAGGAGTGACGATGACGACGATCCCCGCCGTGGACCTTCCGTTCCTCGACATCACCGCGCCGGACTTTCGGTTCGACTCTCCCGCGGTCGCCACGGCACGCGAGGCGAACTGGTGTGCCATGACGCCGATGGGACTCATCGTGCTGCGCCACGCCGAGATGCACCAACTGCTCCGCGACCCGCGGCTGGCGCAGAGCGGCGAGCGCTACCTGGAGCTGATGGGCATTTCCGACGGACCGCTGTACGACTGGTTCGTGCCGATGATCCTGCACCAGCGCGGCTCCGACCATCTGCGCCTGCGGCGACTGGTCAGCAAGGCGTTCTCGCCACGGATGATCGAGGGCCTGCGGCCGTTCATGCGTGACACCGCGACGAGTCTGACCGCGGCGATCGCCGAGCGGGGCGAGTGCGAGTTCATGGCAGATTTCGCCGACCCGATGCCGGTGCGGGTGATGTGCGCGCTGCTCGGCGTCCCACCGACCGATTACGAGTTGTTCCGCCGCTGGTCGACCGATGTTGGACTGGTCTACAGCTTCACCCTGCCGCAGCTGCGTACGCGGGTGGAGGAGGCCGTCGTGGGGCTGCGTGCGTACGTCGACTCACTGATCGAGCAGCGCCGCGCCGAGCCGCGGGACGACCTCCTGTCGGCGCTCATCGCCGCTGAGGAGAGCGGGGACCGGCTCAGCACCGAAGAACTGCGCAACCTCGCCCTGACCCTCGTGTTCGCCGCGCACGACACCACCCGTAACCAGCTCGGTCAGGCGCTGGCGACGTTCAGTGAGTACCCCGACCAGTGGCGGCTGCTTGCGAAGCGCCCGGAGCTCGCGCCACAGGCCGTGGAGGAGGTCATGCGATGGGCGCCGGCGGTACCGACGATCTTCCGGTTCCCCGTCGAGGACCTCGACGTGCACGGTGTCCACGTCCCAGCGGGCACCTTCCTGCTGCTCGGCACGCACGCCGCCAGCCGGGACCCGCTCGCCGTCGACGACGGTGACCGTTTCGACATCACGATCCACCGGCAGGTGCCGCACCTGACCTTCGGCGGTGGACCGCACTACTGCATCGGCGCACCGACCGCCCGCGTCGAGATGGCCGAGTCGCTGATCGCGCTCAGCAGTCAACTGGCGCCACCGTCGATAGCCGGCCCCGTCACCTGGCGTCCCCCCACCGCCATCCACGGACCCGAGAGCCTGCCGCTTCGGTTCGGGCGGCGTTGAGCATGCACCGCGCCTGGATCGTCGGCGGCACGGCCGTCGCGCTGCTGGGTGCCGCGACCATCGGGGCGGCACGGGCGGCGGTCGCCAGGATCGAACGCAACCCGGACCCCTTGCCGTATGACCGGCTTGTTCGGGAGCCGCAGGGCGAGGAGGTGCTCGTCCCGCGTCCGGACGGAACGGTGCTGCGCGCGATCGTGACCGGGGACGGCCCGCCGGTGGTGCTCGCCCACGGATATGGGGCCTCGCTGCTGGAGTGGAATGTGGTGTGGGACAACCTGGTCGCCCGCGGTCACCGCGTCATCGCCTTCGACCAGCGCGGCCACGAGCGGTCGACGCTCGGTTCCGCCGGTACCGGCTCGAAACCCATGGCGGCGGACTACGCCGCCATTCTGGAGCACTTCGACGTGCGTGACGGCGTGCTGGTCGGCCACTCCATGGGCGGGTTCATCGCGATTCGTGCTGTGCTCGACCACCCCGAGCTGGCCCGGCGCCTGCGCGGCCTGGTGCTGTTCGCTACCTGGGCGGGCCGCATCCTCGACCAGGCACCGCAGAATCGGCTGCAGATTCCGCTGCTGGAAACTGGTCTTCTGCAGCGGCTTGCCCGCACTCGTGCCGGTGGTGTGCTGTTCGGAGCCGCGCAGTGCGGCACCCGGCCGTCGCCGGCCATGATCTCCGTGTTCCGGGACGTCTTCGTCCGTCAGAGCCACCAGCCGCTCATTCCGATCGTGCGGGCCTTCAGCCGAGAGGACCGTTACCCCCGGCTGAGCGAGATCACCGTACCGACCGTCGTCGTGGTGGGCTCGGCGGACCGCTCGACGCCCCCGAGCCACTCACACCGGCTCGCCGCCGGCGTGCCCGGAGCGCGGCTGGTGACCGTGCCCGATGCCGGACACCTGCTCAACTGGGAGGCGCCCGATGTCCTCGTCGAGGTCATCTCGTCACTCCGGCGGTAAGCACCCACGCGGCCGACCGGACCCGTGATCCTGGTGGTGAAGGACTACCGGCGCGGGTCCTGTCGTACCTGGTCAGCCCGCGGCTCCAGCGAGGTGCGGACCTTACGACTGCGCTGGCGGCCGTACGTGCGGAGCCAGGCGTTCTCCCGCAGCGAGGTTGTCGCGCCAGTAGCGGTAGACCAGGCCGGGTACCACCTCAACCGCCCCTGCTGCGACGAGGCAGGTAAGAAGATCACCGCCGGCCGGTGCGTCGACGTCGAAGGCAACGATCACTGGTGGTTCTTCACCGACGTGCCGACGCACGAGTGCGCGCTCGTCGAGGGTGGGTTCCCGGAACCGAGGATCCCGGAACTGGGTCGGGCAGGCCAGGTATGCGACGTCGGTGAAGACCACCTCCAGACCGTGGTGGTAGGTCAGGTCGTGTCCCGCGGCCAACCGAAGCTGGGAGCCGTCGAAGTGCAGCGCGTCCCAATCCCACCAAGATCCCTCAGGCAGTTCGATCACACCGCCGATCCTCCCATCGGTGATCAATCAACGAATCGAGCCGGCGTCCGGATCTGCCGCTGATCACGCGAGCTGCCTGGCTGCGCTGCCGTCAATCAGGTACCGCTAGCACTGGTCATCAAATGCGGAAGACGTGGCAGTCACGGAGGATGCTGATGTCGGCGTCGGACTCGGGCGGCCCTCGAGAGCCGGCCAAGGTCAGGTGCACGGCCTGCCGCCGTCCGGGCGTTCAGTGGGGAAAGGGACTGTACAAATAACGGCCCTGTCTCACATTCGGTGGTGACGGAGGGTGGCGGGCTCTCGTTGCTCCTATGTGGAGGACGTCAATAAGCTTGTGCAGACGGTGTTCTCGGGGTTGTCCCCGCTGGTCATCGAGGACGTGGTCGACGAGGGTGAGCGGATCGTGGTGCGGGCCCGGACGCCGCAGGAAACCGCGGTCTGCCCGATGTGCGGTGCCTTGTCGGGACGGGTCCACGGCTATCACTGGCGGACGGTGGCCGACGTTCCGGTCGACGGGCGCCGGGTGGTGGTCCGCGTGCGGGTCCGGCGTCTGGTGTGCCCCACGCGCGGCTGCCGCCACACCTTCCGCGAACAGGTTTCCGGGGTGCTGGAGCGATACCAGCGCCGCACGGCCCGTTTGAACAGGCAGGTCAAAGCCGTGGTCAAGGAGTTAGCAGGCCGGGCAGGGTCGCGTTTGCTGGCGATACTCGCCATGGGCCTGTCCCGTCACACGGCCCTGCGCGCCCTGCTGCGCATCCCGTTGCCCACCGGGCGGATGCCCCGTGTGATCGGCGTTGACGATTTTGCTTTGCGCCGGCGGCACCACTACGCCACCGTGGTGATCGACGCCGAGACCCATGAGCGGATCGAGGTACTGCCCGACCGCACCGCCGACACGCTGGAGGCGTGGCTGCGCGCACATCCCGGCGTCGAGGTCGTGTGCCGCGACGGCTCGGCCACCTACGCCGAGGCCATTCGCCGCGCCCTGCCCAACGCGGTGCAGGTCGCGGATAGGTGGCATCTATGGCACAACCTGTGCGAAGCGGCCCTCAGCGAGGTAAAGGCGCACAGCACCTGCTGGGCCCCCGTACTGGACGCACCCATCTACGACGGGCCCCGCGCGCAGACGACCCTGCAACGCTGGCACCAGGTCCATGACCTGCTCGACCAGGGCGTCGGCCTGCTCGAATCCGCCCGCCGTCTGCAGTTGGCCCTGAACACCGTCAAGCGCTACGCGCGAGCCGACCGGCCCGAGCGTATGCTCCGCGTCCCCAAGTACCGTGCCAGCCTCGTCGATCCCTACCGCGAATACCTGCGTAAACGTCGAGCCGAGGACCCCGGCGTCCCCGTCAAGCACCTCTTCGAAGAGATCAAGGCCCTCGGCTTCACCGGCTGCCTCAACCTCCTGCACAAGTACATCAGCCAAGGCCGCGCGGACGTCGACCGCAGCCACATCTCCCCGCGCCGGCTCGCCCGGATGATCCTTACCAGGCCCGACAACCTCAAGCCCGAGCATCGAGATCTACTGGCACGGCTCACCGCAGCCTGCCCAGAGATGACCCAACTGGCCGCCGTTGTCGGGGGCTTCGCCGAGCTCCTGACGCCTCAGCCGGGAAACGCCGACCGGCTCTCACTCTGGATCGTCCAGGTCCGCGCGGTCGATCTACCTCATCTGCACGCCTTCACCAGGGGCCTGGAACGGGACCGCGACGCCGTGAACGCCGCGCTCACGCTTCCCTACAGCAACGGCCCCACCGAAGGCGTCAACACCAAGACCAAACGGATCGCACGTCAAATGCACGGACGAGCGGGCTTCACCCTGCTTCGCCACCGCATCCTCCTCGGATAGCAGTACCCTCCGTCACCACCGAAAGTGAGACAGGGCCGTTAACTTGACACTCCCTCGGCCTGCAACACGTCGCAGGTCAGAGTCGGTGCGACGTCCTGCTTCACAACGAAGAGGTCACTGGTTCGATCCCCGTATCGCCCGCCGCCAAGTATTTGCAGGTAGGAAGCCCGTTGCCGGAGTATCCGGTAGCGGGCTTCGCTGCATTTGGGGCTGACGATCTCGTGCGGGTAGGGATGCCTCTGCCTGTAGCGGCTCGACGACGTCGACGAGAGTTCGCTGCGCGAGCTCATCGGCCGCCCGGTGCGGGTGCACGAGGGCGTCGGCCGGGCCAGCGCACGCTGACGGAAGACGGGGTGCTGGGGGCGCTCAGTGCCGGGTCCGTGCGTGTACGGACCCGGCATCGGGTTGGAGAGCGTGCCTGGGGTGTAGTCAGGCGCCGACCACACCCCCGTCTTCCCTGGTGATGACGATCGTGGCCGACCGGGGACGGCCGGTGGCGCTGAAATCAGGCCAGTTCGAGCTCACGCGAGGGTTCGCGGGCGTGCCCGAGTCACCGGGGTGCTGGATGTTCACGAACAGCGACCGGCCGTCAGGTGTGGAGGTGATTCCGGTGACCTCGCAGCGCGGCGGGCCGACCAGGAACCGCCGAATGTCGCCGGTGTCGGGGTCGGCCGCCAGCATCTGGTTGTTCTGTGGGGCGCCGTTGACCATCGGCTGGGTGCCGTCGGTCTGGATCCACAGTCGCCCCGCAGCGTCGAACCAGAGGCCGTCGGGCGAGCCGAACGCCTGATCCGCGGGAACGGTGGCGCCGCTGGCCTGATCCCCGGCGAGCAGGAAGACGTCCCAGGCGAACTTCTCCGTGCTGGGGTCGCCACCCTCGTCGATCTTCATGATGTGCCCGAAGCGGTTGTTCAGCCGTGGGTTGGCCGCGTTCACCGACTCGGTTCGGGCGGTGTTGTTCGTGCAGGTGAAGAACACCGCGCCGGTTCCGGGCTGCACGGTGCACCACTCCGGGCGGTCCATCGGGGTCGCTCCGACCGCGTCGGCGGCGAGGCGCGTGTGGATCAGCACCTCGGCCTGGTCGGCGAACCCGTCGGCCTCTGTCAGGCCCGGCTCGCCGTGCACCAGCGGCAGCCACCTGCCAGTGCCGTCCTCTTCGAACCGGGCGACGTAAAGGGTGCCATCGTCGAGGGGACTGCGTCCGTGCTTGCGTGCCTTGTTGATCGACTCCGCGCCCACGAACTTGTAGAAGTAGTCGAACTGTGTGTCGTCGCCCATGTAGACGACGGCCTCGCCGCGGCTGCCGCGCACGACGACGGCGTTCTCATGCTCCATGCGCCCCAGCGCGGTCCGCTTCTTTGGCGTGGACGAAGGGTCGAAGGGGTCGATCTCCACCACCCAGCCGAACCGGTTGTACTCGTTCGGCTCCGCCCTCATGTCGAATCGGGCGTCCGTGGTGTGCCACGGGTATGGATTCTCCGATCCAATGCCGTACCGGTCCTCGGCTGAGCCGGCCGGCGGCGGCTCTTGGCCGAAGTAGAAGTACTTGTTGATCGTCTCTTCGCAGGTCAGGTACGTGTCCCAAGGGGTTGGTCCGCTGGCGCAGTTGTTCAGGGTGCCCAGCACCCGGACGCCGTCGGGGTCCGCGCTGGTGCGCAGCAGTGGGTGCCCGGCGGCGGGACCGGTGATCTCGGCAGGAGTGGTCATGGTCACCCGGCGGGCGAACTTCGACTCGACGAGGTGCCACTGGCCGTCGCGGTCCTGCTCGATTTCGATGACCGACACGCCGTGCGCGGCGAGCGACTTGGCGGTCTTCTCCGGCGACCAGTTGGCCCGGCCGTCGGGGTGCAGCAGTTGCTCAGTCGTGCACTCGTGGTTTACGCAGAGCAGACCGGAGCGTTTGCCCTTGAGTGGAAAGAACCACATGCCGTCGTGTTGGTCACCCGCCTGTTGGGCTTGCTCTTCTGCGCTGTTGCTGGCGTCCTCGGTGAACGCGGGCCCGGACGGCACGATCGGGTGTCCCCAGGGGAACAGCAACTGGTACTGATATCCGGGCGGCAGCACGACCTGGTCGGCGACACTCGGCGGGATCGCAGGGAACCCGAGCAGCCGCCGCATGCCGGGACCGCCGACCGTGGCTCCCGCCTCGGCGGCCGCCGCTGCCTCGGGCCGGGCCACGGTGCCGAAGAACGATGCGGCGGCGGTGGCGAGCCCGCCGGCCAGCGCCGTCCTGCGGGACAGGCGGTGCTGGGCTAGCTCGGAGATGGAACGTGACGAGGTCCCGTCGGGACGCATGGATGGCCTCCAGCCAATATGTGAGCCGCGGGTTGCCGCGGTCAGGGGTGCGGCAGCGGTCGGTGCGGGCCGCAAACACTAGGGAGTGGAGGTGGCCCGATCTTCACGCGAATGTGAACGGAGGAGTACATCGTCCCGGTCGCCGCACCGGCGTGCGCGAACAAACCCGACGTCGGCAGGTAGAACAAGCAACACACCGACGAGGTGGTGATCGACTTCGACGACGTGGCGCTGGGCCACACCGCCGTCTTGCGCTGGAACACCCGCGACCAGTGGATGGTCTCCGTCGGCTTCAAGACTGTGGGGCGGATGACCTGCCGGGCCGCTCCGAGGCGGCGCGGCGGCGGCGCAGATCAGGAGGTGGCGTCCGACTTGCGGTCGCCCGGTACGGGGTGGGCGCCGGATCGGGCCGCCCACCCCTGGCATCCGGTCAGAAGCGACGCAGGATGCGCCTGTCCGCGTCCAGGCCGCGGTCCAGCTTGATCAGGATGAACTCGTTGTTGTCCGCCTGTCCGCTTGTCCGGCCCGCGGAGGACGGGAAGTTGTTGTCGTTGAGGACGGCGAGCGTGCGGTCGTCGAGGATCACCACGTCCTCGATGGTCTGGAACGGGAACGTGAAGGTGCCTTCGAACCCGCCGACGTGCCGCGGGTTGGCGATGTTCATCAGGTCGGCGACCAGCGTCTTGTCGAGGCGGCCGTTTCGGTCCCGGTCGCGCTTGTCGGCGAGGTAGATCTTCTTGATCTTCGCCGTGGCGCCTTGGCCGTTGTCCCGCTCGATGATCAGGAAGCGGTCGCGATCGACCATGATCGCGTCGCCGATCGCGTGCCCAGGAGCGTCGAGCGCGTAGGTCCAGCGCCGACCGGTGTACGTGTTCGTCTTGACGTGGAACTCGTTGAGCTGCAGGGTGCCCGCCGGGTCGCCGGCGACCGTGCCCTCGAGCAGCGGGTAGAGCGTGCCGCCGTCCGGCGACTGGGCCATGCCCTCGAAGCCCTTGCTGCTGGCGAGGTTGGCCGGGGTCGTGCCGCGGGTCGGGTTCTCGGGAGCGAACACGCTCGGCAACGCCACCGGCGCCTGCAGTAGGCGGCCCGCCCGGTCGAAGTGCAGCAGGTACGGGCCGAATTCGTCACCGATCCAGTACGTGCCGTCGGCCGTCCGGGTGATCGACTCGACGTCGAAGTCGGCGCCGGTCAGCACGCGGTCGGCGCGGGTGAGCGGGAATGGCACCTTGCCGTACGGGTCGGTCAGGTTGATGCCACCGACCACGTCGACGGCGCCGTTGGTGAAGTCGGGCGCGACCCGCTGGACACGCAGCAGGAAGTCGGCGCTGTTGGCCTTGTTGCCGAAGCCGTTGTCGGACAGGACGTCGAAGGTGCCGTCGGTGTTGCGGAGGACGCCGCTGAATCCCTGGATCGGTTGGTCGGCGAACGGCGGGACGATGCCGTTGATGGGGGCAGTGCCGAGCGACGAGCCGGACGGTTCGCTCCCGGGAACAAAGGTGGTCGCCGGCAGTGCGGCGAAGTTCAGCAACTCCGCCCGGTCCCACGTGCTCCGCTCGGCTGCGGACGCGGCGCCCGGCAGCGTCAGGGTCAGGGCGGCCACCGCCGCACTCAGGCCCACCCGCTTGCTTATTGCCATCGATCCTCATCTCTTCACGTATGACCAGGTGTTTCTCGGTCGTGATCCGATGGCAAGGTAGAGGGACGCAGTGAATTCGGGTTGGCCAAGAGGGAATGCGCGTCCAAAACGTGCGGTGACCCTTCTCGGCGACCTCCGGCGGAGCTTGAGCGATTCGAGTACGAGCGGGCCGGTGCCCGCAAGGTGGTCGAGGTGAGCGGCGCATCGCACAGCGTCATGGCCAGCCAGCCCGGCGTGGTGACCAAGCTCATCGTCGAAGCGGCCAACGCCACCGACTGAACCGGCGGCCTACGCCAGGTGCAGTTCCGGCGCTGCGACAGGTGCCGGCGGTCAGCCCAAGGAACCTTTGGGGCTGACCGCCCCGCCGTCCGTTTACCGTCGCTGGTCGTTCTCCGGCCGACCGCTCTCCTGAAAGGACGGGATGAGCCGGCCTGGTGCCGGCGGAAGGTCGTGGCGCCCGGCGTCCAGGTCGGTGAGGTCTCCGGCGGCGTTGATGAGGCCGATGTGTGAGAACGCCTGAGGGAAGTTGCCCAGGGCTTCCCCGCTGTACGGGTCGATCTGCTCGGCGAACAGGCCCAGGTCGTTGGCCCGGTCGGCGAGCCGCTCGAAAAGCTGCCCCGCCCGGTCGCGCTCGCCGGTCAGCGCCAGGCAGCTGACCAGCCAGAACGAGCAGATCACGAAGCCGGCCGGGTCGCCCTCCCAGCGGCGTAGCAGCCCGTTGTGGGACAACCGATCCTCGATCAGCCGGATGGTGGAACGCATTCTCGGGTCGTCGGCGGGAAGGAAGCCGACCAACGGCATCACCAGCACCGACGCATCCAGCTCCTCGGTGTCGAACGCCGCGGTGAAGGCGGCAAGCCGGTCGCTCCAGCCCCGGGTTAGGACGGCTCGGCGTACCTCGTCCCGTGCCGCTGCCCACCTGGCAACGTCCGCCTCGGAGCCGAGGCGGGACCCGAAGCGTACGGCTCGGTCCAACGCCGTCCAGCACTGCACTTTCGAGGACACGTAGTGGCGTGCGGGGCCGCGTGCCTCCCACATCCCGGCGTCCGGCAGGTGCCAGTCCTGCTCGGCCCGCTCGATCATCGCGCGCAGCAGTTGGCGGACGTGCGGCGGCATCGGGTCGAGGTGCTCGCGCATCAGCCAGGCAGCGGCGAGCGCCTCACCGGGCACGTCGCTCTGACGCTGCTGCCAGGCGTCGTTGCCGACCATTACCGGGCGGCTGCCGGCGTAGCCGGCGAGGTGGTCGAGGTGGTGTTCGGCGAGGTCCCGTTCCCCCTCCACGCCGTACATGATCGGCACGATGCCCTCGTTCACGCCCATCGACCGCGCCAACCACCCGATCTGCAGGTTGACCTCATCCGTGCAGGCCACGCGCCACAGCGCCTCCAGCGTGAAGCTGAAGTCGCGTACCCAGCCGTAGCGGTAGTCGTAGTTGCGCTCGCCGCCCAACTCCTCGGGCAGGGCCATCGTCGGGGCGGCCACCATCGCGCCACTGGGCCGGTAGGTCATGCCCTGCACCACCAGCGCGCTGCGTAGTACCTGGTCCCGGTAGAGGCCACGGTAGTCGTGCAGACCCATGAAGGAACGCCAGCCCGCGACGGCATTGTCGATCACCTGCTCGGCGTCGAGCATCGCCGGCGGGCCGGCACCGTATGCCGGTGCGTACCCCATGGTGAAGCCACGCGTCTCGCCGGCCCGTACCGTGAACGACCCGGACGCCTCCCCGGCCTCGCAGACCAACGGGACGGTGGCGCGCAGATCCAGCCGGGCCGACGCCGCTACGGCGACCAGCGCGTCGTCCTGCCGCACCAGCTGGGCGGCCATCCGGCCGTACTCGAACCGTGGTCGGTAGTGCAACCGTAGTCGAACCTCGCCGGAGAGCCCCCGCACCACCCGGGCCAGCACCCTCGGCGAGCGCAGACCAACCTCATGGCCCCGCGCACCCGGTTCCAGGGCCAGCGCGTCGATCACCGCCACGCTGCCGGTCGCGGTGGTGAAGACGGTACGGAGCACGAGCGTATCGGTCAGGTAGGCACGTTCCGTGCTGAACCTGCCCTCGGGACGGATCACCCAGTGCCCGGCGTCATCATCAAGCAGGCGGGCGAACACTGACGGAGCGTCGAAGCGTGCAGGGCACCACCAGTTCACCACCCGGCGCGGTCCACCAGCACCGCGCTGCGACCATCGGCCAGGAAACCGTGATCCGCGATCCGTCCGCACCCCATGGAACGGACTACCCGAGCGGAACGGAGTGACACGCCACGTCCCGCCTTGAACCACCGTCCAGAGCCCGGCACACCTGGCTCTGGCCGCCGGACCGGTCGCGGGGTGCGGGGCGTCGTGCCGGGCCGGCTCAGCCCGAGGGTGCCGGCATCGGGGAGAGGAGGACCTGATCTGGGGGTCCCGCGCCGGGCTGTCACGGTCCGCCGTTCAATGGGGGAGGCGCAATCCGCTTTGCGGGCCGCCGTGATCTGAGAGAGGCGGATTCGGCGACGTCACCCACGACGCCACTGCCCGGCAGCCGGCCTGTCGTACTCCGGTTGATCTGGCGCAGCCCGCGCTCGAACCGCCGGGCCGGCCGATCGGACGTGGGACCGTCCCCGGCCGCGCCCGGGGCCGCCACGGCGCGAAGCAAGCTGGCATGATCCGGACGTGCGGATGGCTGTCGTCCTGATCGGACTCGTTGTTTCCCTGGCCGCCTGCGCGTCGCCCGGCGATGCCCCCCGGGACAAGCGCTACCAGGTCAACTCTCCCACCATGGAGCCAACGATCACGGAAGGCTCGACCGTCACCGCCAAGGTAGTGAAGCCGGGCGAATACCAGCCGGGCACGGGCGACGTCGTCATGTTCGATCCACCGGACAGCTACGGCTGGAATCCCGATGGACGGCCACGGATTTTACGAGTGGTGGCGGTGGCCGGCGACACCATCGCCTGCTGCGACGCTCAGGGCTGGCTCATCCGTAACGGCACCGCGCAGGACGAGCCCTACGTCAACGAGGCATCGAAATTCGAGCCCTTGGGGGCGTTCGAGCCCATCACAGTGCCGGCGGGTGAGCTCTACCTCCTCGGCGACTACCGAGGCGTGGCCAACGACTCATCGCAGAACGGAACGGTGCCGGTGAAAAACGTGATCGGCGTCGTCAAGCTCTGAACCCGCCGTGTCAACCATCAACCGCGGCTGATCCCTAGGACGCCTGGCGGATGGGCATGCCGGCCAGCCAGACGTCGGCCAGGTCGCTGAGGGGGACATCGAGGGCCTGGCTGAGGCAGACCACAGTGCCGAACGCCGGTGCGGGAAGGCGGCCCGCCTCGATCTTGCGCAGCGTCTCGGGGGACATGCCGGCTGCCAGGGCCACCTCGACGAGGCTGCGGCCGGCCCGCGCGGCCCGGAGGGCGGCTCCGAGGCGCTGGCCCGCTGCGATCTGTTCGGCGGTGAGTGGTTGGCGAACCATGCCCGCAGGATATCCCACCGGAGCATCCCCGAACTGGCGTGGTATAAAAATACCGCATGCAGAGAGGGAGGCTGTCGTGATCGAGCTCAAGTCCGCCGAGGAGATCGGCCGGATGGCGGTGACCGGCCAGTTCGTCGGCGAGCTGCTCGCCGAGCTGAGCGGTGTCGCCGCAGTCGGCGTCAACCTGATAGACCTCGAACACCACGCCCGCCGCCGGATCAAGGAACGCGGCGCCGAATCCTGCTACTGGGACTACGCCCCTTCGTTCGGCCGCGGCCCGTTCCGCAACGTGCTGTGCCTGTCGGTCAACGACGCGGTGCTGCACGGCCTGCCGCACGACTATGTTCTGCGGGACGGTGACCTGCTCAGCATCGACATGGCGGCCGGCATCGACGGCTGGGTCGCCGACTCCGCGCTCTCCGTCGTCGTCGGCACCCCCGACCCGGCCGACCTGAAGCTGATCGAGGCCACCGAGGTCGCACTGGAGGCCGGCATCACCGCCGCCCAGCCCGGCGGCCGCCTCGGCGACATCTCCGCCGCGATCGGCGAGGTCGCCCACTCCTACGGCTACGGCGTCAACGCCGAGTTCGGCGGTCACGGCATCGGCCGCACCATGCACGAGGCCCCGCACGTCTCCAACAACGGCCGCGCCCGCCGCGGCATGAAACTCGAACCCGGCCTCACCATCGCCATCGAGCCCTGGTTCTGCCGCTCCACCGACAAGATCAAGTTCGACAACGACGGCTGGACGATCCGCTCCGCCGACGGCTCCCGCACCGCCCACTCCGAACACACAGTCGCCATCACGGCTTCCGGCCCCCAGGTCCTGACCCGCCGCCCCACTCACGGCGCCACCTCGGCCGACCCCACCAAAGAGCCCGCCACAGCCTCCTGACCCACTGCCCGCCGAGGCGTGACCCAGGATTTATAGATCAGCCTATGTGCTGTCCGGATCGCCGCCTGCACTGTCGTCCGCCCCAAGTGCGCACGTGACCTACTCTCCACGGCAGCGACGCCAGCCCCATGCGCGGTGTGGGCTGGTGACAGCCAGGGGGGCGGCGACATGTCCAGCACGCAGTTGTACGACACCATCGGAGCCACTTACACCGTGACGCGGCGCACCGAGCCGCGGATCGCCGCAAGGGTCTGGACTGCGCTCGGCGATGCGCGGACGGTATTGAATGTCGGGGCTGGTACCGGCTCCTACGAGCCCGCCGACCGTGACGTCACCGCGGTGGAACCGTCGGCGCTCATGCGTGCGCAGCGCCCCACAGGCGCAGGGCCGTGCGTGGCTGCCGCCGCGGAGAGCCTTCCGTTCGAGGACCAGTCCTTCGACGCAGCGATGGCTTTTGCCACCATCCATCACTGGCAGGACCCGATCGCGGGCCTGCGCGAGATGCGGCGCGTTGCTCGCCGCGTGGTGGTGTTCACGCACGACACCAGTGACACCGGATGGCTTCGTCGGTTCTGGCTTACTCGCGACTACCTTCCCGAAGTCGCGGACATCCTTGTCGGCCGGCCTTCACTGACCGAGCTGGCCGGCGCGATCGGAGCCCGCGTGGAGCCGGTGCTCATCCCGTGGGACTGCGTTGACGGCTTCTTCGAGGCCTACTGGCGCCGGCCCGAGGCGTACCTGGACGAGAACGTCCGTCGCGGGGTGTCGGTCTGGGCCAGAGTCGGGCCGGACGCCGAGCAGAGGGCAGTGCACAGCCTCCGTGATGACCTCGCCTCAGGTCGATGGGCAGAACGCAACCGCGACCTCGTCGATCTCGATGCAGCAGAGCTTGGCCTTCGCCTGCTCATCGCCTGAACCCGCCATATCCGGGTACGACGTCGCTGCCCGAAGCCAGGTCTGCACGTCCCGCGGCATGTCTGGTGCCGGGGCACCCCCAGGCCGAAGCGTCATGGACAGCGATCGCCTGCCAGCACAAGCTGTGCCTCGTAGTCCACGTCGGCGGGTGGGTCTTCGAGCGACGTCACAGGCACGTCGAAGCTTCGAGCCTCCATCCGCTCGAACTATTGCTCACGCTGCCCGCTTTGACCTCGACGTTGGCGCCACAGCGGTCTACCGCGCCCACAGTGATGGCCTTCTGGCACCCGCCGAGACCTAGCCCGATCGCCAGCAATGCCAGGGCCGCGAGCACCCGATGGCGAGAGGACGTCACGTTGGGCATTCCTATCGCTGGAAGGCCCGGTTGTTTGAGCTGGTCTCGGTCCTGCTCGGGGCGACCGAGGGGCTCGGAGTTGAGCCACTCGGTCGCCCCGGCGAGCGCGGACATGTGCACCCGCTCGCACATGGTCATTCAGCGCATCGACCGGAAGCCCGCCCGCACCTCCTGAACGAAGGCCTTCGGCTGCTCCCAGGCCGCGAAGTGCCCGCCCTTGTCGAGCCGGTTGTAGTGGACGAGCTTGGGGTACGCCTTCTCCGCCCAGCTCCTCGGAGCCTGGTAGAGCTCGTCGGGGAAGACGCTCACGGCGACCGGGATCTTGGTGCCCTTGACACCGAAGAACGAGAACTTGTTCTCCGCGTAGAGTCGCGCCGCGGAGACCCCCGAGTTCGTCAGCCAGAAGTGGGTGATGTTGTCGAGGACGTCGTCTCGCGTCAGGCCCTCGGGCACCCCGGCGAACGACCGGGAGATCAGCGCCAGGCTCGCGGCGTCATGGTCGAGCATGTACGCCGCCAGGAAGACGGGCGAGTCCGCCAACCCGGTCAGCGTCTGCGGGCGAGCCGCCATCTCAAGGGCGTAGGTGACGTGCTTCCAGACGAAGTCCAGCTGCTCGCACGTCTGCCGCTCCTCGTCGGACAGGCCGGCCGGCAGATTCTCCAGCGCGTTGGCCGCCCCGATGATGTTCTTGTGGAACAGGTTGTCGATCTCGGCCGGGATCACGCCGGGCATGTTGGTGTGGATACCGAGCAGCCCCTCGGGTGCCTCGGTGGCCATCAGGTCCACGACGACAGCGCCCCAGTCGCCGCCCTGCGCCACGAACCGGTCGTAGCCGAGGCGCTTCATCAGCGTCACCCAGGCACGACCGATGCGGTCCGGGCCCCAGCCGGTCGTCGTCGGCTTGCCCGAGTACCCGTAGCCGGGCATCGACGGAATCACCAAGTGGAAGGCGTCCTCGGCGCTGCCACCGTGCGCCGTCGGGTCGGTCAGGGGCTCGATGATCTTCAGCTGCTCGATGATCGAACCCGGCCAGCCGTGCGAGACGATGAGCGGCAGGGCGTTCTCGTGCTTCGAACGCACATGGACGAAGTGAATGTCCAGCCCGTCGATCTCGGTGATGAAGTGCGGCAGGGAGTTCAGCCGCGCCTCGACCTTGCGCCAGTCGTACTCGTTGGCCCAGTAGCGCGCGAGCTCCTTCATCGTGGCGAGCTGCGGGCCCTGCGACTGGTCGTCAACGGTCTCCTTCTCAGGCCAGCGGGTGGCCAGGATGCGGGCGCGCAGATCCTCAAGATCCGCCTCAGAGACCTCGACCTTGAACGGCCGCACTTCCGGGGTGGCAGACATGTCGTTTCCTTTGCTGTGTCATTAGGGGTCGAAAAGGGCGTTCTGCCCTCCATTGGGCAAGCGGCGTGCACCGCGCCGTTCTCCCGGGGGCACCGCAGGTGAAGACGCCGCTCGGACCTGTGCTAAACCGGCATAAATCGCCCTCCCTGTGGAATGTTCGAGGCTGCGTCTCGCTAGCTGGCTGGTCAGCGACCCTGTGTCGCCGACCCGTCCACGATCGCCGAGGCGGGCATCGGTCGCCCCAGGGAAACCCCCGGGTCTGGCCCCCTGTCTGGAACCCGAGAGGTTCCGTTCGCGCCGGAACCCGCTAGGTCATGCCAGGTGCGGTCTGCGGTCACTTGGAGCCTGTGGCAGGTGAACGGAAAGAACGGGTGGAGGGGCCCGGCAGATCGGACAATGACCGGAAGGCCCAGTCGAGACGTCACATGAGCCGCTACGGCCGAAAGGCCGCAAGTAAGGCGAAAAGGTGGTAAATGATCGCCATGCTGCGTCTGGATGCAGGGGCGTTCCGATCGGCTGCGGGCCTGCGAGGTCGGGTCGCGCGTCGCGGTTTGCACAGGCAAGCCGACCGGATCTGACTAACATCACCGTATTGGCCGCACGACCTGCCCAGCAGCGGACTAGGAAGATCGACTCATGGGGGTGCCCGCCATCGACACGCGGGTCGAACTGCGGGGCCGGGGCGCAGAGTTGGCCGCGCTGGAGCGGGTGCTGGCCGCTGCGCGGGCGGGTAGCAGCGCGGTCCTGGTCCTTCGCGGCGAGGCAGGGATCGGCAAGACCGCGTTGCTGAACTACGCAGCCAGCCGGGCCGCCGGTTTCCGCAAGGCTGGCGTCGCCGGCATCGAGTCGGAGATGGGGCTTCCGTTCGCCGGCCTTCATCAGCTCTGCGCGCCCATGCTGGATCAGCTTCATGAGCTGCCTGGACCGCAGCGCGATGCGTTGTCCGTCGCGTTCGGACTACGCGAGGGCGAGGCGCCCGATCGGTTCCTGGTGGGCCTGGCTGTGCTCGGTCTGCTGGCCTACGCCGCCGAGGATCAGCCGCTGGCCTGCCTCGTCGATGATGCGCAGTGGCTGGATGTCGGGTCCGTGCAGGTGCTGGCGTTTGTCGCCAGGCGGTTGATGGCCGAGTCGGTAGCTCTGATCTTCGCCCTGCGGGAACCCGATTACGATCGCCACCTGGCCGGTCTGCCGGACCTGATCGTCGAGGGCCTGAGCGTGCCCGACGCGCGTGCCCTGCTGGCTTCGGCCGTCCGCGCGCCGCTCGACCCGCTGGTGCGGGATCGGATCGTCGCCGAGGCGCACGGCAACCCGATGGCCCTGCTTCATCTGCCGCACGCGCTCGCACCCGCTGAGCTGGCGGGCGGATACGGGCTTCCCGCCGGCCATTCTCTGGTGAGCCACGTCGAGAGTGCCATCTATCAGCAGTTCCGGTCACTGCCTCCAGACAGTCAGCGGCTTCTGGTGACCGCTGCGGCTGAGCCGACCGGAGACGGCGGCCTGCTGTGGCGCGCGGCCAGTCTGCAGGACATCCCGGTGGACGCCGCAGGGCCGGCCGAGAGCGAAGGACTGGTTGAGTTCGGCGCCAGGGTGCGATTCCACCATCCGTTGGTGCGCTCTGCCGTCTACCATCGGACGCCCCCGCCCGACCGCCGAACGGCGCACCGAGCGTTGGCACAGGCCACCGATCCCCACCTTGATCCCGACCGCAGAGCGTGGCATCGCGCTCAGGCCGCCACCAGGCCTGACGAGAACGTCGCCGTCGACTTGGAACGCTCGGCGGACCGGGCTCACGGCAGGGGCGGAGCCGCTGCCGCAGCGGCGTTCCTGCGGCGGGCGGCGGAGCTGACGCCCGATCCGGCGCGACGCGTCATCCGAGCACTGGCAGCCGCTGAGCTCGACATCGACGCGGGCGGGACAGCACAGGCGGACAGCCTGCTGGGCGTCGCTGAGGCCGGCCCCCTCGACGACCTGCAGCGCGCCCGGCTCGAGCGGTTGCGAGCCCGACTGGTGTTCTCCCAGCTACGCTGCAGCAACGCACCGCGGCTTCTGCTCGACGCCGCACACCGGCTCGCGCCCCTCGATGGCGCCCTCGCCCGTGACACCCTGCTGGAAGCAGTGGGCGCGGCGATCTTCGCTGGCCGCCTGAGTGACGGACCCGGGCAGCGGGAGGTGGCCGAGGCGGTCCGCGCCGGACGTCCCCGCCGTCGCCGCCGCGGGCGGTCGACGTCCTTCTGGACAGCATGGCTGGCCTGATCATCGATCGCTGCGCTCCCACCGTCGACGCTCTCCGGCGTGCACTGGACATCGTTCGCCAGGAGCAGCAGTCCGGCGCGACGGATTCGGACAGGCGCTGGCTGTGGCTGACGTTCCGGGTGATACCCGAGCCGCTCGCACCGGAGCTGTGGGACGACGACGCGTGGCACGAGATGGCGACCGGCGCGGTCCGCATCGCCCGCGAGACGGGTGCGCTCTCCGTCCTTCCGATGGCGCTGACCTACATGGCGGGCTTCCACGTGCACGCCGGCGAATTCGATGCTGCGGCGGTTCTGATCGACGAAGCGACAGCGATCTCGGAGGCGGCGGGCGGCGTGCCGATGATGTACACGTCACTGGTGCTCGGCGCCTGGCGTGCACAGGAATCCCAGGCACGGGACCTGATCGAGACCACCATCGAAGAGGTGGGCGCCCGGGGCGAGGGACGCGTCCTCAGCCTCGCCGAGTACGCGACCGCCGTGCTGTACAACGGCCTCGGCCGCTACGACACCGCGCTGGCCGCCGCGACACGCGCCTGCCAGTACGAGGATCTCGGATTCTTCGGGTGGGCACTGGCCGAACTGATCGAGGCCGCCGCCCGCAGCGGACAGTCGGAGGTTGCCGCAGCGGCGCTGGACAAGCTCACCGAACGCACCCACGCGAGTGGAACCGAGTGGGCCCTGGGCGTGGCCGCCTGCTCGCGCGCGCTACTGAGCGACGACCAGGAGGCCGATGCGCTCTACCGGGAGGCGATCGAGCATCTCGGACGCTGCCGGATCGTCGTCCAGCTGGCCCGCGCCCGGCTGCTCTACGGCGAGTGGCTGCGTCGCCACAACCGCCGCCAGGAAAGCCGTACGCAGCTACGCTCCGCCTACGAGGTCTTCAGCCGGATCGGGGCCGACGGCTTCGCCGAGCGGGCCCGCCGGGAACTTCTGGCAACCGGGGAAACGGTACGCAAGCGGACGATCGGCGCCGTCGCTGAACTCACCAGCCAGGAGGCCCAGATCGCCAGGCTGGCCAGAGACGGGCACACCAACTCTGAGATCGCCGCCCAGCTGTTCATCAGTCCACGCACGGTGGAGTGGCACCTCGGCAAGATATTCACCAAGCTCGGAGTCAGCTCTCGCCGACACCTCCGCGCGGCGCTGTCTGCCCCGAAGCCGGCGACGCCGCCGGCGTAACCACCCATGCGCCACGGAGAAATCTCGGCGGGTACGTGAGGGACGACCGAAGCGAGGCGAGGGAGCTCTCGCTCAGCGCAGGCCGGCCACCCAGCGTGCATTGCGGACGAACGTGCGGCGGGTGACGTCCTACGCGAGAGCCAACTCCTCCATCCGCGTGCGGCCTTCGCCGACGGTCCTCACAGCAGAAAGGCCACCTCCTGGAAACGGGAGGTGGCCTTTCTGCTGTGAAGATCAAGCTAGTCGACGCGGGGAAGCGTGATGGTGAATGTCGTCCCGACGCCGACCTCACTCGCGACCGTGATGGTGCCCTGGTGATCGGTGACGATCTGTCGGGCGATGGCGAGGCCGAGGCCACTGCCCCCGGTACGGCGGCCCCGTGCGGAGTCGGCCCGCCAGAACCGGTCGAACACATGCGGCAGCGCGTCCGCTGCGATTCCCGAGCCGGTGTCGACGACCTGGACGACCGCCTGCGTGTCGGCGCGGCTCGCGACCAAGCGGATGCTGCCGTCGGCAGCGGTCGCCTGTAGGGCGTTGGTGACGAGATTGCCCACCACCTGGCGGAGCCGGTCGGGGTCGGCGTGTACCGCGACCGGCTCGGCCGCCACGCGCAACGACACCCCGGCCGACTCCGCCCTTGCGTGGTGGGCGGTGCGGCAGGTCTCCAGGAGTTCGGCCAGATCCACCGTGACCCGGTGGTACGCCAGGTTGCCGGCCTCGGCCAGGGCCAGGTCCTGCAGGTCGTCGACGATGCGCTGTTGCAGCACCGCCTCTTCGTGGAGTGATGCGAAGAGATCCTGGTCCGGCGTGATCACGCCGTCGGAGAGCGCCTCGAGATAGCCGCGCAGGTTGGCCAGCGGGGTGCGCAGTTCATGGGCGACGTCGGCGACCATCCGGCGTTGCCGCTCCTCCCCGCGCTGCAGGGAGTCTGCCATCCGGTTGAACGACCGGGCCAACTCCGCCAACTCGTCGTTGCCCCGCACCGGAACCCGTCCGGTGAGGTCGCCCCGGCCGAGCCGCTGAGCGGCCGCGGTGAGCGTGTCGATGGGGCGCAGCACCCGGCGGCTCAGCAGCACGGTGCCGATGACCGCGACCGCCGCAACGCCCGCTGCCGCGGCGAGCAGTGGACCGGCGGTCAACACGGACGCCGGATCGCCGCGAGCACCGAGATAGACCCGGGCGGGTACCGGCGCGACGTCGTTGATGTCGTTGGTGAAGGCCTGGGCCAGGCAGGAATCCAGTGCTTCCACCGTCGAGGTGCCGCACACCTGCACCGAGGCAGCGTCTGCCAGGTGCCGGCCCGGCTCTGCCGCGACGTCGGCGCAGCCGTCGACGATGTCCGCGACACCAGGGCGATCGCGCACGTCGGCCGCGCTCAGGCCGGCGTCGAACTGCGGAACTCCCGTGCTGGTGGGTGAAGCGACAACCGGGACGGATTCCCGTGTCAGGCAGGCCGCGAACAGCACGCCGGTGCGGTAGCCGGCGATCGCAGCGGCCACACCTTTCTGCCGGCTCGCCGGCTCCGCTGGCAGTGCGGCCAGATTCAGAACCGGCCGCGGGTCGACGACCCCGACCATCGTGCCGAGCGGCCGGGCGGTGCGGTCCTCCTGGGTGTCCGTGTCCACGATCACCTGACCCGTGTCGGCGACCAGATGGATCCGCTGACCGGTCTGGGCGCGCAGGTCCCGCACCAGGTCGGGCACACCCTCCCAGGTGCCGTGCCGGCTGCCGTACGTCGTGAGTCGGCCGACGACCTCATCGAGTTGCGCCCGGTCGGTGGTGGCCGAGTCGTTGATCTGTTGCGAGGCCTGCCGCAGGGTCAGCCACGCGGTCGCCGCGGTGGCGCTCACCGCGACGAGGATGACCAGCCAGAGCACCCGTAGCCGAAAACTCACCGGCTGGCTCCGGGCGTGCCCTGGGGCTTCGCCGCCGGTTCCGGCTCCGGTTCGGCGAGCCGGTAGCCGCGGCCGTAGACGGTCTGCACGTACTGCGGCTCGGCAACGTCGTCCTCGATCTTGCGGCGGAGGTTCATCACGTGCGCGTCAACGGTACGTTCGAGCACGAAACGATCGAATCCGAAGGCCCGGTCGATGATCTGCGCCCGGGTGAACGCCCGCCCGGGCTCGCCGGCCAGCACCTCGAGGATGCCGAACTCCTTGGCCGTCAGGGCGACCGGCCGGCCACCGACGCGTACCTCGAACCGGCCGGCGTCCACCTCGAGTTCGCCGACGCGCAGCACCGCCCGGTTGTCGGCGCTCACCACCCGGGCCCGGCGCAGCAGCGCCCGGACCCGAGCGGCCAGCTCGCGCGGGCTGTACGGCTTGGTGAGGTAGTCGTCGGCACCGAGATCGAGGCCCAGCAGGACGTCGTCCTCGGTCGTACGGGCGGTCAGCAGCAGGATCGGAATGTCCGATTCGGCGCGCAGGATCCGGCACACGTCGAGGCCGTCGACGACCGGCATCATCACGTCGAGGACCACCAGGTCCGGCCGGCGGGACCGGCACTGGTCCAGCGCGGCCCGCCCGTCGCCGACCAGCAGCACGCTGTGCCCCTCGCGTTCGAGATAGATCCGCACGAGGTTGGCCTGCTTGGGGTCGTCCTCGGCGACCAGGATCCGCGCGCTCATGTTTCCCCCGTCCTGCCTGCTGGTTGCGGGGTCAAGTAAACCCGAAACCCGTGAAGAACCGATGTGGGCGGGCTCCGGAGAGCGGTGAGCGGGATTCCCGCACAGCTGGCCAACACCTTCTTCAAAGGTTCTTCACCACAGGCTGCCTACCGTTCCCGTCATGTCAGACAGGAGCCGGACATGATCGTCGAACCGGCACACCCACGCCGCCGCGACGAGCGACTGCGGCGGGCGGTCCGGCGGCGGATCCGGGAGACGCTCGCGGTGCGCCGGGCCGCCGTGGTCGGCGGGCAAGGGGCCGCCGAACCGCCGGATGAACCACCCGTCGAGCCCGGGACTGCCGGGTGACGCCGGGTACGCGTGGTCGGCGCGCGGGGACCGGTGTGATCAACGAGAGTGTCCAGCTGGCCGAGGCCGTGATCGATCTTGCGGCGATCGCGGAGAACATCCGGACGATCGCGGCGATCGCACGCACCGGGTTGATGGCCGTGGTGAAGGCCGACGCGTTCGGGCACGGCGCGGTGCCGGTGGCGCGGGCTGCGGTGGGGGCCGGCGCCGCCTGGCTGGGTGTGACCTCGGCGACGGAGGCGGTGGCGCTGCGATCGGCGGGCATCGACGCGCCCGTCCTGAGCTGGCTGCACCGGCCGGACGAGGACTTCACCCGCCTGATCGCCGCGGACGTCGACATCGCGGTGTCGACCCTGACCCACCTGCGCGCGATCGCCGACGCGGCCACCGAACTCGGTGTGCCCGCCGCGGTCCAACTCAAGGCGGACGTCGGTCTGTCCCGCAACGGTGCCGACGGCGACGAATGGCCCGAACTGGTCGCCTGGGCCCGCAAGCACGAGGCGGAGGGCAGCGTCCGGGTACGCGGGGTGTGGTCCCACCTGACGAACGCCGACGTGCCGGGCTGCCCGAGCATCGTCCGGCAGCTGTCAACGTTCCAGGAGGCGCTGCGGATCGCTCGGGAAACCGGGCTCGACCCCGAAGTGGTGCATCTGGCGAACTCGGCGGCGGCGCTGGCCGCCCCGCAGACCCGGTTCGATCTCTGCCGGATCGGCCTGGCCATGTACGGCGTCGACCCGTTCGGCGCGACCGGTCCCCGCCGTTACGGCCTGCGACCCGCCCTGACCCTGCGGTCAAGGGTGATCAACCTGAAGCGCGTGCCCGCCGGTACCGGCGTGTCCTACGGCCCCGATCATGTGACCGATCGGCCGACCACGCTCGCCCTGCTGCCGCTCGGGTACGCCGACGGCCTGTCGCGCACCGCCGAGGGCCGCGCGTGGGTCTGGCTCGCCGGTCGGCGCTGCCCGATCGTCGGCCGCATCGCCATGGATCAGTGCGTCGTCGATGTCGGCGACCTGCCGGTGGCGCTCGGCGATCCGGTGGTCGTCTTCGGTCCCGGCGCCGAGCCCGGCTCGCCCGACCCGGCCGAGCCGACGGCCGCCGAGTGGGCGCGGTGGGCCGGCACCAACCCGCACGAAGTCCTGACCGGAATCGGCGCGCGAGTGGCGCGCGTACACCTGCACGGGGAAGCGGCAACATCATGACTGTTCGTCTGGCGGTGCTGTTCGGTGGGCGCAGCGGGGAGCACGACGTCTCCCGGCGCTCGGCGGAGAGCATCCTGGCCCACCTCGACCCCGCCGCCTACCAGGTGACCGAGGTGCTGATCGAGCGGGACGGCCAGTGGCGGGTCAACGGCGACCGGGCCACGTTCGCGCAGGCGCTGCGGACCCTCGGCGACCAGGACGTGGTGTTCCCGGCGCTGCACGGCCCGTACGGTGAGGACGGCACCGTCCAGTCGATGCTGGAGTGGCTCGGCGTCGCGTTCGTCGGAAACGGTGTCTTCGCCAGCGCCGCGGGGATGGACAAGCCGGTCACGAAGAAACTCCTCGCCGCCGACGGCCTGCGCGTGGCCGACGGGGTGACGCTGCGGCCCGACGAGGATCTGTCGTCGCGGGATCAGGAGCGGCTGGGGCTGCCCGTCTTCGTCAAACCGGCCCGGGCCGGTTCCAGCCTGGGGGTCTCCAAGGTCGAACGATGGGCGCAACTGCCCGCCGCCCTGCGGCTCGCGCGCGAGAGCGACGCGAAGGTTCTCGTCGAAGGCGCCGTGCGCGGGCGCGAGATCGACGTCGGCGTCCTTCAGCACCCCGACGGTCGCGTCGAGGCCGGGCCGCCGCTGGAGATCCGGGTGGCGAACGCCGCCTTCTTCGACTACGACGCCAAGTACGACGGCGGTGCCGTCTTCCACATTCCGGCCCAGCTCGACCCCGGCACCACCCGACTACTGCAGGACCGGGCCGTGCGGGCGTTCCACGCGCTCGGCTGCCGTGGGCTGCTCCGCGTCGACTTCTTCCTCCCGGATCCGGACGCCGACCGCGGCACAGGGTGGACCGGAGACCACCGGGAGCCGGTGATCAACGAGGTCAACACCTTCCCCGGATTCACCGCCGCCTCCCAGTACCCGCAGATCTGGCAGCGGGCCGGCGTCGGCTACTCCGCACTGCTCGACATCCTCATCCAGGGCGCACTGCAGAGCCGCGACACCGCCTCCCCCTGCCCGAGTCCCTGCTGATGGCCGTCTACACCGCGGAACATCTCCGTGGTCTCCGCATGATCGTCACGGGCGGAGGAACGGGTGGGCACACCTACCCGGCGCTGACCACGATCCATACACTCCGCGACCGGCTGGCGGAAGCCGGCACCGCACCGGACGTCCGCTGGGTGGGCGTCGAGCACGGACTGGAGGCCAGAATCGCCTGGCAGGAGGGCATTCCCTTCACGGCGATCACCACCGGCAAACTGCGCCGCTCGCCGAATCTGCACGAGTGGGGCCGCAACATCGCCGACGCCTTCCGCGTGCCGCTCGGCATCTTCCAGGCCATCATGATCGTGGTGCGCACCCGGCCCGAGGTGGTCTTCTCCACCGGCGGATACGTCTCCGTCCCGATCGGGATCGCCGCCTGGATGACCCGCCGCCCGCTGGTCATGCACGAGCAGATCCTCACGCTCGGGCTGGCGAACCGGATCCTCGCCCGCCTCGCCGATCGAGTCCTGCTGAGTCACGAGTCTTCCATCGACCATCTGCCCGCCCGAGCGAGAACCCGCGCGGTGGTCACCGGCAACCCGATCCGGCCCGAGATCCTCACGGGCAACCGCGACCGGGCGCTCGCCGCGTACCACCTGGATCCGCGCCTGCCGCTGGTGTACGTCACCGGCGGCGCCCAGGGCGCCGTCCAGGTCAACAACCTGATCGCCGACATCCTCCCCGGACTCCTGCAGAAATGTCAGGTGCTGCACCAGTGCGGCGACTACTCCCTCGACCGGATGCGGCAGGTCGCGGCCGCCCTCCCGGAACACCTGCGCAGCAGGTACCGGGTGGTCGACTACGTCCACGGCGAGCTGCCCGACGTCCTGAGCGCCGCGGACATCGTCGTCGCGCGCAGCGGCGCCGGCACCGTGGCCGAACTCACCGCTCTGGGCAAGGCATGCGTCTTCATCCCGCTCATCCCCACCGGCGGCGACGAACAGCGGCGGACCGCACGGCACCTCGCCGACGCCGGTGCCGCCCGCATGCTCGCCGGCCCCGACGCCTCCGCCCACCGCCTCTACGAGGAGATCATGGTGCTGCTCGACCACCCGGAACGACGCCAGGACCTGGCCAACGCCGCCCGCCAGCACGGCCGGCCCCATGCGGCCACGGCCGTCGCCAGCGCGATCATCGACGCCGCTGGGCGGTACCGGTCATGATCCTGTTGTCCGATCGGCGGATCTCGGCCATCCGGCTCGGCGACAACGGCGAGGCCCTGGTCGACGTACGCCAGGTCGCGGACCTTCGGGTGGACGACCGGCTGGCCGACGAGGCCGGCGCGTACGCGCACCTGCGCGAGGCGACGGTGCAGCGTCTGCTCGCCGCCCAGCGGACCCTGCCCGGAGGGCTGCGGCTGCTGGTCATCGAGGGGTACCGGCCGCTCAGCCTGCAGACGACCTACTTCGAGAGCTACCAGGACGAACTGCGCCGCAGGTACCCGGAGTGGGACTCGGCGCGCCGGCACGTGGAGGCCAGCAAGTACATCTCGCCGCCCGAGGTGGCTCCGCACAGTACCGGCGGGACGGTCGACCTCACGCTCTGTACGGCCGATGGGATCGAACTGGACCTGGGCACGATCGTCAACGCCAGCCCGGTGGACAGCGCCAACGCCTGCTTCACCGGATCACCCGACATCTCCCCGCGGGCCCGCACCAATCGCGGCATCCTGGGCCGGGCGCTGTCGTCCGCCGGCATGGTCAACTACCCGACCGAATGGTGGCACTGGTCGTTCGGCGACCGCTACTGGGCGCTGAGCACCGGGGCCGTCCAGACCCGGTACGGGCCGGTGGATCTGCCGTGAAGCGGCTGTATTAAATCAACTGTTGCGGATCATCGCAGCCCTGGCGGTGGTGATCTTCCGAACGGGGTCAAAGGCCACTTCCCAGTCTTGGGGGTGGCCTTTCTGCTGTCGAAACAGCAACGGCGTCAGTGGCCGAGCGAGTCGCCGAGGCGCTTGAGGGCTTCCCGCGTCGCCATGGACGAGACCTGCGTGTAGAGGCCCGCACCACTCGCGTGCGGACATCTACAGTCCCGTCCGTGAACCGTCCGGCCACGGGGTGCGGATAACAGGTGATGCTTCCCGACTCCGCGAAGGGCCATACATGAGAGACCTGCGACGAGTGAAGGATGTCGACGTCGGTGCGGTGACGGACGCAGCGATCATCGCGCGGTCTGTGCAGGAACCAGAGATCTTCTCCACGATCTTCGACCGGCACGCGCCGTACATCCATCGCTACCTGGCCCGGCGCCTCGGCGCGCCGGCCGCGGACGACCTGGTCGCTGAGACCTTCCTCGCGGCGTTTCGTCGTCGGGATCGATTCGACATCGCGTATCCGAACGCCCGGCCCTGGCTGTACGGGATCGCCACCAACATCGCCGGCCAGCACCGGCGGACGGAGGAGCGCGAATACCGACTGCGGCAGGCGCACATCCCCGCGACGAACGAGGCATCACATGCCGACCGGGTCGCCACCGTGGTGACGGCGCAATCGCTACGCCGACTTCTCCTCGACGCGTTGGCCACGCTCTCCGACGGAGATCGCGACGTGTTGCTGCTGATCGCCTGGGAGGAACTGACGTACGAGGAGGTTGCCGCCGCACTGGCGATCCCGGTCGGCACCGTGCGATCACGACTCAATCGAGCCCGCAGGCTGCTCCGCGAGCAGTTGGGCGGCGAACCGGCCAGCACGATCGAGGAGGCACTGAGCAATGGATGAGATGCGACTGCTCCAGCAGCTCGGCGACGAGACCGAGCTGCCGACGGCCGAGCGGTTGAGCCCGGCCCGCAGCCGGCTGACGACCGCGATGGCCGCGATGACGGCAGAGTCGTCCGTACCCATGACGTCGACCGTGCCCTCGACGCTTCCTCGCTCGAGGCGACCGGCCTGGCGGCTCGTGCTCAGCGGGGTGGTATCGGCGGGCGTCGCGGCGTCGCTCGCCGCGGTACTGGTGCTTGCGCCGGACCGGCTCGGTGGCAGCACGCCGCCCGCGCGGGCCGATGCCACCCAGGTTCTCCGGAACGCGGCAACCGCCGCGCTGCGGGTGCCCGACGTCAAACCCCGGCCCGACCAGTTCGTCTACTCCCGCAGCCAGGAGGGTCGGGGAATGCGGGAGAGCTGGATGTCGGTGGACGGAACCCGAGACGGACTGGTCATCGAGAACACTGCCACCGCTCGCACGGAAAGCATCGTGCCCGGCTGCCGGAACGGACGGGCGGCGGTGCTCAAGGGCGGCGAGGTAGTTCCGGGCGTGACCGAGCGGTGCACCCCAGCACCGGCATACCGTGCCGACCTGCCCACCGATGCCGCCGCCATGCGGACCTTTCTGATCGAGCATCGCAGCGGTGAACCAGGTGACGCCAATGCCGCCGGCAAGGACGTGCTCTACTACCTCACCGGCAGCTATCTACGCCCGCGCACCCTTGCTGCGCTCTACGAGGCCGCGGCGACGACGCCGGACCTGCAAGCCGTTGAGCATGTCAAGGACGGCGCGGGCCGATCGGGCATCGGGATCACCTGGCCATCGACGCGCGGCTCAGGCGAAATTGTGCTCGTCTTCCACCCCGAGACCTACACCTTTCTCGGAGTGGGCGGCTCGGCGGGATCGTCGGCCGTGCTTGGCCTCGCCATCGTCGACCGAGTTGGTCAGACGACCTGAATTCCGTCTCACCGGGCGGGCCGCCTCGGCGCGCCCGCCCGGTCTCCGGAGCTGAACCGCCGGCTTCCTACGGGTTGGCCGCCCGGCGCGTGGCCCTTTGTCGCCAGGAAGCCGCCAGGAGGAGAACGGCCAGTACGACGGCGGCGGCGAGGCCGAGAATGACCGCCAACGAGAACGATGGTCCTGCCCCAGCATGACCGTCAAGCCCGCCTCTGACCTCGGCAATGGGACGGTCCTGCTTCTTCTCATCGGGGGTGACCAGGCGGCCGACCGACGCGTCGGGCGGGAGAGCGAAGCCCCAGTCCAGCAGGGCCGCCGCCTCGCCCAGGCTCCCCAGTGGCGCGGTCTCCGCGCCGAGCAGGGTCACGGCGAGCCGCCGGCCGTTACGTTCCGCCACCCCCACGTATGTCTGTCGCGCCAGGTCGGTGAAGCCCGTCTTGCCGCCGAGCGTCCCCGGGTAGTGGTCCAGCAGGGTGTTGTCGTGGGTGATGGAGAAGCCTGGCGTTCCCGGCTTTGCCGGTATCTCCGCCACCCGGGTGGCGATGTATCGCCGGAAGTCTGCGCGGGCGTAGGTGGCGCGCGCGATCAGCGCCAGGTCGTACGCGCTGGTGTACTGACCGGGACCGTCCAGGCCGGACGGTGTCGCCGCGTGGGTCTGCTTTGCGCCCAGCCGGTGTGCCTCGTCGTTCATCGCCTGCACGCCGCCCTGCCGCCCGGCGGTGCCGCCGCCGGCGCGGGCCAGCACGTTCGCCGCGTCGTTTCCCGATTTGAGGAGGAGTCCCAGCCACAGGCTCTCGACCGAGTAACGGCCGCCCTCGACCACCCCCATCAGTGAGCTGGCCGGATCGAGATCCTGCAGATCCGCCCGGGTCACCTCGACCTCCTGTGCAGGGTCGAGGTGAGGCATCAGGGCCGCGGCCAGCAGCATCTTCTGCACGCTGGCGGGCGTGCGGTGTTCGTGCGGGCCGCATCCACCCAGCACCGCGCCACTGTCGAGGTCGGCCACGACCCACGAGGTGGCGGTCACCGACGGCGCCATCGACGCGCCCGCGGGAATGGCCAGCCCCGCCGTCGCCAGCGTCTCGCCGCCGACGGCCAGGTCGGCGGGACCGACCGGTGGTGGCGACGGTGCGGCGGGCGGGGGCATTGGCGGCTTCACGGCCGGGCAGGGCACGTACGGCGCGGACGCCGCCAACGTCGAGGACCCGACTGCCACGGCGGGCGTGGTCAGTACGGCGCTGAGCACCACGGCAGTAATACGAACAACCGTCATGTTAAAGCACCGTAACTGCTGACAAGGCAGGCACAGCCCGGTTGTAGAAAGACGGCGAGAATTCCATTTGCGAACCGTGCGCTCTTTCGATTACCTTGTGCTGTTTCTCAAGGCTGCCTACGCACTGTGGAACACGCGTGATCGTTGCGTTCGCGACGAACAGCACACGCAGGCCTAGTCGGGCCGCAAGCGGAAACGCCGGGCGCAGTCGGTCAGGGCGCGATCATCCATGCCGCGCCGTGGTCGGTGGGGGACCAGGGCAACACCAATGTCTCGCACGGCTGCACCAAAACCCACGGTCAGTGCCACGCCGCATCCGGGCATGGTGGCCGGCGGCTCGGGGCCCGCCCCCGCCGCTTTGACAGCGGCCGCTGATCTAGACCGCGCCGGACAGGTACTCCCTACGTCGCTGCGGGTCGAACTTTTCGATCGCGTACCGCAGCATGACCCGCGGCATGTCCCGGTAACGTCGGGCCAGAAACTTCTCCTCCGCCGCTCTGTCACGGTTGCCCACCTCGCGCAGCATCCAGCCCACCGCCTTGTGGACGAGGTCGTGCGGGTCGTGCAGGAGCCGTTCACTGAGGCGCAAGGTCCAATGGAAGTCGCCGGCTTTGATGAAGGCGAACGTTGCCATGATGGCGATGCGCCGGTCCCACACCAGGGTTGACTCGGCCAACCGGTCCAGGACGCTGCGGTCCTTGTCGATCAGCCAGGGGCCGACGATGTACGGCGCGGATGAGTCCACCAGGTCCCAGTTGTTGATGCGGTCGGTGTTGCCCAGGATGATGCGGAAGATCCGGCCCCGTTCCTCCTCGTCTCCTCTGGTGAACTTGCGCACCAGGATGAACAGCGCCGTCAGCCTCTCCTCGTGCACGCTGCTGGTCAGCAGCTTCGCCGTTTCGGCCAGGGAGAGATCGCGCCAGTACCGGGCGGCCACCCTGCGCTGTTCCGGCACGGAGACACCGATCGCCGTGTCGCCCTCGCCGTACCCACCGGGAGTCATCTGCAGAAACCGGCTCGATGCCTCCGCCCGACCTGGGTCGGCGAGGCTGGCGAGGTCGTGACGGACGTCGGCGCTTGTGGCCATGACTGTGCAACCTACCGCGACCGCCGGTGCCTACGGTGCTGCGTCTAGTGCGGTGTCCACTAACGTTCACCGGGTTTCCGATGCACCGTTGTGGATCCTCGCCGTGGGGGCGAGCGACTCCCCACCTGGTGGTGGGGC
>NZ_JARXXY010000041.1:0-52182 GCF_029893845.1 Micromonospora sp. A200 | reverse complement strand
CGATCCCACCGGCGGTCGCGGCGACACCAGCGAAGGTCAGGGCGGTCTTGCGGATCAGATCGGTACGCATGAGGGTGCACCTTTCGATCGGGGGACACGCAACCGTCGTCGGGGGGACGGCGATGCGTGAAAGGAAGTCAAGAAGGGGGATGCCCGGCGGCCGCGCAAGGGGGCTCTGCTCGGGTGTCCGGGGGGATGTAACCAGCCCGGCGGGCTCCGCATTCCACAGCCCGGGAGCCTGCTCGGATGGTGCCGGGGAGGTAACCAACCCGGGTGGCTCCGCATTCCACGGGCCTTCGTTCCGGGGTTCGTCCGGGCCGGGGGGCACGGCGGTCTGCCATGTACAACGACCCCGCCCCGCCGACCATTCCACCACGCGACCGGCCCGGCCACCCGACACCGCAGGTAAGAGTGGACATCCGGGCGGTAGCCACCGGGCCTCAATCCGGACATGCGGCACTGAACCGACGGACGGGGTGACCTCCTGCCCAGGCGCCTACCGACGGCCGACCGACACCCTCGCTCACAGCTCGCGGGCCGGTTCGTCATTGTCTCCGCTGGGAGACATGTTCGTGGTGAGCGATATGCCTGTGAGTCATAAATATGCCTCACAGTCATATCGCTCACCGGCCCATCGACCGGCCATGCACTACTGGCAGTAGCCGATCGCCGTGTTGCCGTTGCCGGTCGGCGGCCCTCGGCGTGCCGGTCGCCGATTGGCCCAGCCGATCATCCTGAAATCGGCTCTCACACTGGGCCGCTCCACCGGCCAGGATCGAAGGACGACAAAGATCCTGGAAGGAACGGAACGACGATGACGACGGCCGACATGTGGTTCGACCCGCGCTGCCCCTGGGCCTGGAACGCCTCCCGCTGGCTGCTGGAGGTGGAACAGGTCCGCGCGGTCGAGGTGCGCTTCCACGTGATGAGCCTCAGCGTGCTCAACGAGGGTCGCGAGGGGTTGGAGGAGTGGTACCGGGAGTGGTTGAAGCCCGGCATGGGCCCGGTGCGGGTCGCGGTGGCGGCGGAGCTGAAGGCCGGCCCGGAGGGGCTGCGGGACCTCTACACCGCGCTGGGCAACCGGATCCACCACGACCGGGCGCCGATCGGGCCCGACCTCTACCGGGCGGCGCTGGCCGAGGTGGGGCTGCCCGTGGAGCTGGCCGAGGCGGCCGACTCGACCGCGAACGACGAGGTGCTGCTGGCCAGCCACCACGCCGGCCTGGAACCGGTCGGCGAGGACCTCGGCACCCCGACCATCCACGTCACCGACGAGGCCGGCCGGCGCACCGCGTTCTTCGGGCCGGTGGTCGCGCCGATCCCCCGTGGCGAGGACGCCGGCCGGCTCTGGGACGGGGTGGTGCTGGTCGCCGGCACCGACGGGTTCTTCGAGCTGAAGCGGGCCCGGACCCGGCCGCCGATCGACCGCTGACCGTTCAGCCGAACGCCGCCGCGAGGGGGCCCCGGTTCGTCGGATCCGGCACCGCGAACACCACCAGGTCGAACCGGCCCGCGTACGGGCGGCCGGGCCCGAGCAGGTCGGCGAAGGCGGCGGCGACCTGGCGCGGGTCGTTGCGGAACACCCCGCAGCCCCAGGCGCCGAGCACCAGCCGCCGGTGTCCGTGCGCCAGCGCCACCCCGAGCACCCGCCCGGCGCGACGCCGCAGCACCCCGGGCAGGTCGACCGGCTCGCGCAGCGCCCCGGCGTTCGGCGCCGCCGCGGTCAGGAAGGTCACCGGGTACGGCGCGATCAGCCGCCCCGAGTCGTCCCGGAACACCGCAACGTCGGGGGAGTGGATGACCCGGTCGGAGTAGACCGGGTCCGGCCGGGCCCGGTGGTACGCGTAGAAGTCCGGCGCCGTCCGCAGGCTGGCGGCCAGGGCGGAGGATCGGGCCAGGCTCTCCTCCTGGGCGTGCGCGCCGGTGGCGTACCCGCCGCCGGGTTTCTTCGCGGAGGCGAAGTTGAGGCAGGCGACCTGACCGTCGGCGGTGCCGGCGAGCCGGCGGGTGGCGGCGAGGCTCGTCTCGTCGGTCACCTCCACCGTGGACGGTCCCGCCGGGCCGGGCTCGGGCAGTGGCTCGTCGGGCAGGTGCAGGGTGGCGGCCGGTACCGGCCCGTATCGGCCCTCGGCGACGAGCCGGTCGGTCTCGGCGGCGAGCGCCGCCCGTTCGGTACGGTCCACCGGCCCATCATGCCGGCGCGGGCCGACTCCGGCCGCCCCGACCGTCCGCTCAGGTCAGCTCGACCGGCAGCGGCACCGGGCGCTTCGCCACCCGGTCGTCGCCGGAGGAGCGGCCGCGCAGGTGCCGGGCCAGCCACGGCAGCAGGTGCCGCCGGGTCCAGGCCAGCTCGGTGCGGAGCACCTCGTGCCCGCGTCGCCGGGGTGCGACCGCCAGGGGTCGGGTCCACGAGTCGTCGTACCCGGGCAGGCCGGCGGTGTGCGCGAGCGCCGCGGCGATCCGCTCGTGGCCGGCGCTGTTGGCGTGCAGCCGGTCCTCGCTCCACAGCCGGGGGTCGGAGGCGACCGGGTGCGCGGCGAAGTCCAGCAGGGTGGCCCCGGTCTCGGCGGTGACCCGCCGCAGCGACGCGTTGAGCATGACCACCCGGCCGCGCAGCGGGCGGGCCAGCGGCATCACCGGCACCGGATCGGGCAGCGTGAAGGTCAGCACGGTGGCGCCCTGGCCGACCAGCGCCCGCTGCATCGTCGCCACGTCCGCGGCGATCCGCCGCGCGTCGAACGAGGGACGCAGCACGTCGTTCATGCCGGCCACCACCGTGCACAGGTCCGGCGCCAGGTCGAGGGCCACCGGCAGCTGCTCGGCGAGGATGCGGGCGGTGGTCCGCCCCCGGATCGCCAGGTTGGCGTACTCCAGGCCGCCCTGCTCCCGGGCCACCGCCTCGGCGAACCGGTCCGCCCAGCCCCGGTAGCCGCCGGCGTCGTCCGGGTCGTCGAGCCCTTCGGTCGTGCTGTCGCCGATCGCGACGTACCGCTGCCACATCACGGTGGACAGCCTATGGGCGGTGGTGCCGCCGCCGTCCGCCGGGCGGGGCCGGCACGGGGCGCGTGCCTGGTTGTTCTCGCTGGACCGGGAGCTGGCCGCGCTCGCCGAGCGTGATCCGACCCTGATCCGGCCCTGATCCGGCTCGTCCTGTCTGCACCGGGTCTGGCGGAGGGCTCAGAGCCAGCCGGAGCGGCGGAAGAGCCGGTGCAGGACCACCGCGGCGGTCGCCATCAGCAGCAGGGCACCGGCGTAGCCGTACCGCCAGGTCAGCTCGGGCATGTGCGTGAAGTTCATGCCGTACACGCCGGCCACGGCGGTCTGGGTGGCGGCGATCGCGGCCCACGCGGCGATCTTGCGCATGTCGTTGTTCTGGTCGACGGCGAGCTGCGCGAGCCGGGACTGGAGCACCGAGTTGAGCAGCTCGTCGTACGCGGCGACCCGCTCCACCGCGCGGCTCAGCCGGCTCTCGACGTCGACGAACCAGCGGCGCAGCCCCGGCGGCGGCCCACCGGCCCGGTCGGAGACCAGCGCGCGCACCGGCTCCTGCAACGGCAGCACCGCCCGCTTGAACTCCACCACCTCCCGCTTGAGCTGGTAGATGTGCTGGATGTCGGCGCCCCGGTCGCGGGCGAACACGCTCTCCTCGACGCGTTCCAGGTCCTTCTCCAGGTGGGCGGCGACCTCCAGGTACAGGTCGACCATCCGGGCGGCCACCGCGTACGCCACCGCCCATGGCCCCTCGGCCAGCATCGCCGGGCGGCTCTCGATGTCGTGCCGGACCGGGGCCAGGGCGCCGGAGGCGCCGTGCCGGACGGTGATGACGAACCGGTCGCCCAGGAAGACCATCACGTCCCCGGTGTCGATCACCTCGGAGGTCGCGGTCAGCTCGGCGTGCTCGACGTAGCTGGCGGTGCGCAGCACCAGCAGGGTCACCGCGTCGTGCCGCTGCACGGTGGGCCGGTGCCCGTCGGCGAGCGCCTGCTCCACGACGAGTTCGTCGAGGCCGAAGGTGCGACCGACCGCCGCCATCACCGCCGCGCCCGGGTCGTGCAGCCCCAGCCAGACGAAGGCGTTGCGGCCGCGCCGGGAGCGGGCGTACGCGTCGGCGTAGTGCGGGCGACCGGGCTCCCGGCGGCCGTTGACGTACACCGCGCAGTCGACCACGGCGTCCGGATTGGACCGCCGCGGGGCCGGCGCGGACGCCTCGGCCTCGCGGCCGAGCACCCGGTCGACCAACGACCCCAGTCGCGGAATGAGCCGTGCCGCCACCGTCCACCTCCGCCGCCCTCGATCCGGGGGCCCACCGTAGTACGGCGGTGCTCCCGCAGGTGGTGGTGGGTCAGGCCACGGCGGTGGCCCGCACGACGATGTTGTCGGAGTAGTCGCGGGAGCGCTCGTCGAAGCGTCCGCCGCAGGTCACCAGGCGCAGCCCCGCGCCCGGCCCGCCCGGTCCGTAGACCAGCGCGGTGGGAAAGCTCCGCTTCGGGTACGCCCCGACGCCGTCCACGGCGAACGTCACCGCCCGGCCGTCGGCGCGGGTGACCCGTACGGTGTCGCCGGGCCGCAGCCGCCCCAGGTTGAAGAAGACCGCCGGGCCGTCGCGGGTGTCGACGTGGCCGACGATCACGGCGTTGCCGGCCTCACCGGGGCTGACGCCCGGCCGGTACCAGCCGGCGACGGTGGGGCGGTCCAGCGGCGGCACCTCCAGGGTGCCGTTCGGGTCGCCGGCGACGGACACCAGGTCGGCGTGGACGCCGATGGCCGGGATGTCGATGCGGACCGGTTCCGAGCGGGGCAGCACCGGGCCGGGGGAGCCGCTGCGGTCGGCGCCGCGCGCGCCCACGCCGGGCTGCGGCGGCCCCGCCGGCGATGCGGTGAGCCCCACGGTGATCAGGCTGAGTCCGGCGGTGCCGGCCACCGTCACCGCCGCCACCGACGCCCGGGTACGCGTGAACCACCTGCCGACGGCCATCGCCTCACCTCCCGCGACACGGCGATGCGGTCGGGGTGCCCGTCCCGGTCGCGCCGGTGCGGGCACCCCGTCCTAGGGATGGTGTGAGGTACGGGTCAGGCGACGGGCGCGGCCGCTCGGCGTCGGCGGCGGACCATGATGGTCGCCCCGATCGCGGCGGCTCCGGCGAGCGCGCCGCCCGCGGCCAGCAGGCCGGTTGTGGTGCCGTCGTCGCCGCCGCCACCGGCCGGCGCCGCGCCGATCGGGGTGACGGTGAAGGTGGCGCTGCCCCCGGAGCTGCCGTCACCGCACGTGGTGGTCACCGTGTAGGTGCCGAGGGTGAAGCCGGCGGTGAAGAGTTCCGCGCTCAGCCCGCCGCCGGCGGCGGCGGTGGTGGAGCGGACGTTCTGGTCCCGGTTCGGGCCGGTGACGCGGAAGATCGCGTCGCCCGCGTTCGGGTTGCAGGTGGTCGCGGTGAGTACGACCGTCCCACCGACCGGTGTGGTGGCCGGTGACACGATGGTCTGCGCGAGCGCGGCGGCCGGGAGCAGAAGCGTGCCGAGTCCCACGCCGAGCGCCGTCGATACGAGAACTGACTGTGCCTTCATACGCGTCTTCCCTCACTTTTCGTCCGCTGTCTGCGTGGGACGTCGTTCGGGTGGCCAACTCCGTAACTAGCACCGGTGTGGCCAACACTAGGAGGGTTGGGCGTCGCGCCCGACGTAAATGAGAAATCTTCGTTGCCGTCACGAGTTTTCCCTCGCGCCGGGGAGGTGCGGAAATGCCCGCACAGGACCGCCCACAACGCCCTTTAGGTCGTACCTGCTCGTGCCGGTCGTCCCGTTGCGGTGGGAAGCGTCCTTCCGCGTGGCCCGTCCCTTTGTGGGAAGGGCTGTCCGGGTCGCCCGGTTCCTCGGCGGGCGGCGGTCGCGGCGCTGGAAGCGGTCCTTAGGTTCACGACGGAGCCAAGGGTGCCTTACCGGACGGCCGGGCCCTGTTGCTGAGGTCCGGACCCGCACCGCTCCACTGTGGTCGGTGATTCGGTGCGGCCGGGTGGACGGCGGACGCGTGCCGCAGCCGGGCCCGACGGCGCCGGCGGGGGCCACCGCATCCGTTGCGCTCCAAGGCGGTCGTCAGGGCGGCGAGGGGGGATGTCCGGTCGCAGAGGCCGCCCAGGGTCCGTCCCTTGCGGACAGCGAGGCCGTCGGGCAGTCCGTACCCCGACCGACGCCCGGCATTCAGCTAGCCTCCTAGGATGGCCTACGGGTTGTGAGGCAGCGCGCTACGGGCAGCCCGACTCCAAAAGTGCTGCGGGGGACCAGCGTGGCGTGGCCGGTCGAGCTGCACGGCCGGCGTCGCGCGAGAGCTACCGCGGTGCGCGTCGCCAGAACTGGCGTGGGGCGTACCCGTCGCGGCGCAGCCAGTGTTCGGTGTAGACGATCCGGTCGGCCTCGACGACGACCAGCGGTCCGCTCGGTGGCTCGTCCAGCGACCGTCCCCGCTCCGCGTGGTCGGACTGCCAGCGCACCGCCGGCCACCAGTGCGCGAAGTCCGCGTCGCCCTCGTGCAACACCCGGGCCCGGCCGAACAGCTGCGCGCCTCGGCTGCTGGCCTGCCCGACGAGCGGGGCGAACACCCCGACCGACACCCGTGGGTCGGCCGCGATGTTGCGCATTTTCGGCGAGGTGGCCGCGGCGGTGAACATGACCGCGAAGTCGAGGTGGAAATAGCGGACCGGGGTGGCCAGCGGGCCGTCCGGGCCGGCGGTGGCGAGCACGCACATGTTCTGCGACGACAGCAGGTTGAGGATCCGCTCGCCGAGGCGTTCGGGGTCCAGGCGGGCGGTGGGGGCGGGGCCGGCGAGCCAGGGGTTCGTGACGGGCATGGTGGATCGTCCCATGCCCGTCCCGGGTCCTCAGATCCGGTCGCGGACCCGCCCCGGTGCGGGACGAATCACCGCTTGCGCGCCTGGAGCGTGTACGTCTGCGCCAGCCGCCACGGCCGGTCGGCCAACCGCCACTCGCCGTCGGCGTCCTTGGTCTGCCGGCCGGGCAGCGCGTCCCAGGGCGCGCTGTCGTGTTCCTGGAGCATGGTGAGGTCGAGGCCGGCGTCGAGCAGGGCGGTGACCACCTCGCCGAGGCCGTGGTTCCACTCGTGGGTGGTGTTGTGCCGGAACGTGGCCTCGGTGCTGACGTAGGTGCCCGGCTCCTCCCAGACCAACGGTTCCGGCCGCTCGAAGTACGGGTGCTCCACCACCAGCAGCCCGTCCGGGTGGGTCTCGTCCAGCGCCCACAGCATCGGGTGGCCCTCGCGCAGGAAGAGCCGGCCGCCGGGGCGGAGCAGCGCGGCGACCACGTCCGCCCAGCGGCGGATGTCGGGCAGCCAGCACAGCGCGCCGACGCCGGTGTAGACCAGGTCGAAGCCGCCCACGCCGAGCACCCCGGGCGCGTCGTAGACGTCGGCCTCGACGAAGTCGACGGCGGCGCCGGTCCAATCGGCCAGGGCCCGGGCCTGGGCCAGCGAGGCGCCGGAGAAGTCCAGCCCGGTCATCCGCGCGCCGAGCCGGTGCAGCGAGACGGTGTCGGTGCCGATGTGGCACTGCAGGTGCACGCCGCGCAGACCGGTCACGTTGCCGAGGCGGGGCAGGTCGAAGCGGACCACCTCGCTCAGGTACGCCGGGTCGGCGGCGAAGCGCTCCACCGCGTAGTCGGGCGACGCGGCGTGGGCGGGGGCGCGCTCGTCCCAGTTGGCTCGGTTGAGGGTGCGGTAGTCGGTCACCCGGCGAACCGTCGCACATCTCACCGCCGCCGCTCAACGGGGATTCGTCGCCGCCCGCAGGGCTGGTAGGTTGCCTCGCCGTGACGGCGCAGCGGTGGGACGGGCGATTCGCGAAGCTGTGGGCGGCGAGCACCCTGTCGGCGCTGGGCAGTGGCATGGCCACCGTGGCGGCGCCGCTGTACGTGGCGGCGCGCACCGACGACCCGCTGGTGGTGTCCGCGGCGTCCGGGGTGGCGTGGCTGCCCTGGCTGCTGTTCGCGTTGCCGGGCGGGGTGTTGGCGGACCGGGTCGACCGGCGGCGGCTGATGGTCGTCATCGACTGGGTACGGGTGGCCGCCCTGGCAGTGCTGACCGGCGCGATGCTGACCGGCCGAGCCGGGGTGGTGCTGCTGTACGTGGTGCTCTTCGTGATCAACACGGGCGAGATCGTGTTCCGTTCGGCCAGCCAGGCGATCCTGCCGGCGGTGGTGCCCCGGGCCCGGTTGGAGCGGGCCAACGGCTGGCTGGGCGGCGGCACCACGCTGATGAACGGGATGCTGGCCGGTCCGCTCGGCGGGTTCCTCTTCCTCGTCGCCGAGAGCATCCCGTTCCTGGTCAACGCCGGCACGTACGCGCTCAGCGCGGTGCTCGTCGCGCTGGTCGCCGGGACGTACCGGGGTGGGGAGGACGCGGGGCGCCCGCCGGCGCGGTCGGTGCGGGCGGAGATCGGCGAGGGGTTCCGCTGGCTGCTGGGGCAGCGGCTGCTGCGCACCATGGCGGTGCTGATCGGGCTGCTCAACCTGACCCTCACCGCGGCGCTGGCGGTGCTGGTGCTGCTCGCCACCGACCGGCTGGGTCTGGACTCGGTCGGCTTCGGGCTGCTGTTCACCTGCATGGCGGTGGGTGGGCTGCTCGGCGCGGTGGTCGGCGACCGGCTGGTCGCGGCGATCGGCGCCACCTGGACCATCCGGGTCGGGCTGCTGGTCGAGGCGGGCCTGCACCTGGCCCTGGCGGCGTCGACGAGCGCCTGGCTGATCGGCGGGGCGCTGTTCGCCTTCGGCGTGCACGGCGCGCTGTGGAACATGGTCGCGAACTCGCTGCGCCAGCGGCTGACCCCGGCGGCGTTGCAGGGGCGGGTCGGCGGCACGACACTGTTCATCGCCGCCGGCGGCAACTGCGCGGGTGCCCTGCTCGGCGGCGTGATCGCCACGACGTTCGGACTGACCGCGCCGTACTGGGTGGGGTTCGTGGTGGCGGTGGCGGTGTCCGCGGCCACCTGGCGGGTGTTCGACCGGGCCACGGTCTCCGCCGCGTACGCCGAACCGGACGACCGGCAGCCGGTCGTCCGGTTCGGTTGAGCGGTCAGCGAGCCGGGACGGGCAGCACCTCGCCCCGCTCCGCGGAGCGGTGCGCCAGCTCGATCAGTTCCACCGTGGCGACGGCGTCGCGCGGGTCGACCGGCATCGGGGTGCCGTCCCGCAGCGCCGCCGCCACCTGCGCGTAGAAGTCCTGGTAGCGGCCCGGGTCGGTGGGCACCGGTCGCAGGTCGCCGTCGACGCCGAGCCGGCCGTACCGCTCGGCGGGGACCTCACCCCAGCCCGGCGCGTCCGGGCGGCCCCCGGCGCGCAGCGCCTCCTCCTGCACGTCCAGGCCGTAGCTGGTCCAGCCGGCGCGGTCGCCGAGGATGCGCATTCGCGGACCGAGCTGCGCGGTCATGGCGCTCATCCAGAGGTGGGAGTGGACGCCGCCGGCGTGGGTGAGTGCCACGAAGGCGTCGTCGTCGACCTGGGCGTCGGGTCGCCGCCGGTTCACCTCGGCGTACACGCTGCGTACCGGCCCGAACAGCTGCACCGCCTGGTCGACGAGGTGGGCGCCGAGGTCGTAGAGGGCGCCGCCGGCCTCGCCGGGGGCGGCGCTCTCCCGCCAGCCCTCCTTGATCGCCGGCCGCCACCGCTCGAACCGGGACTCGAAGCGGAGGACGCGGCCCAGCTCACCCTCGGCGATCAGCCGGCGAGCGGTCAGGAAGTCGCCGTCCCAGCGGCGGTTCTGGAACACCGTCAGCGGCACGCCACGCCGGTCGGCCTCGTCGATGAGGTCGCGACCCTCCGCGGCCGTGGCGGCCAGCGGCTTGTCCACCACGACGGCCAGCCCGGCCGTGACGGCGGCCCGGGCCATCGGCACGTGCGTGCGGTTCGGCGTCGCCACCACGACCAGGTCGAGGCTGTCCGCGGACTCCCACAGCCGGTCGGCGTCGTCGAGGACGCGGGCGTCCGGGTGGTCCTTGCGGGCCTGCTCCTGCCGCTGCGGGTTGCCGGTGACGACGGCGTCCAGCCGCAGCCCGGGGGTCGCGGCGATCAGCGGGGCGTGGAAGACCTGGCCCGCCAGCCCGTATCCGAGCAGTCCGACCCGCAGTGGTGCCGGCGTGTTCGCCATCGTGTCCCCCCGGTTTCCCGTCCGTGCCCTGGTGGTTCCAGGTTGTGCCGGTACGAACCTACGCGCCGGCCCGGACCGGTGTGCCGCCCGGTCAGCGGGGAGTCGGCTCGGTCACCCAGCCGGCGACGAGGACCAGACCGGTCGGGCGGTGTACGGCCAGGAAACCGAACGGGCGGTCGACGGCGAGGCTGACCCGCCGCGCCCGTACGCGGTGCCGGGGTGGCGCGGAGCCGGGTGCGATGGCGATGGCGGTGACCGCGGCGGCGCGGAAGCCGGTGGCGCTGAACTCGGCCGTGACGGTCTGCCGGGCCTGGGAGACGTAGAGCAGCGGGGCGATGCCGGGGAAGTTGTCCGCGTCCCGGCGGGTCGCGGCGGCGAGCCCGTACAGCTCGGCGCGGTCGAGCAGGTCGTGGTCGGCGTCGACGCGGAACGCGACGGTGTGCACGGCCAGTTGCGGCCGGTCGTCGAACGCCTCGACGGTCTCCTCGGTGACGCCGGGCCCGGCGGTGTCGGGGAGCGTCGGGCCGCCGGTGAGGGCGCGGATCGCGGCCGGCAGCACGGCACCGGCCGGGCGCCCGGGTTCGCCGAGGGCCAGCACCACGTCGACGTCCGCCTCACCGGCGACGGTCAGCAGGCTCACCGGTCCGGCCGGGGTGTCGGCCACCCGCAGCGCCCGGGGGTCGCCGCCGTACCGGTGCAGACCGATCAGCCGCCGCCCCTGCCAGGGACCCTGCCGGGGCTCGCACCAGCCCTCCTGGAAGGGCGCCGCCCAGCCGGTCAGCAGCGACAGGGCGCTGGCCAGCACCAGCGCCGTGTCCGGGGTGACCGTGATCGGCATCTTCTGGATCTGCCCGTCGGTGTGGGTGGACGCCCAGCGGTCCAGCACGGGCTGGTCCACGGCCCGGTCGCCGGTCAGCTCACCCCGCATGGACGCGGGGACCGCGCGCAGCCAGGCCGGGTTCAGTCGCAGGTCGCGTCGGGCCCAGAAGCCCAGCGCCAGCCGGGTGGTGGGGGAGGCGGCCAGGTCGTAGGGGGTGGCGTCGGGGGCGACGGCGGACAGCTCGTCGCGGGCCGGGCCGGCCGCGTGTCGGGCGAGCAGGGCCAGCAGCGGGTACGCCCCGGCGCCGGACAGGACGGTCTGCCGGTCGTCGATCAGGGCGGCCCAGCGGGCAGTGAGGGCGTTGGCGGGCGTGCTGCTCATGCCGTGGCACCGTACCGGCCGGGCGGCGCGCCGTGGGGGCTCCGCCCGGCGGGGCCGGGGGATGTGACAGCGTGGTCGGGTGGACAACGTCGACCTAGCGGTCGTCGGCGGTGGCGGCGCCGGTTCCCTGGTCCTCGCCGCGCTGGACCGGCACGACCTGCGTGATCTGCGGATCGCCGTGGTGGACCCGGTGCGCAAGCGCGGCCAGGACCGCACCTGGGCGTTCTGGGGTACGCCCGGCACCGACCTGGAGCCGATGCTCAGCGCGAGCTGGCGGCAGGTGGAGGTGGCCACGCCGGCCGGGCGGCGCCGGCTCGACCTCGCCCCGCTGCGGTACGCGATGCTGCGCTCCGCCCCGGTCTACGAGCGGGCCGCCGAGGCGGAGCGGCGCCTCGGCGCCACCCGGGTCGACGCGGCGGTCGGCGCCCTCGACGACGACGGCGGGTCGGTGACCGTCCGGGACGCCGACGGCGCGGCGCTGCTGCGGGCCCGGTGGGTGCTGGACTCCCGCCCCCGGCCACCCCGGCGGGCGGGGCGGACGAGCTGGTTGCAGCACTTCCGGGGCTGGTGGCTGGAGTCGCCCGGGGCGGTGTTCGACCCGGGCCGGGCGGTGCTGATGGACTTCCGCACCCCGCAACCGGCGCGGGGTGTCTCCTTCGGCTACGTGCTGCCGGTCAGCGACCGGTACGCCCTGGTCGAGTACACCGAGTTCTCCCCGCGACGGCTGACCGACGCCGGCTACGACGCCGCGCTGCGCGGCTACGCCGACCTGCTCGGCCTCGACCTGACCGCGCTGAGGGTGCGGGAGGTGGAGGACGGGGTGATCCCGATGACCGACGCCCCGTTCGACAGCCGGCCGTCGCCGAGGGTGGTGCGGCTGGGCACCGCCGGCGGGGCCACCCGGCCGTCGACCGGGTTCACCTTCTCCGCCATGCACCGGCAGGCCGACGACGTGGCCCGGGCGCTGGCCGCCGGTCGGGCCCCCGTGCCTCGGCCGGCGTACCCCCGTCGGCACCTGTGGATGGACGCCGTCGCGCTGCGGGCGCTGGACCGTCGGGCGGTCGGCGGCCCGGAATTCTTCGACCGGCTCTTCGACCGCAACCCGGCGCAGCGGGTGCTGCGTTTCCTCGACGGCGCCACCACCCCGGCGGAGGACCTGGCGGTGATGCGGTCCAGTCCGCTGCTGCCGATGACCTCGGCGGTGGTCGGTGACGCCGTCGGCCGGCTGCGCGCCCGGCTGCGCCCCGGCCCGGCCCCCGCGCCCGTCGGCGCGGCCCCGGACCAAGCGGGTCAGGCCGGCTCGTAGGTCGCGATCACCACCTCGGCGGTGGTGGTGACGCTGCCCACCAGACGCGCTTCCGCCGGCAATCTTCTGCCGGTACGGTCACCCGGGCGCGACCGGCCGGGACGGTCGGGAACGGGGGCGGACATGCGGCGCGGACACCTGATCGGGCTGGTCGCCGCGACGGTGGCCGTCGCGCTGCTCTGCTGCGGCGGACTCGTGGCCGGCAGCGCGTTCCTGCTGCTGCGCCCGGAGAACGCCCACGCCGTCGCCTACGCCGACCAGTTGACCGTCGGCCAGGGCTACCGGCAGCTCGCCGACTCCGACTGGAGCGACGGGACCTGCGGCTGCAACCTGCTCCGGTCGTTCGTCGGCCCTGCCGACGTCGACCCGGTGGCCGTCTTCACCGGCGGGGGACTGGTCCTCGTGCCCGACACGCGTGTGGTCGACCGGTTCTGGGAAGACCTCGCCGCGGGCGAGGGCCGCAGCCCGGAGTCCGGCACCTGCCGGGTCATCGTCACACGGCTGCGGCACGGGGAGACCCTGGGCCACCACGAGGAGGGACTCTCCCAGGCCGAGGTCGACGGCTGGTACGCCGGGTCGCTCGAGGTGCTCCAACTCTTCGTCGACTGCGAACAGGACCACGGCGGGATGTGGTGACGCAGAGGGCCGGGACCGGCCGCCCGGGTCGCCGCCCGCCCGTACCGGTAGGTTCGGCGGCATGGTGGACGCGGGGACCGGCAGGGTCGTGGAGATCTGGACCGACGGGGCGTGCAGCGGCAACCCCGGCCCGGGCGGCTGGGGCGCGCTGCTGCGCTACGGCAGCCACGAGCGGGAGATCTGCGGCGGCGAGGCCACCCCCACCACCAACAACCGGATGGAGCTGACCGCGGCCATCGAGGCGCTGGAGAACCTGACCCGACCGGTCACCGTGCGGCTGCACACCGACAGCACCTACGTGCGCAACGGCATCACCGGGTGGCTGGCGTCGTGGAAACGCAACGGCTGGCTGACGGCGGCGAAGCAGCCGGTCAAGAACGCCGACCTGTGGCAGCGGCTGGAGGCGGCCTGCGCCCGGCACGAGGTGACCTGGCTGTGGGTCAAGGGGCACAACGGCCACCCGGAGAACGAACGGGCGGACGCGCTGGCCAACAAGGGGATGACCGAGGCGCGGGCGGCGGCGCCGCTCAGCGCTCCGGCAGGCGCTCGCGCAGGGCGCTGACCAGGGCGTCGTCGACGGCGAGCGCGTTGCGGGCGGAGCCGCGTACCGAGCCGTGCGCGGCGGTCGGGTCGGCCAGGAAGAGCTCGATGATGCGCGCGGGCGTCGCGCGCCGTCCCGCTACGTCGTCGGGCCCGGCCGGACGCCGCCGGCCGGGCTCCGGCCCGGGTCGGAGCGCCGTCACCGCTCGGTGGGGGGATTGACCGCCTCCTCCTGGGAGGGGTCGGCCGTGCCGGATACCGCATCCACGTCGTAGCCGGCGCGGCTGGTGTCCCGAGCCGAGAGGTGCTCCTCGGCGGGCAGGTCCGCGAAGTCGTCGCCGGTGTCGTCCGTGCTGCGCAGCGAGTCCCCCGGCGGGCGCAACGACGCCTCGTACGCGGGGGTGCCGTCCGGTTCGTCGGAGTCGGCCCGGTCGGTGCGCTGTTCATCCGTCATACCGGCCTACCTGCCCGTCTGGCCGGCCGGCAAACACGCCGGTCAGCGGCGGGGGTCGCGCTTGCGCCGGGCGGTCGGGCGGACCGCGGCGCGGGTCCCGCCCGGGCGGGGACGGCCGACCGGGGTGATGGCCAGCCCCGACCAGTGCGGCGGGTGGCGCAGCGCGGGCGGCAGCACGGTGCGCCGGTCGCCGCGGGCCGCGTCGAGCTGCGACTGGTGCAGGAACAGCGCGCCGGACAGGTCCGCGCCGCGCAGGTCGGCGCCGCGCAGGTCCGCGCCCGTGAGGTCGGCCAGCCGCAGCCGCACCCCGCGCAGGTCCGCGCCGATCAGGCACGCGCCGCGCAGGTTCGCCCCCACCAGGTCCGCCCCGCGCAGGTCGGCGCCGAGCAGCGCCGCGCCCCGCCGGTCGACGCCGTCGTGGCCGGCCCGGGCCAGCTCGCTGGCCCGCACCAGCAGCGGGTTCATCCGCCCCCGGTACGCGTCGACGTCCACGTCGCGCAGCGCGTCTGCGCCGCCGGCGGTGCGGCATCGGGTCTCGTCCACGGCCGCCCGCAGCTCGTCGCGCAGCGCCCCCGCCGGGGTCAGCGCCAGCGCCTCGGTGAGATACCAGAGCAGCTCGTGCAACGGGCGCACCACGGCGAAGGTGGCGAACATGGCCGACGCCGTCGCCGGGTCGTCCCGCCAGTCCCGCCCGCCGAAGGTGACCTGGGTGACGTGCTGGCCGGCGCCGAAGCAGTCGAAGACGGTGCAGCCGGCGAAGCCCCGTTCGCGCAGCTGCGGGTGGATGCCGCAGCGCGAGTCGGCGCCCAGGTTCGGGCAGGGCCGGCCGGCGGGCTTGTCCAGCGCGAAGTCCGCCGAGGCGGCGAAGGCCGGGGCGACGCAGCACAACCCGACGCAGCGGGCGCAGTCGGCGCGCAGCTCGGTGCCGCCTCGGGGTGTTTCGGACACGCTGACCGGTCTCCCACTGGTTGGTTCGTCTGCCGCCCGGGTCGCCCGGGCCGGCGTACCCCATTGTCCGCCAGCGGGGTGTCCGGGCCGCCCGGGGGAGGGCTCTGATCGGTCTCGGCTTCGTCTCGTGGCCGGGGAGGCGCGACGCCCGTTCCCCAGGGACGGGCGCCGCGCCGATCCGGTCAGAAGGCGAACAAGGCGCCGGTGCCGCGCAGCAGCAGGCACCGGTTCTCGTACGACTTCGACCAGGTCACCGGCCGGTCCTGCCAGAACCCCCAGGCGTGGACCGTGACCGGCGCGTAGTCGAAGGTGCAGGGGCCCGGGTCGGCCGACAGGGCGGAGAGATCGCCGTCGACTCGGGCCAGGGTGCGGCAGGCGGCGACCGCCTCGGGGTGGGTGCCGCCGGTCGGTCCGCAGACCAGCACGGCCGAGCGGTCCTCGGCGGTGCCGGGCCGGTCGATGTCGAGCAGCAGCACCGACGGGGTCTCCGGGCCGGATCGGGGTGCGGCCTGGGCGGCCTGGGGGAGCAGGGCCGCCTGCGCGGTCAGTACGGCGACGGCGAGGGCGGCCGCCGTGGCGGCGGCGCGTCGGGCGAAGGGCATCGTGACGTCCTTCCGTTGCGGGACCCCGGGTCGGGGCCGGTGGACGGCCCGTCCGTCGTGTGGCCGGGCCGTCCAGAACCCTAGGTGGACGGTGTGAACGCGAAGCGTCACGACTTGTTACACCACCTGCCCTTCAGAGGACGTCAGGTGTGACAGCCTGCGCCGGCGCGCGCCGGGAGGGCGGTCGTCCGCCGCGACATGGTCTCCGGCCCGACCCATGAGTTGCCGCGGTGTTGCCGACCACCCGCCGGCGCCGGCCGCACGTCGTCGTCTGCCCCCGGCCGGCCGCCCCCGGACCCAGGGGTGATTCAGACCGAGCGCCAGTCGTCCGAGCGCAGGTGCGAGCCGGCCTGCGGGCCCATCAGCAGCATGCCGCCGTCCACCGGCCAGGACGCGCCGGTCACGTACGCCGCGGCGGGCGAGGCGAGCAGCGCCACCACCGCGGCGACCTCCCGCGCGTCGCCGGGCCGGCCCACCGGTACGCCCGGACGGTCCTCGGTGAACGGGTCGACGTCCTCCTGGCCGGTCATCGGGGTGGAGATCTCGCCGGGCGCCACTGCGTTGACGGTGATCCCGTCGGCGGCGAGTTCCTGCGCCATGACGCGGGTGAGCAGGCCCAGCCCACCCTTCGCCGCGCAGTACGCGGCCGACCCGACCCGGGGCGCGTGCTCGTGCACGCTGGTGATGTTGACGATCCGACCGCCCCGACCGGCGGCGCGCATCCGCCGGGCCGCCCGCTGCGAGCAGAGGAACGGGCCGTCCAGGTCCACCGCGAGCACCTCGCGCCACTGCTCCCAGCCCATGTCGACGAACGGGACGGACGCCCCGGTGCCGGCGTTGTTCACCAGCACGCCGATCCCGTCGAGCCGGTCGGCCAGCTCGTCCACGACGGCGGCGGCCTCCGGCAGCCTGGTCAGGTCCAGCTCGGCGACCTCGCAGCGGCGGCCCAGGGCGCCGACCTCCGCGGCGGTGCGCTGCGCGCCCGCGCGGTCGCGGTGCCAGGTGATGCCGATGTCGAAGCCGGCCGCGGCGAGGGCGACGGCGCAGGCCTTGCCGATGCCGGAGTCCGCGCCGGTGACGATGGCGACCTTCGGGTAGTTCTCGTATCGCTGGGGCATGCTGCCAGCACTACCCGGATCGGGCGAGGGAGAACCAGAGGGGGTGTAACCGGTCCGGGCCGGGGTAGCCGGGCGGGATGGACCTGGTCGAGGAGTCGCCGTACCGGTTCCGCATCGACCGGCACGACCCGATGCGGGTGCCGGGCGTGGTCTTCGCGTCCCGGGATCTGCTCCCGGACGCCGGGGCGGACAAGTCGCTGGAGCAGGTGGCGAACGTGGCCACCCTGCCCGGCATCGTCGGCGCCTCCTATGCCATGCCGGACGTGCACTGGGGCTACGGCTTCCCGATCGGCGGGGTCGCCGCCACCGCCGTCGAGGACGGGGGAGTGGTCTCGCCTGGCGGGGTCGGCTTCGACATCTCCTGCGGGGTGCGGCTGCTCACCGCCGACCTGGACCGGGCCGCGCTGCGCCCGCGGCTGGACGCCGTGATGGACGGCCTGAGCGAGTCCACCCCGCGCGGCATGGGCAAGGGCGCCGTGTGGCACCTGACCGACCGGGCCGAGCTCGACGCCGTGCTCCGCGGCGGCTCCCGGTACGCCGTCGAGCGCGGCTTCGGCGTCCAGCGGGACCTGGACCGCTGCGAGGACTACGGCGCGGTGGGCGACGCGAACCCGGCCCAGGTGAGCGAGCGGGCGGTGGAGCGCGGCGCCCGCCAGGTGGGCAGCCTCGGCTCCGGCAACCACTTCCTCGAGGTGCAGGCGGTGGAGGAGGTCTACGACGAGGCCGTGGCGGGGGCCTTCGGGCTGCGCGCCGGCCAGGTCTGCGTCATGATCCACTCCGGCTCGCGCGGGCTGGGCCACCAGATCTGCACGGACTACGTCCGGGAGATGGAGAAGGTGATGCCCGGGTACGGCATCCACGTGCCCGACCGGCAGCTGGCCTGCGCGCCGGTCTCGTCCCACGAGGGCCGGGCGTACCTGGGGGCGATGGCCGCCGCGGCCAACTACGCCCGGGCCAACCGGCAGCTGCTCGCCCACGCCGCCCGGCAGGTCTTCGCCCGGGTCACCGGCTGCGACCTCGACCTGGTTTACGACATCTCGCACAACCTCGCCAAGATCGAGACGCACGAGGTGGACGGGACGTCCCGGCCGCTCTGCGTGCACCGCAAGGGCGCCACCCGGGCCCTCCCGCCGGGACACCCCGAGCTGCCCGACGACCTGCGCCCGGTCGGGCAGCCGGTCCTCATCCCCGGCTCGATGGGCACCGGCTCGTACGTGCTCACCGGAGTGGCCGGGTCGCCGGCTTGGGCGTCAACCTGCCACGGCGCTGGCCGGGTGCAGAGCCGCAAGCAGGCCACCAAGGCGGTCCGCGGGCACGACCCGCGCCGGGAGCTGGAGGCGCAGGACATCGCGGTGCGGGGCGCCAGCCGGCGCGGGCTGGCGGAGGAGATGCCGGCCGCATACAAGGACGTCACCGCCGTGGTGGCGGCGGCCGAGGGGGCCGGCCTGTGCCGGAAGGTGGCCCGGCTGGTGCCGCTCGGCGTGGTGAAGGGCTGAGCCGGTCAGACGTCCACCGTCACCGCGCAGCGCCAGCCGGAGTCGGTGCCGGTGAACTGCAGCTCGTGCAGCGAGACCGCCTTCGGCACCGCGCCGACCAGCTCCACCGCGTCGGTGCCGACGGTGTGCCAGCGCACCCGCAGGCCGTCGGCGCCCGGCTGGGCCTCGGTGACCAGCGGCACCGTGCCCTCGGTCTCCAACCGGAAGATCACCTCGTCGAGGATCCCGACCAGGAGGTCCTCGTCCCGGTCGGCCGGCAGCTCGACCGTCGTCTCGCCGTCGGGGTGGGCGCCGGTGGTGTCGACGAAGGTCTGCACCAGCGCGGCGACCGCCTCGGCCAGGCAGCCCTCCCGGTCCGGCGCCCACGCCTCGATCCGCACGTCGGCGGTGTGCGGGACGGCGCGGTGCCCTCGGTCCATGCCCCCGATCATGCCCCCGCCACGGCTGTCCGGCGGCCGGAACTGTCGCACCGGGACGCTAGGTTCCTCCCATGATCGCCGATGACGCGGACGCCCTGGCCGTCACGTTCCACCGCATGATGCGGGCCGTTCTCGCCGCCGAAGGGCCCGGTGCCGACACCCTCGGCCGCACCGTCGAGCTGGCCCGCGACTGGGGCACCGGGCCGGCCGCCGAGGCCCGGCTGGCCGACGCGCTGCGCCGCCTGCACGGCGAGCCCGACGAAGCTCCGACGACGCGGGAGTCCGCCCGGGGCGCGGCGATCGGAAAGTTCGCCGCCAACGCCCGGCGGCTGCGCGAGGGGGAGATCACGCCGGCCGAGTTCCACGAGATCATGGACGACGACGACGGCGGCCCGACCCGAGGCTGACCCCAGGGGGGCCGCCGGCTTGCGGAGTGCGTCCGCGCCACCGCCGGCCCCACCGCCGTCACGAGTTGACGAAGTCGCGCACCTGGCCGTAGATGGTGGCGTTGCTCTGCAGGCTGTTGTGTGCCACGCAGCCCGCCAGCGTGTTGCGCGCCCCGGCGAGCACCGTGCTGTCCACGGGGTTGATCACGCCGTCGCAGTTCGACCGCCAGGTGCCGTACGCCGGGACGCCGGGAGTCTCGTCGACCGAGTTGAGGTTGGCCAGGAAGGTCGAGCCGATCCGCATCTCGGTGCAGGCGGTGCTGTAGCAGGCGTTGGCGGAGCTGGTGCCATGGTTCGGGCCGCCGAGGGAGACCCAGCGGTCCACCTTGCCCCCGCCGCCGAGGTTCTTCAGGTAGTAGCGGGAGGAGAGCCCGCCCATCGAGTGGGTGACGATGTCCACCTTCGTCGCGCCGGTGCTGGCGAGCAGCTTGTCGACCTCCTGGCCGACCTGCTGCGCGGTGGTGGCGTTGGACTGACTGGTGTTGTAGGAGAAGGCGCGCAGCCGGCTCGACGGCCAGCCGTCGGCCTGGAACCGGCTGATCATCGTGTTCCAGGTGCTGGCACTGCTGTTCCAGCCGTGCACGAACAGGATCGGGTTGCTCGACGCGGTGTATGTGGCGGCCTGTGCGGGGGTGGGTGCGACGGCGACGGCGGCGACCGCCACGGCCACCGCGAACAGCCACCTGCTGATGTACGTCCTCATGGTCGTCTGTCTCTCTCGGATGCCCGCGCGGGAAGGGGGGTGTGCGCGGACCGACGCCCAACTGGTGGTCGGACGTCGGTCGACGGGGGGTCTCGGTACTCCGATGTGACGGATGTTACTGACGGGTTGCCTTTTGATGTCAATGCATCAATCAGTGCTGCTGAGGGCACGGACAGCGACGTCGAGCAGGGCTGCGGTAGCGTCCGTCCGATGCGGATCACCAAGGACACCCACGCCTGCGTACGGCTGGAACGCGACGGTCGCGTGCTCGTCGTCGACCCCGGCACCTGGAGCGAGCCGGCGGCTCTCGTGGGCGCGGACGCCGTCCTGGTCACCCACGAACACGCCGACCACATCGACGTGCTGCGGCTGGCCGGCCTCGGCGTACCGGTCTTCGCGCCCGAGGGCGCCGAGCTGCCCGCCCTGCCCACGCTGCCGGTCCAGCGGGTACGGGCCGGGCAGCGGTTCGCCGCCGCCGGCTTCGCGGTCACCGCAGTGGGCGGCCGGCACGCCGCCATCCACGACGGCCAGCCCGACTGCGCCAACCTCGGGTACGTCGTGGACGACGAGGTCTACCACCCGGGTGACTCCCTGCACCTGCCCGGGCAGCCGGTGCGGACGCTGCTGGTGCCGGCCCAGGCGTCCTGGCTGAAGCTGACCGAGGCGATCGGGTTCGCCCGTGCGGTCGGCGCGGCGCGCACCCACCCGATCCACGACGCGCAGGTCAACGAGCGGGGCCTGGCCAGCGTGAACGGCTGGTTCGCCGAGACGCTCGGCGACGGTTACCGCTACCTCGCGCCCGGCGAGACGGCCTGACCCGGCCGCTGCCAGCCGCGGCGTCCTCGCGGCGTCACGGCCGGCTCCCGGGGCCGGTTCGCCCCCACCGCGCTGCCGGGTCCCCATCCGCCCCTGCCCGAGTTGCGGTGTGTCGCGGTGTCGCTGTCCCGGCTCTGCGCGGATTGCGGCGTGTTGCGGTATCGCGAGGGCCGGATACCGCGACACGCCGCAATCGGCGGGACAGAGATCGGCTCCGCCGTCGGATGACGCGCCGTCCTGGTCCGGGCCGAGGCCCACTGCCCGCTGTCCTCCGCTGACGATGTCGCCATGGGGCGGCGGCGCCGGTCACCGTCCCCGACCGCGCGTCAGTGGGCGCGCCGGCAGCGGGTGGCGGCCGGAAAGGACGGGGACCTCAGCCGGGTACGTCGACGGCCGGTGCGGCGGCCGTCAGCACCACGCCCCGCGTGCCGACCTGCCATCCGGCGGCCAGCTCCGCGGTCGGGCTGGTCCTGGAGGACGACTACGACGCCGAGCACCGGTACGACCGCCCGCCCGTGCCCGGCCTGCGCGGCGCGCTGCCCGAGCGGGTCTGCTACACCGGCAGCGTCTCCAAGCTGCTCGCCCCCGCCCTGCGGGTGGGCTGGGTGCTGGTGCCCCCGCGCCACCTCGACGCCCTGGTGGCGGCGAAGCGGATGGCGGACCTCGGCAACGCCGTCCTGCCGCAACTGGTGCTGGCCGAGCTGATGACCTCCGGCGACCTGGACCGGCACCTGCGGCTGCTGCGCCGCCGGCACGTGCGCCGCCGGGACGCGATGATCCGCGCGATCGCCGCGTACCTGCCCGGGGCCACGGTGCACGGGGCGGCGGCCGGGCTGCACCTGACCGTCACCTTCGCCAGCGACCTGCCCGACGCCGACCTCGCCGCCGCCACGCTGCGCCAGGGGGTGAAGACCCAGCCGCTGTCCTGGCACGCGCAGCGCCCGTACCCGCCCGGACTGGTCCTCGGCTACGCGGCGAACACCGCGAGTGAGATCGATGAGGGCGTCGCCACGATCGGCGCGGTGCTGCGCGGCCGTCAGGGGTCCGCGTGACCTCAGGGGCGTGGTCGCTGGCCCGGCGTCGAGGCCGGCACTTCCGGGGAGCAGGGCCCCGATGACGGGGCGGTCGCGGTGCGGTAGAGGGCGGCGAGCCCGGCCGCCGTCTCCGCCAGCAGGTCGCGCAGCTCGGTCGGGGCGAGGATCTCCACCTGGGCGCCGAGCCGCAGCAGGTCGCCGTGGGCGTGGGTCAGCGACTCGATCGGCACCACGGTGGTGACCCATCCGTCGGCGTCGGGGGCGCCCGCGCCCGCCTCGGCCGTCGCGACCACCACCGCACTGCCGATGTCCCGGAGTCGTTCCCGGCCGGCGGGGGAGAGCCGGATCACCGCCTCGTCCCGGTGCAGGCGGGCACGGAAATCCATGACGTGGGTCCGCCACCAGGCCGGCAGGTCGAAGCCGGCCGGCCGCTCGAAGGTCTCCGGCAGGGCGGTCAGGTCGAGGATCTGGTTGACCCGGTAGCTGGCCGGCCCGTTTCCCCCGTCGGCGACCACGTACCACCGACCGCCCTTGAGCACCAGCCCGTACGGCGCCAGGACCGTCGTCCGCTCGCCCCGCCAGCTGCGGTAGCGCACGCGCAGCCGGTGCTGCCGCCACACCGCGTCCGCCGTGGACGCCAGGTACGGCGAGGCGTCGCCGTCGGAGTACCAGCTCGGGGTGTCCAGGTGGAATCGCTGGCGGAGCGCCTCGGCCCGGTCCCGCAGCGCCGCCGGCAGCGCGGCGTCCAGCTTCAGTTGCAGCGCGGCGACCACGGCGCCGTAGCCGAGTTCGGCGGCCGGGCCGGGCAGCCCGGCGAGGAAGAGCCGCTCGGCCTCCTCGGTGGTCAGCCCGGTCAGCCGGGTGCGGTAGCCGTCGAGCAGTTGGTAACCGCCGGCGTGCCCGGCCTCGCCGTAGAGCGGAATGCCGGCGGCGTGCAGCGACTCGACGTCCCGGTAGATGGTGCGGGTGGAGACCTCCAACCGTTCGGCGAGTGCCGCGGCGGTCATCCGGCCGTGCGTCTGGAGCAGGAGCAGGATCGAGAGCAGGCGACTGGCGCGCATTCCGCTGACACTAGTTGTCAGCAGACCGGGTCTACCGTCCCGGCATGGCATTCCTAGACAAGGAGCTGCGGACGCCGGGACCGGTCACGGTCGCCGGGCGGCAGCTCAAGCGCTACCACATCGACCAGCCGGAGCCGCGCCTCACGCCGGAGGTGGAACGCGCCGCGTACGCCTTCCTGCCCCGCCTGCTGCCTCCGTCCGACGGCGGCACCCCGCCGGCCGGTTGGGTGGTGCTGCACCGGGGCGCGGACACCGGCGCCTACCTGCTGGCGTACACCTGGTTCTGGGACAACGTGGTGGAGTGCCGGATCGCGGTGGCCGGGCAGCCGGCGCTGCGCTGCCCGGACGACGACCCGGCGCACTTCGTGCCGCTGGACCGGCCCGGGGTCGGCTGTGTCTGGGAACTCGGCGTGCTCGAGCACGAGCGGGCCGCCTGGGTCCGCCACGTGCTGGCCCCGGACCTGCCGGACCTGGCCGGGTACCTGGCCGACAGTCGGGCGGAAGGACCGGTGGGCCGGTGAGCGGGGACTTCGACTTCCTGGCCGGCCGGTGGGACGTCGCCAACCGTCGCCTCACCCGGCGGCACGTCGGCAGCGACGACTGGGACGAGTTCCCCGCCACCATGGTCGCCCACCGGTTCTTCGCCGGCGCGGGCAGCTTCGACGAGATGACCTGCCCGACCAGGGGCTTCTCCGGTGCCACCGTGCGGATCTTCGACCCGGTCTCCGCGCAGTGGTCGATCTACTGGATGCACAGCCAGCGCGGCCAGCTGGAACTGCCCCCGGTCGTCGGAGGGTTCACCGATCAGGTGGGCACCTTCTACGCCGACGACACCGACGAGGGTCGCCCGATCCGGTGCCGGTTCGTCTGGTCCGGGATCACCGCCACCTCCTGCCGGTGGGAACAGGCGTTCTCCATCGACGACGGGACGACCTGGGAGACCAACTGGATCATGGACTTCACCCGGGCCGGCTGACGGGTCCGGGGGGCGTGGCGGCAGGGCCGCCACGCCTTCAGCCCGGATCGGTGGTGCGGTAGATGCCGGTCAGCCAGACGTCGAGCAGCACGTCCACCACGTCCCGCTCGGCCACCGCCGGCCCGTCGCCGGCGAAGGTCGCGTACCAGACCCGCTCGTTCATCGAGTTCAGCGCGATCGCCAGGTCCCGCGCGGGCAGGCCCGGTGGCGCGGCGCCCCGGCGGCGTTCCGCCTCGATGGCGGCCTCCACCGCCTGCACCCAGCGCTCCAGCACCCGGGCCCAGAGCCGGCGCACCTCGCCGTTGGTGCCGCGCACCTCGGCGCAGGCCAGCACCACGGCCCGGTGGCCGCCGAACGTGGCGTGGAACCGGCTGATCAGCTCCCGCCACCGGGCCCGGGGGTTCTCGGCGAGGTGGACCAGCACGTCACCGGCGGCGCTGTCGGCCTCCTCGGTGACCCGGTCCAGCAGGGTCAGCAGCACCGCGTCCTTGGAGGGGAAGTAGAAGTAGAAGGTCGGCCGGGAGATGCCCGCGCCCCGGGCCAGGTCGTCGATGGAGATCTCGCCGAACGCGCGCTGCTCCAGCAGCCGCTCGGCGGTGGCCAGGATGGCCAGCTCGCGATCGTCGCCCGCGGACCGTCCGGCCCGCCGTCCGCGCCCGGCTGCGGCGCCGGTGGAGGTACGGACGGTCGTCATGAACGCCGATGTTACACGCGCTCGACAGGGTGTCGATTGCTCTCGACAGAGTGTTGACGGGCGTCGACGGTGGTGGATAGTGTCCGTCCACCGCCTCAGCCAGGGAGTTGCCATGGCCTCCGACCACGTCGACGTCCTCATCGTCGGAGCCGGCCTGTCCGGCGTCGGCGCGGCCTGCCATCTGCGGCGCAACTGTCCGGACAAGACGTACGCGGTGCTCGAGGCCCGCGACGCGATCGGCGGCACCTGGGACCTGTTCCGCTACCCGGGCATCCGCTCCGATTCGGACATGTTCACCCTCGGCTACTCCTTCAAGCCGTGGACCGACCCGAAGGCCATCGCCGACGGCGACGCCATCCGCGACTACGTGCGGGAGACCGCCCGCGAGTTCGGCGTCGAGGAGCACATCCGCTTCCGCCACCGGGTGCTGCGCGCCGAGTGGGACAGCGCGACGGCCCGCTGGACCGTCCACGCGCACCGCGACGACACCGGCGAGGACGTCGTGCTCACCTGCGCGTTCCTCTTCGTCTGCTCCGGCTACTACCGCTACGACGCCGGCTACACCCCCGAGTTCCCCGGAGCGGAGCGGTTCACCGGAAAGCTGGTGCACCCGCAGCACTGGCCCGAGGATCTCGACCACACCGGCCAGCGGGTGGTGGTGATCGGCAGCGGCGCCACGGCGGTCACCCTGGTCCCCGCGATGGCCGAACGCGCCGGCCACGTCACCATGCTCCAGCGTTCGCCCACGTACGTCATGTCGCTGCCCTCCCGGGACGTGGTCGCCGACGCGCTGCGGCGCTGGCTGCCGGCGAAGGCCGCGTACCCGGTGGTGCGCTGGAAGAACGTGCTGCTCGGCACGGCCAACTTCCAGCTCAGCCGGCGCGCGCCGAAACTGGTCAGGTCGTTGCTGCGCCGGGCCGCCAAGGGCCGGCTGCCGGTCGGCTACGACGTGGACCGGCACTTCTCGCCCCGCTACAACCCCTGGGACCAGCGGCTCTGCATCGTCCCGGACGGCGACCTGTTCCAGGCGGTGCGGGCGGGCCGGGCGTCGGTGGTCACCGACACCGTCGACACGTTCACCGAGCGGGGCATCCGGCTCGGCTCCGGCGAGGAGCTGCCGGCCGACGTCATCGTCACCGCCACCGGGCTCAACCTGCTCGCCCTGGGCGGGATGACCCTCGCCGTGGACGGCGTCGACGTCGACCTGGGGCAGACCGTGGCGTACAAGGGGATGATGATCTCCGGCGTGCCCAACTTCGCGTTCACGATCGGCTACACCAACGCCTCCTGGACCCTCAAGGCCGACCTGGTCGCCACCTACGTCTGCCGGCTGCTGCGCCACCTCGACGCCACCGGCCAGCAGGTCGTCACCCCGGTCCCGCCGGACTCCGGCGAGCTGGAGCCGATCATCGACCTGAAGTCCGGCTACGTGCTGCGCAGCGTCGACTCGCTGCCCAAGCAGGGTCCCCGCGCCCCCTGGCGGCTCTACCAGAACTACGCCCGCGACGTGCTGCTGATGAAGCGCGGCCGGCTGGTCGACGAGGGGATCCGGTTCTCCAGGGCCGCGCCGGCCGCCGCCGGCGCCCGTACCGCCGACGCCCCGGTCGCCTGACCCGGGCTCCGCCACCCGCACCGCAGAAGGAGAACGCCGTGCGAAGGTTCGTCTTCCCCGCCGGAACCGCCGTGGTCACCGGCGCCGCCAGCGGGATCGGTGAGGCGCTCGCCCACGGGCTGGCCCGGCGCGGCACCGACCTGGTGCTGCTCGACCGGGACGCCGACCGGCTCGACACCGTGGCGGCGGCGATCCGCGCCGCGCACCCCGACCGGCAGGTCGACACGCACCTGGTCGACCTGGCCGACCCGGCCGCCACCGACCGGGTCGCCGAGGAGATCCGGGCCCGGCACCCCCGGATCCGGCTGCTGGTCAACAACGCCGGGGTCGCCCTCGGCGGGCGGTTCGACCAGGTCACCCTCGACGAGTTCAACTGGGTGGTCGACATCAACTTCCGGGCGGTGGTGCGGCTGACCCACGCCCTGCTGCCGGCGCTCAAGGCCGAGCCCGGCGCCCACCTGGTCAACGTCTCCAGCCTCTTCGGACTGATCGCCCCCGCCGGCCAGGCCGCCTACTCGGCCAGCAAGTTCGCCGTGCGCGGCTTCACCGAGGCGCTGCGCCACGAGCTGGCCGACGACGGCATCGGGGTGACCTCGGTGCACCCCGGCGGCATCGCCACCCGGATCGCCCGCAACGCCCGGATCGGCAGCGGCGTGGCGCCCGAGGAGTACGAGGCCGGGCTGCGGCAGTTCGAGAAACTGCTCTCCATCCCGCCCGCGAAGGCCGCCGAGGTGATCCTGCGCGGCGTCGAGCGGCGGCGGGGCCGGGTGCTGATCGGCTGGTCGGCGAAGCTGCCCGACCTGCTGGCCCGGGTCGCCCCCGCGTCGTACCACCGGGTGCTGGTGGCCGGGCTCAACCGGGGCGCCGCCGATCCAGCGCGCCAGGCCGGCCGAACGCCCACGGCGACCACGCCGGAGCTGTCCACGGGGGAGCGGGCATGACCGCCACCACCGACCCACGCCCCCGGCACGTCACGGTGAACGGGCGCCGGGTGCGCCACCGGGTCGACGGCGACGGCCCGCCGGTGGTGCTGCTGCACGGCATCGGGCGCACCCTGCGCGACTTCACCGCGCAGCACGAGCTGCTCGCCCGCGGCTTCCGGGTGCACAGCGTCGACCTGCCCGGGTACGGCGGGTCGCTGCCGATGGCCGAGCCGTGCACCCTGCCGGCGCTGGGCCGCTTCGTCGGGCACTACCTCGACGCGGTCGGCGTCGACCAGCCGGCGCATCTGGTCGGCAACTCGCTCGGCGGGGCCGTCGCGATGCGCTTCGCCGTGACCGAGCCGGCCCGGGTGGCCAGCCTCGTGCTGATCAACAGCGCCGGGTTCGGCCAGGAGGTCGCCGCCGTCCTGCGGGTGCTCGCCCTGCGCCCGTTCGGCCGGCTGCTGCTGCGCCCCAACCGGTCCTTCGCCCGCCGCGTCGAGCGCGCCCTCTTCCACGACCCGTCGTTCGCCACCGAGGAGCGGATCGCGTACGCCCTGGAGGTGGCCCGCCAGCCGTACACCGCCCGGGTGATGCTGGAGACGTGCCGTGACCTGGGCACCTTCCGGGGCGTCCGCCCGCAGTGGCGCGAGGAGCTGCTGACCGAGGTCTCCCGGCTCGACGTGCCGACCCTGATCGTCTGGGGCGACCGGGACCTCATCCTCCCCGCCGGGCATCTCGACGCCGCGCGGGCCCGGCTGCCCCGGGCCCGGACCCACCTGTTCGCCGAATGCGGGCACATGCCGCAGATCGAACGGGCCGAGGAGTTCCACCGACTGCTGGTCGACTTCTGGGCCGCGGCCGAGGCCGGCGACCTCGCCGACGAGGCCGCCCCGCAGCGGCCGGCGGTGACCGAGGCCGGCTGACCGCGTCCGGCTGACCGCGTCCGGCGCCGGCCGGAGCGGGGGTTACCCGACCTCGGTGCCGGCCGGCGCCGGCACCGCGCGCGCCACCGGTGCCTCCTGGGCGGGCAGCCGCGGCGGGGCGGCGCCTTCCAGCACCGCCAGGTCCGCCTCGACGGCGGCCGGCAACCGCCGGCGCTCCCGCAGGATCCAGCCGAGCTGTCGCGCCGCGTCGAGCAGGCCGGCCCGGCGCTCCGGATCCCGCCAGGTCTGGCGGACCACCCCGGCGACCACCCGCGCCGGCCGGCGCAGCGCCGCGGTCAGCACCCGGTTGCGCGCCTCCTGCCGGTGCCGGGCCCGCCGGTCCCGACCGGCCGGCAGCGGCAGGTGGTGCACGACCAGCTCGTCCACGTACGCCAGGTGCCAGCCGGCGGCGGCCAGGTCCATCGCCAGCAGCGCCTCCTCGCCGTACGTCCCCAGCCGGTCGGCGAACCCGCCGACCTGGGTGAACGCGGCGCGGCGCAGCACCACCGCGCAGGCCAGGAAGCCCAGCACCGCCGGACCCGGCGCGCCCGCCGGGGTGCCCAGCGGCGCCCGCGCCATCCCGGCGGAGACCGGGTCGAGCCGACGCTGCGCGCCGACCCGCACCTGGGCGGTCAGCAGCCCGGTACGCGGGTGCGCCCGCAGGATCGCCGCCGCACGGTCCAGCGCCCCCGGCGCCCAGTAGGAGTCGTCGTCGGCGAAGGCCACGAACGGGGTACGGGCCAGCGCCACCCCGACGTTGCGGGCGGCGCCGGCGCCCAGGTTGGTGCCGAGCGGCACCACCCGTACCTCGGGGAAGGCCACCGCGACCGCCTCCGGGGTGCCGTCGTCGGAGTCGTTGTCCACCACGATCACCGGCCCGGAGTGCCGGCGCAGCACGTCGAGCAGCTGCTCGCGCCGGTTCCGAGTGGCCACCACCACCGTCACGTCCGCCGTCATGGCGGCCCTGGTACCCCCGATCCGGGTGACTCACGCAATCGTGGGTGCAATTCCCACCATGGTCGGGGTACGACACCGCCGGTACAGGGAAGCTGGCGTCATGCCCGGCGACCAGGTGACCCTGTTTCTCAGCGGCGACGTGATGACCGGTCGCGGCGTCGACCAGATCCTGCCCCGACCGGGGCTGCCCGAGCTGCGGGAGCCGATGGTGGGCGACGCCCGCGGGTACGTGGAGCTGGCCGAGCGGACGTCCGGACCCATCCCGCGCCCGGTCCCGCCGGACTGGCCCTGGGGGGAGGCGTTGCGGCTGCTCGACGACCTGCGACCGGACGTGCGGATCGTCAACCTGGAGACCTCGGTGACCGGCCGGGGCGAGTTCGCCGCCGGCAAGGAGGTCCACTACCGGATGCACCCGGACAACCTGGCCTGCCTCAGCGCCGCCCGGCTGGACATCTGCGCCCTGGCCAACAACCACGTGCTCGACTTCGGCCCGGACGGGCTCACCGACACCCTCGACGGGCTGCGCCGGGTCGGCATCACGCCGGCGGGCGCGGGCCGGGACGCGGCGGAGGCCTGGCGGCCGGCCCGGATCGACCTGGCGGGTGGCCGCCGGCTGCTGCTCTGGTCGGTGGGCGCCCCGTCCGCCGGGGTCCCGCCACAGTGGGCGGCGACCGAGGGGCGACCCGGGGTGGCGTACCTGCCGGAGACGACCGAGGCCTCCGCCGACGCGCTCGCCGAGCGGGTGGCCGGCGAGGCCGGGCCGGGCGACCTGGTGGTGGTCTCCGTGCACTGGGGATCGAACTGGGGTTACCAGGTGCCGGCGGAGCAGGTGAGCTTCGCCCGCCGGCTGGTGGCGGCCGGGGTGCACCTGGTGCACGGCCACTCCTCGCACCACCCCCGACCGATCGAGGCGTACCGGGGCGGGCTGATCCTGTACGGCTGCGGTGACCTGATCGACGACTACGAGGGGATCGGCGGGCAGGAGTCGTTCCGCCCGGAGCTGCGGACGCTGTACCTGCCCACGTTCGACACCGACGGCCTGGCCGGACTGCGCCTGGCGCCGGTGCGGGTCCGCCGGATGCGGCTGGAGCCGGCGACGCCCGACGAGGCCCGCTGGCTCGCCGAGCTGGCCGACCGCCTCGGCGCGCCGTACCGGACCCGGTTCCGCCTCGGCGACGACGGCCTGGTCGTGCACGACCAGGCCGGCGGCGGGACCGCCTGATCCGGCCGGCCCTGCCGCCGGCGGTGTGGCGGGCCCCACCCCCGCCCCTCCCGCCACAGCGAACCCACGGGGCAGGGACGCATCATAGATACATGACGCATCCCAGCTCGCCGCCGCGCGCCGTGCCGTCGGCCGCGGAACGGGCCTACCGTCACCTCAAGCGGGCCATCCTGGAGCAGGTCCATCCGGGCGGCTCGCTGATCAGCGAGGGCGAGATCGCCGAGGCGGCAGGGGTATCCCGCACCCCGGTCCGCGAGGCGCTGCTCCGGCTCGAGGCCGAGGGCCTGGTCGCGCTCTACCCGAAGCGTGGCGCGCTGGTCCGGCCGGTCTCCGCCCGGGAGATCACCGACGTCGTCGAGGCCCGGCGGCTGGTCGAGCTGCACGCCGCCGAGCGGGTCTGGCCGCAGCGGCACGCCCTGCGCCCGGTGCTCGCCGACTGGCTCGACCGGATGCGCGCGGCCCACGCCGCCGGTGACCTGCGCGCGCTGATGGAGGCCGACCGGGCCTTCCACGCCAGCGTGGTGGAGGCGGCCGGCAACGAGATCCTCGCCGAGCTGTACCACCGGCTGCGCGACCGCCAGCTGCGGATGGGGGAGGCCAGCTTCCGGCTCTCGCCCGGCTGGGCCCGGGTGGCGCTCACCGAGCACGCCGGCCAGCTCGCCGCCCTCGACGGCGACGACCCGCACGCCTGGCTCGACGCCGTCGGCGCGCACATCGACAGCGCCGCCACCGTCTTCCGGTCCCTGCGGTGAGCGCCGCCCTGGGCATCCCGCGCCGGTCCGCCGCGCTGGTCTGGGCGGTCGCGCTCTGCGCGTACGTGGCGGCCGTGTTCCACCGCAGCTCGCTCGGGGTGACCGGGGTCGACGCCGCGCACCGGTTCGACATCAACGCCGCCGCCCTGGCCACCTTCTCGGTGGCGCAGCTGGCCGTGTACGCGGCCATGCAGGTGCCGGTCGGGGTGCTGCTCGACCGGTACGGCTCCCGCCGGCTGCTGCTCGTCGGCGGCGCGCTGATGGTCGCCGGGCAGCTCTGCTTCGCCGTCGCCGCCGACGTACGCCTGGCCGTGGCCGCCCGGGTGCTGGTCGGCCTCGGCGACGCGATGACCTTCATCAGCGTGCTGCGGATCGTCGCGTTCTGGTTCCCCGGCCGGCGCAACCCGCTGATGGTGCAGCTCACCGGCACCCTCGGCCAGCTCGGGGCGATCCTCGGCGCGGTGCCGCTGGTGGCGCTGCTGCACCAGGCCGGCTGGACCCCGGCCTTCCTCACCGCCGCCGCGCTCGGCGCGACGGTGCTGCTGATGGTGGCCGCCGCCGTCCGGGACACCCCGCACCGCGAACACGCCGGCGCCCTCGCCCCCGACCTCGCCACCGTACGCCGGCAGCTCGCCGCCGCCTGGGCGCAGCCGGGCACCCGGCTGGGCCTGTGGACCCACTTCGTCACCCAGTTCTCCGGGGCGGTCTTCGCGCTGCTGTGGGGCTACCCGTTCCTGGTGCAGGGGCAGGGTCTGTCACCCACCGCCGCGGCCGGCCTGCTCACTCTGATGACCGTGGCGACGCTGCTCAGCGGCCCGGTCGTCGCGCACCTGTGCGCGCGGCACCCGTTCCGCCGCTCGGTCGTGGTCTTCGCCATCACCGCCGCGACCGCCGCGGTCTGGGCCGTGGTGCTGGCCTGGCCGGGCCGCGCGCCGCACTGGCTGCTGGTGGTCCTGGTGCTGGTCCTAGCGGTGAACGGCCCCGGTTCGGTGATCGGGTTCGACTACGCGCGCACCTTCAACCCGGTGCACCGGATCGGCAGCGCCACCGGCATCGTCAACGTCGGCGGGTTCGTCGCCTCGATCGTGCTGATCCTCGCGGTCGGCGTCGTCCTGGACGTGGCCGGCCCGGCCGGACAGGCGACCCCGACGCTGGACGCCTACCGCTGGGCCTTCGCCGTGCAGTACCTGATCTGGGCGCTCGGCGCGGTCCAGGTGCTGCGCTACCGCAACGCCGCCCGCCGCCGGCACGCCGCCGAGGCCGTACCCGTCGGGAGCGTGGCCGGCCGCTGACCGCGCGGCGGTCAGCGGACCAACCGGCGGTGGGTGAGCGAGTCCAGGACGAGGGTGAGGCCGGCGCCGACCAGCCACGAGTCCTTGGCGAGGCCGATGCCCGCCTGGGTGGGTTTGAGGCTGCCCGGCTCGCGCAGGCCGGGCGTACGCACGTAGAGCTGGACCAGCCCGGCCCCGAACGCGGTCAGCCCCAGCCCGCCCAGCAGGGACGGCACGAACGGGGTGAGCAGGGCGGCGCCCAGCGCGATCTCGCTGGCGGACAGCAGCCGGGCGAAGCGGGCCGCGTCGATCTGCCGCAGCTGGGGGAGCGCCCCGGCGGCCATGCCGTGCAGCTGTTCGGCCGCCTCACCCTCCAGCGTCCGCTTGCCGAGCCCTGAATTGAGGAAGAACGCGCCGATGATGAGCCGCAACGGCGCATGCGTGAGCTTCATGTGCACTCCCGTCCCGCGGAGAATCGTGCCCCCGCCTACCCCGCATCGGCCGCGATAACCCGCCGCGTGGGGCTGTGTCCCCGAGCCGGCGCGGCGGTAGGTTCGCGGGAGGCATGATCGTGGGCGCAGCCGGGAGGACACCGTGAGCCAGGAAGTCCGGGGAGTCGTGTCGCGGCGCAAGGGCGCGCCGGTCGAGGTCACCACCATCGTGGTGCCCGACCCGGGGCCCGGCGAGGCGGTGGTGCAGGTGCGCTCCTGCGGGGTCTGCCACACCGACCTGCACTACCGGGAGGGCGGGATCAACGACGAGTACCCGTTCCTGCTCGGCCACGAGGCGGCCGGCGTGGTCGAGCAGGTGGGGGAGGGCGTCACCGGTGTCGCGCCGGGCGACTTCGTGGTGCTCAACTGGCGGGCGGTCTGCGGCGTGTGCCGGGCCTGCCGTCGCGGGCGGCCCTGGTACTGCTTCAACACCCACAACGCCGCCCAGAAGATGACCCTCGCCGACGGCACCGAGCTCGCCCCGGCGCTGGGCATCGGCGCCTTCGCGGAGAAGACGCTGGTCCACGCCGGGCAGTGCACCAAGGTGGACCCCGCCGCCCGGCCCGCCGCCGTCGGGCTGCTCGGCTGTGGAGTGATGGCCGGGCTCGGCGCGGCGATGAACACCGGCCAGGTCACCCGGGGCGACTCGGTCGCCGTGATCGGCTGTGGCGGGGTCGGCGACGCCGCGGTGGCCGGTGCGGCCCTCGCCGGCGCGACCACGATCATCGCGGTGGACACCGACGCCCGCAAGCTCGAGTGGGCGCGCAGGTTCGGCGCCACCCACACCGTCAACGCCTCGGCGGACGACCCGGTCGAGGCGATCCGCGCCGCCACCGGCGGGTTCGGCGTCGACGTGGTGATCGACGCGGTCGGCCGCCCGGAGACCTGGAAGCAGGCGTTCTACGCCCGCGACCTGGCCGGCACGGTGGTGCTGGTCGGGGTGCCCACCCCGGAGATGACCGTCGAGCTGCCCCTGCTCGACGTCTTCGGCCGGGGCGGCGCCCTCAAGTCCAGCTGGTACGGCGACTGCCTGCCCAGCCGGGACTTCCCCCTGCTCACGGAGCTCTACCTGCAGGGCCGCCTCGACCTGGACGCCTTCGTCACCGAGGAGATCGCCCTGGACCAGGTCGAGGAGGCGTTCCGCCGGATGCACCACGGCGACGTGCTGCGCTCGGTGGTGGTGTTCCCGTGACCGCCCGCGTCGACCATGCCGTCACCTCCGGCACCTTCTCCCTCGACGGCCAGAGCTTCGACGTCGACAACAACGTCTGGGTGGTCGGAGACGACACCGAGTGCGTGGTGATCGACGCCCCGCACGACGTGGACGCCATCCGGCGCGCGGTCGCCGGCCGCCGGGTCGTCGCCGTCCTGGCCACCCACGCCCACGACGACCACGTACGGGTCGCTCCCGAGCTGGCGAAGGCCACCGGAGCGCCGGTGCTGCTGCACCCCGCCGACCGGGTGCTGTGGGACCTGGTCCACCCCGACCTGCCGCCCGACGGGACACTCGCCGACGGGCAGGGGATCGACGTCGCCGGCACCACCCTGCGGGTCCTGCACACCCCCGGCCACAGTCCCGGCGCGTGCAGCTTCCACGCGCCCGACCTCGGCGCGGTCTTCACCGGCGACACCCTGTTCGCCGGCGGTCCCGGCGCCACCGGCCGCTCGTACAGCGACTTCGGCACCATCGTGGCGTCGATCCGCGACCGGTTGCTCACCCTGCCGCCGGAGACCGTGGTGCACACCGGGCACGGCGACGACACCACCATCGGCGCGGAGGCCCCGCACCTTCCGGACTGGCTGGCCCGGGGGCACTGACCGACGCCGGCGCCGGGGTCGGCTCAGCGTTCCCCGAGCCCCGCCAGCACCGGCTTGACGTCCAGCACCGGCGTGCCGTCCAGGGCCTCCAGGTCGGCCACCCGCACCCGCAGGCCGTCGACCGCCAGCACCCGCACCCGGTGCAGCCCGATCGGGTTGGGCCGGTGCGGGGAGCGGGTGCTGAACACCCCGGTCTCCGGCCGGCTCCGATCGCCACGCGGGTGCACCGTGAGGACGTCCCGGCGGGCCCGGTCCAGCCAGGTCAGCACCAGCACCTCCGCGCCCGGCCGCAGGTCGCGCAGCCCCGCGCCGACGGCGGGGGAGAAGACCAGCCAGGCCTCCGGCGCGCCCTCGTCCCCCTGCTTCGGCGCGAGGTCCGCGTCGGTCAGCGGGGACTCCACCCGCCCGACCGGCCGCAGCTCGTACGCCCCGCTCACGCGCCCGCCAGGCGCAGATGCAGCCGTACGGTGGTGCCGGCCGGGGCCGTGTGCACCAGCACCAGGTCGCAGAGCGCCTGCACGATGACCAGGCCACGCCCGCCGATGCCGTCGTGCCCGGGCGTCAGCCGGCCGGCGAGCGGATCGGTGAGCCAGCCGCCGTCGTGGATCTCGCACACCAGGTGTTCACCGGTGCGCCACAGGTGGAGCACACCGCCGCCACCGGCGTGGGCGATGCTGTTGGCGGCCAGCTCGGTCACCGCGATCTGCAGGTCGGCCACCCGGTCCGGGTGCAGGTCGGCGGCCTGCGCGTGCCCGGTGACGAAGCGGCGCACGTCGCCGAGCATGTCGAGGTCGTAGGGCAGCACGGCGACCGGTTCGGCCGGGACCGGCAGCGGCTTGTTGTGCCCGGCGACGACCTGCTCCGGCGCGAAGGTGGGGCTGGGCCGCCGACCGGCCCCGTCGACCAGCACCGGGTGGGTGCGGTACGCGTCCGCGAGCACCGCGGGGGCGAGCCGGGACACGTCGTACGGGCAGAGGATCGCGACGTCCCGCTCGGCGAACGCCACGTTGATCAAGGCGTCGTGCTGCGCGCAGGCCGGCCGTTCCAGCTCGGTACGCTCCGCCCACACCGGCTCGCCGACGATCCGTACCCGGCGGTCGGGGTGCCGGTCGACGAAGGCCTGCAACACCCACGGGATGATCCGCCCCGGGTTGCGCCCCTGCACGGTCAGGTCGGCGTACCGGACCCGGTCGTCGTCCGCGCCGACGGCGGCCCGGATCAGCGCGAGCCGGTCCTCCGGGGCGGCCACCAGCACCGGTTCCTCGCGGGTCAGACCGTCCCGGACGAAGGGCACCGTCAGCGCCAGCAACTCCGCGGCGTCCCGGTAGAACGCTCCCTCGTGGACCAGGCTGCCCGGTATCGGCCCGGTCGCCGCCGCGGCCGTCACGCCGGTGGTCCCGGGTCGGCGCCGTCGACCAGGCCGAGCAGCCGCGTCAACGCCGGGCGGCAGCCGACCAGGCGTACCTGCGAGGGGGCGTTGCGGCGGACGCGGGCCAGCGCGCTCGCGGCACCGACGTCGGCGAAACGCAGCTCGGAGACGTCGAGCACCGCCGTCCGCTGGTTGGTGCCCGGACCGGTCACGTGGTCGAGCATGGCGGCGAAGGCCCCCCGGTTGCTCTGGTCGACCTCGCCCACCAGGCGCAGTCCGTGCGGTTCCCGCGTCCGGTACGCCCGCAGCATCGGCGCCCAGGCCCGACCGGCGTTGCGCCCCACGGTGGCGGGGTGGGCGGCGGTGGCCGGCAGCAGGTACTCGGCGGGGAAGAGCCGCCGGTCGTACAGGCACATCGCGGCGGCCTCGCCGTCGAGGAAGAGCCGGTTGACCTCGGCCTCGTACCGGACCAGGTCGGCGACGGAGATGCCCTGGCGGATCGCCCAGCCCATGTCGCCGACGACGCGTACCCCCGCCCGGTCCTCGCGCCGGGCCCGCAGGATCTCGGTGGTGAGGTTGCCGATCATCTCGTCCGGGGTGAACCGACCCCCGGCGACGTAGCTCTCCACCGCCGGCGCGATCCGTAGCTGGCCGTCGGCCAGCGCGGCCTCCGTGGGCACGCCCGCACCGTCGAGGTGGGCCCGGACGGCGGCCGGGGAGACCCCGTCAGTGAACCAGACGACCTTGTGACCGAGGCGGAGACCGCTGGCGACGAAGCGGCCGGCGGCGTGCAGGCTGCCGGTCTCGTCGTCGTCCACCCAGCAGACGTGGTCACCCAGGTGCAGCTGGTCGACCACCGCGCTTGCAGTCACCTTCATCGCCTTCCGGTCGCCGCGCGCCCCCACTCTAGCCCGCACCCCGGCACCGCCCAACGCCGACGGACGCCAGGTGCCCGCCGGTCCGCCCCCGTCCGCGCTGCCGCCGAACCCGCCTCTGCGTCCTGGGTGGACCGTCGAAAGGCTGCGGCCGGCCCTGACGACGACCGGACAGCCGCGGTTCTAGGATCGACCGGGTGAGCACCGACGACCGACCGCCGACCGTACGACAGCTGCGCCTGGTGGTGGAGGCCGAGGACTACGACGCCGCGGTCGCCTTCTTCCGCGACGCCCTGGGCCTGCCGGAGCAGGCCGCGTTCTCCGGTGCCGGCGACGCCCGCGTGGTGATCCTCGACGCCGGCCGGGCCACCCTCGAGATCGCCAACCCGGCCCAGAAGCGCATGATCGACGAGGTCGAGGTGGGCCGGCAGGTGGCCCCGAAGATCCGGGTGGCCTTCGAGGTGGACGACGCGCCGGCCGCCACCGCCCGGCTGGTGGCCGCCGGCGCGACCGAGATCGCCCCGCCCACCGTGACGCCCTGGCACTCGCTCAACTCACGCCTCGACGCGCCGGCCGGGTTGCAGCTCACCCTCTTCGAGGAGCTGCGGGACCTCGACGACCGCGCCACCCTCGACGGCTTCGGCACCGATCGCGAGCGCTGACGCCGGCCGGAAACCGGTCGACTGGCCGCGGGCCGCCGCCGATACTGCTGCCCATGCCGGCCGCCACCCGCCCCGTCGTCCTCACCCCGGCGCAGTCCGCCGCGCTGCGCCACGTGCGCACCGTCGCGCTGCGGGACCGCTCGACCGCGCTGGCCACCATCGCCCGGCACCTCGCCGGGTCCGGCGCCGGCCACCACCCCGAGCAGTTGATCGCCGCGATCACCGCCGGCGGAGGGCTGACGGTCAACTTCCACCCTGACCGGCTGATCGCCGACGGTCGCACCGTGGCCGAGGTGCTCGCCGAGGAGGGAAGCTATCGCAGCCAGTTCGTCACCGGCATCTCCAACGGCGGGCTCACCGCGTACCCGGGCGGGGACCGGGACCGCTGGGAGGAGGCGATGTTCGGCGGTGCGTACCAGACCCCCGGCGTAGGGCCCGCCGAGCGACCGGTCTACGGCGGGTTGAACCTGCTCGACCACCCCGACGGCGCCTGCCCCCGCTTCGGCTCCTGCCATCTGCGGCTGCGTCCCGAGGTGCTGGCCCGGACCACGCTCTGCTTCGGCGACAGCCACCTGGGGCCGAAGGACTTCGGCACGGTCGACGTCGCCGAGCCGGTGCTGGCCGCCCTGCTGGAGGTGACCGCCGGCACTGGTGTCAGCCTGGGCGTCGCCGGGATGGACACCGCGCGCCTCGTCGCGACGCTGCTGCGCCGGCGGGAGCGGCAGGCGTGGGCGCCCGGGTCAGCCGGCCGCGCCCTGGACGACTACGTCGAGGCGCAGGTCCACGGCGGCGTCGAACTGGCCCGGGATGTCGAGACCATCGTCGTCGACCCCTCGTTCCAGGACACGGACACCGGGCGCGTACTGGCCCGGATCGCCCACCGGTGCGGCATCGAGCTGCTCTTCCACCCCGGCTTCGCGCTGCCCGTCGAGGACGTCGACCCGGACTTCCGGGGACCGGCCATCCCGGTGCTGGCCGCCCGGGTGCACGCCGAGTTCGGTACGCCGGGAGCGCCGGTCGACGCCGCGCTGATCGGCCGGGCGGCGGCCTCGGTGGTCCGCGAGCCGCAGCGCTGGGCGGACCGGGGATTGATCGCCGACACCCTCCAGCACCTCAAGCAGCTGTGGCACGTCCTCGTCCGGTTCGGCGCGCCCCGCGCCTGACGTCCGGTTCGGCACGCTCGCGGCCGGCGTCCGGTTCGGCCCCGGCCGTCCGATCCTCGGGGTGACCCGCGCCGCAGCCCCCGTGGCCCCTGGCATTTCCGGAATGCCCGACAGGTGAACCTGGTTGTGTCCCCAGAACCGCCGGTAGGCAAACCCCGGCGGGCCAGGCAGTTCCCCCGAGGGGCGCTCACTGAGCGAGCGCGTCGACACGACGAAAGGGCAACCATCGTGAGGGCCGACTTCACTCGATGGCTCCCCGCCATCGCGAAGAACCGCATCACCGCACTGAAGGTCGCCGGCGTCGCCTGTCTCGGCGGCCTGGCGTTCGGACCCGCCGCTGTGGCCGCCCCCGTCACCAGCGGACCGCACGCCGGGGCCGTGGCCGCCATCGACCTCGCCACCGGCAAGAGCCGGCAGGGCGCCACGGTCGAGTCGGGCCTGACCACCGGCAGCGCGACCGGCAAGGTCCCGACCGGCAAGCCGGGCAAGGACAAGCTCATCCCGCACGGCGTGGAGGGCGCGCAGTCCCGCATCCCGCTGGACGACGCGCAGCTCGCCAACGCCAAGGCCATCGTCAAGACGGCCAAGAAGACCGGCGTGGGGGAGCGCGGCGCGGTGATCGGCATCGCCACCTCGCTGCAGGAGTCGAAGCTCTACAACCTGGGGCACCTCGGCGCGTACAACGACCACGACTCGCAGGGGCTGTTCCAGCAGCGCCCGTCGTCGGGTTGGGGCACGCCGGAGGAGATCACCGACCCCGAGTACTCGTCGCGGGCGTTCTTCGAGGCACTGAAGAACGTGCACGGCTGGGAGGACCTGCCGCTGACCACCGCGGCGCAGACCGTCCAGATCTCGGCCTTCCCGTACGCGTACGCGCAGTGGGAGGAGCAGGCTGCGGACATCGTCCAGCAGCTCTGGTGACCTCCTGAACGAGCAGCACGACCGGCCGGTCCCCGTCACGGGGGCCGGCCGGTCGTCGTTCGCGGGCGTACCCCCGGCTCAGAGCGTCGGGGCGGTCTCCCGGCGCAGCTTCGCCGACCCCGCGCCCACCGAGAACCCGGCCACCCACCGGCTCGCGCTGCCGGCCCGGGTCCGGTCGGCCAGGTGGTACCAGTCCATCCGGCAGTGCTGCGGCGTCACCTCCAGCACGCCGTACCCGTGCCCGTCCAACTCCGTCCACCTGACGTGCGGATTCGTCGACCGGATCAACCCGGCGCCGAGGGCGCTCAGCGGATTGCCGGCCGGCAGCTTGAGGAAGTCGTTGACGTTGTCGCTGGTCACCGACGGCACCACGAACTCCGCGGCGGCCGGGTTGGACAACCCCGTCGACTTCGTGGTCACCTCGTTCGCCCACGACGTGTGGATGTCACCGGTGAGGAAGACGACGTCGCGGGTCCCGGTCGCCCGCAGGTGGTCGACCAGCTCGTTGCGGTCGGCGTTGTAGCCGTCCCACTGGTCGGCGTTGAGCACCGCGCCGTTCTGCGGGATGCCGAGCAGCGTGCCGAGCGGCCCGAGCAGCCACGCCGGCAGTGAGCCGACGTCGACCCGCGCCATCATCACCGGGTTGCCGACCAGCTTCCAGCGGGCCGTCGACGCGGCCAGGCCGGCCTTGAGCCAGGTCATCTGGGCGTCGCCGGTGACGGTGCGACGCGGATCGTCCACCGCCGTGCCCGAGGCCTGCTGCGAGCGGTACGTCCGCAGGTCCAGCATGGACAGCTCGGCGAGCTGCCCGTACCGGAACCGCCGGTAGATCGCGCCGTCCTCGCCCATCCGCACCGGCATCCACTCCTGGTACGCCCGCCGCGCGGCGGCCACCCGGTCCGCCCAGGCGCCCTCCGTGGACGGGGTGTGGTTCTCCGCCCCGCCCGACCAGGCGTCGTTGGCCACCTCGTGGTCGTCCCAGGTGATCACCCAGGGCAGCGCGGCGTGCAGCGCCACCAGGTCCGGGTCGGACTTGTAGAGCCCGTGCCGGATCCGGTAGTCCGCCAGGGTCAGCGCCTCGTGCGCCGGCTCCACCTTGCGCACCACCGTGCCCCCCGCGTCGAACTGGCCGGTGCCGTACTCGTACAGGTAGTCGCCGAGGTGCACCACCAGGTTCAGGTCGCCCCGGTCGGCCAGCCGCCGGTACGCCGCGAAGTAGCCGGCCTCCCAGTTCGAGCAGGACACCACGCCCATCCGCAACCGGTCGATGGCAGCATCGGTGGGCGGGGCGGTCATCGTCCGGCCCGTCGGCGACCATCCGCCCGCGTACCCGAACCGGTACCAGTACGTCGTCGCCGGCGCCAGACCGGAGACCGCCACCTTCACCGTGTGGTCGCGGGTGGTGCCGGTCGTCAGCTGGCCCTGTGCGGTCACCGTGACGAAGTCGGGGTCGGTGGCGACCTGCCAGGTCACCTCCACATCGGGGCCCACGCCGGAGCCGGGCGTCGCGTCGAGGGTCGGGGTGATCCGGGTCCAGAGCAGGATGCCGTCCGGCAGCGGATCGCCCGAGGCGACGCCGTGCAGGAAGACGTCACCGGCGGCGTGGGCGGCACCGGCGCCGGCAAGGGTGGCGCCGGCGAGGACAGCGGTGCCGGCGGATGCGCCGGCCATACGCAGGAGGGTGCGGCGGTCGAGGGTGTTGGTCATGGTCTATGTGTTTACCGGTACCCGCCGCGTTCCCGCTGCCCCCTGGGGCGACTGTTCGCCAGTCTTTCCATTGTGTTTCGCTTTCCCGTCCGACGATCACTTTGTTAACAGCGTCCCTTGTGGACCAATTGGCCGAGTCCCGTCCGCTTGCCCGCCGGCACCGACAAATCCGCTGCGTGGTGGTGTTCACCGCCGGCCACCACCCTCCCGCCGCCGACCCGTGGAACGTCGCGGTTGTCTCCCGCCTCTGGAGGCAGGCCATGGTGTTCCGCTCGTCGTTGGGAGGGGGTGCGGCCGCCCGGACATAGGCGGTCGGGATGCATGCGCCCTCCGCCCCGATTTCCGGTGGTCGCGACGCCTGGGCTTGGGCGGTCCGCTGGGGGCGGCGTAGCCCGAGTGTTAAGGCTTGGCAATTCCGGGCGGTCCGCTGGCTGCGGTCCGGGCCGGGCGTTCATGCTTGGCCGGTCTGTCCGGATCGCAGAGCGCGCCTCGTTCAGCGCTGCGGTGAATCCCGGCCGACCGCAGGGGCCTGTGCCAAATGTCCGCGTCGCGCCATGCCCAGGTCGATACGGTGGCCGGTCCTCGCCGCCTCTCGCGTCCGATATTCAGGAGGCTTGGCATCCGGTTTTGGGCGGATTGCTCTGGGAGTCGGGTGCTCGGGGCACTCTGGCGGTGGAATGGTGGCCGGCCCGGGGTCGTTACATCACCTGGACGATCGCAGTAGCACCCCCCGTTGGCCTGGCCCGATCACGTGGGCCGCCCGGGGTGCCGGGCACCGGAATGACGACGGGCCCGGGGTCGTTACATCACCTGGACGATCGCAGCAGCACCCCCGCTGGCCTGGCCCGATACATGCGGCCGCCCGGGATGCCGGGCCCCGGAATGATGGTGGGCCGCCGGTCGTTACACATGGACCCGGCGCCGTGAGCCCCCCGCTCGCGAAGCCTGCCGGGCGAAGACTTTCCCCTTTGATCTTTGAGCGCCGTCGTGGTGCTTGCGCGTGTCCGACCCCCCTTGGACACGTCGCCAACCCCCGAATGGAGCCACTCTGATGAACACGACCATTCTGCGGAAGAGCGTTCTGGGTATTGCTGGTCTGGCTTTCGCCGGTGGCGTCTTCGCCGGCCCGGTCACCGAAGCCCACGCCGCCCCGGCGGTGGACGCCAAGGCGGTTGCCGTGGTGCAGGCCGACAAGCCGGGTGTGGACAAGGGCAAGCTGATCCCGCACGGTGTGCAGGGCAAGCAGTCCCGCATCGACCTGGGCGACGAGCAGACGAAGAACGTGAAGGCGATCATCGCGGCGACGAAGAAGTCGGGTATGGACGAGCGGGCCGCCGTGGTCTCGATCGCGACCGCCCTGCAGGAGTCGAAGCTGGAGAACCTGGGTCACCTGGGTGACCGCAACGATCACGACTCGCAGGGCCTGTTCCAGCAGCGTCCGTCCTCGGGTTGGGGCACGGTTGAGCAGATCACCGACCCGGAGTACTCGACGATGGCGTTCCTCAAGGGTCTGAAGCAGGTCGACGGTTGGCAGGACATGCCGCTGACCGAGGCCGCGCAGACCGTGCAGGTGTCGGCCTACCCGGACCACTACGCCCAGTGGGAGAAGCAGGCCGCCGACCTCGTCGCCAAGCACTGGAACAACTGACCCACCCCTGAACGATCACGCTGGCCGGTACCCCCGAGCGGGGTGCCGGCCAGCGGCATATCCAGTCACGCGTCAGCGGCGGGGGCGGGAGGGCTGCGGCACGGAGCGGTGGGCGCCCGTGATCGTCTCCGTTTGTGGCGTGTCGCGGTGTCCGAGCCCGGCGATAGGGCGACACGCCGCAATCGGAGTGGATCAGGCGACGGTCGATCGAGGCGTGACGGCGGGTGGACGACTCCACGCCGCGCCGACACCCGAGGGCGGCGGCAGACGCTGGCGGGGGATCGGCGGCGGCGAGGGCCGCGCGGCGGTCGCCCGCGACGGGGGTGTGGCCCGCCGTGTCCGGCGCAGGGATCAAGCCTGACCGCCCGGAGCCGGGCACGGCGGGCCACACCCCACCACCGACCAGCCGGCCGAACGAAACCCACCGACCAGCCGGCGGAGCGAAGACCACCGACCACCCGGCGGAGCGGATCACCTCCGCCGATGCCCCACCCAGATGTCCACCCCCGCCGCCACCAGCGCCAGCACGACCACCCCCGCCGCCAGCAACAACGAATGCCGGAACGCCGCGGCCCAGTCCCCACCCGTGCTCGCGAGCGAGGAGAAGAACATCGCCCCGACCGCCGCGATCCCGGCCGCCGAGCCGAGCCGCTGGCCGGTCTGGAGCATCCCGGCCGCGCTGCCCGCCTGCGGCACCGGCACCTGGGAGAGGGTGAGGGTCTGGTTCGGCGTGATGACCAGCCCGCTGCCCAGCCCGGCCACCAGCAGCGGCACCGCGGTCAGCAGCGGTACGGAGTGCTGCGGCGAGCCGCGCAGCACGAGCACCACCGTGCCGAGGCCGATCACCACGACGACCAGCCCGATGCCGACCAGTGGGCGGCCGAAGCGGTTGACGATCCGGCCGCCGAGCGTCGAGGCGAGTGCGGAGCCGAGGGCGAACGGCGTGATCGCCAGGCCGGCGATCAGCGCGCTGTAGCCGAGGCCGTTCTGGAGGTAGAGCGTGAAGATGAAGAAGATGGCGGTGAACCCGCCGAAGTAGACCAGTGCGATCAACGCGCCGAGGGTGTACGAGCGCAGCCGGAACAGCCGCAGGTCGAACAGGGGTGTCTGGTGGCGGGCGTACCGGCGCTCCCAGAGGCCGAAGCCGACCAGGACCGCCAGGCCGGCCGGGACGAGCGCCCACTTCCACGGGCTCTGCCATTGCTCGCGTTGCACCAGCGGCAGCAGCAGGAGCACCACGCCGATGCCGAGCAGCAGGACACCGACCGGGTCCAGTCGGTGCCGGTCGGGCTGCCCGGCCGGTCGGGCGGGCAGCAGCCGCCAGCCGAGCACCACCGCGAGGATGCCCACCGGCACGTTGACGAAGAACACCCAACGCCAGCCGTGTTCCTCGCCGCCGAGCTGGATGAGCAGCCCGCCGAGCAGCGGGCCGACCGCGGTGGAGATGCCGATGGTCGCGCCGAGCAGACCGAAGGCCCGACCTCGTTCGGTGCCCGGGAACAGCTGCTGGATCAGGCCGGTCACCTGGGGGTTGACCACCCCGGCCGCGGCGCCCTGGAGCAGCCGGGTGGTGACCAGCCACGCGGGCGAGGTGGCCAGGCCGGCGAGGGCGCTGGTGAGCGTGAAGAGGGCGACGCCCACCACGAAGGCGGTGCGTCGCCCGCGGGCGTCGCCGAACCGACCGGCGGGCACCAGGATCAGTCCGAACGTCAGCGCGTACCCGGAAAGCACCCACTGCAGGTCGCTCGGGCTCGCGTCCAGCGCCCGGTCCATCGACGGGACGGCCACGTTGACGATGCTGACGTCCAGCAGCGTCATGAACGCCGCGACCAGCCCGACGCCGAGGGCCTGCCAGCGGCGTCGGTCACCCGCGTCCGTCACGGCGGCCCGTCGATCATCCATGACCGACCGCTACCCGGCGCCCCGACGGGCAAACCGGTCACGCCATCTGGCGGGCACACCACCGCGGACCGAAGTCCAGCCCGGCCATCGGGGAGTCCTCCCGGTGCAGCAGGGCCTTCTCGGTGAGCAGGTGCAACGGCGCGTGCACCTCCTCCTCCGCCATCCCCGCCTCCTGGGCGATCGAGTCGGGGTACGGCACCTGGCCGCGCGCCTCCAGCGTGGCGACCGCGTCGTACACCCGTACCTCGGCCTCCGACAGACGTACCTGCTGCATGGTGACCTCCTTGCCGTGACCCGCCCGTCGCACGGGCGGTCTGGGTACCGCGGCTTACCCGCCGGGTGACCGACAATGCCCACCCGATCGGTCGGTCGTGAGCGGCCGGCCGCGCCGGGGTGTCCTAGGGTGGAGCCCGTGATCACCTGGGATCTCGTCGTCGTCGGCGCCGGCCCCGCCGGGCTCTCCACCGCCCACGCCGCGGCCGGCGCGGGGGTGCGCACGCTGGTGCTGGACCGGGCCGTCCACCCCCGGTACAAGACGTGTGGCGGCGGCCTGATCGGCACCTCGCTGACGGCGGTCGCCGGCCGCATCGAGGTGCCCGCGCACGACCGGGTCGACCGGGTGACCTTCACCCGGGACGGGCGACGCGCCTTCACCCGCCGGCACCGCACCCCCCTGGTGGCCATGGTCCGCCGGGACGAGTTCGACGACCGGCTGCGCGCGGCCGCGGTCGCCGCCGGGGCCGAGCTGCGCGAGGGCGTCGCGGTGCGCGGCATCGACCAGGACCCCGACGGGGTACGGGTACGGCTGGCCGACGGTCAGACCGTGCACGCCCGGACGGTGGTCGGGGCGGACGGTTCCTCAGGGGTCAGCTCCCGGCACGTGGGTGTCCGTTTCCGCCAGGTGGACCTGGGCCTGGAGCGGGAGCTGCCGGTGCCAGCGGCCGAGCAGCGGCGCTGGCGCGGCCGGCTGCTGCTGGACTGGGGAGCGGTGCCCGGCTCGTACGCCTGGGTGTTCCCCAAGGGGTCGAGCCTGACGGTGGGGGTGATCGCCGCCCGCGGCGAGGGGGAGCGGACCCGCGAGTACCTGCGCCGCTTCGTGGATCGGCTCGGGCTGTCCGGGGTGGCGGCCGAGCACGACTCCGGGCACCTGACCCGCTGCCGGGCGGAGGGGTCGCCGCTGCGGCACGGCCGGGTGCTGGTCGCCGGGGACGCGGCCGGCCTGCTGGAGCCGTGGAGCCGGGAGGGGATCAGTTACGCGCTGCGCTCCGGGGCGCTGGCCGGCGCGGCGGTCGCCGCCGGTGATCTGGCCGGCTACGAGCGGGACGTGACCGAGCAGCTGGTCCCGTCGATGCGGGCCGGGCACCGGCTGCTGGAGGTGTTCGAACGCCGGCCCGACGTCTTCCACGCCCTGCTGGCGACGCCGGCCGGCTGGGGGATGTTCGTCCGGTTCTGCCAGGGCCGGGCGAGCTTCGACGAGACGCTGACCCGGGCTCCCGTCCGGGCCGGTCTGGCGCTGCTGGACCGCCTCCCGCCGGTACGGCAGCGCACGCCGTCGGCCCCTGCCCAGCCGATGACCACCCGGTCCGGCTGACACCCTCCGGTCAGGGCACGACCACCGCTGAGCCCTGGACCTTCATCTGTTCGGGCATCCCCTGAGCGGTCATCCGTACCGCGCGCAGGTGTCCCCACCTCGTCGCCGGCGCCGGTGGCGGCGCGCTTACCCGCGCGGGCGTCGTTGATGGGACGGCGGTGCTGGACCGGCGGCGGCACAATGCGGGCATGAGCGACCCGGAGCCCACCTCGTTCGACGACGAGGAGTACGCCTTCCTCCGCCATGTGCGCTTCGGTGAGCTGCCGCCTGCGGTCCGCCCAGAGGAGCGGGTGGAGCTCACCGAGACCGATCCGCGCCGCGACCGACCCGAGTCGACCAACGACGACGAGTGGCACCTCCGGCTCGGGCCGGGCGGCTGACCGCGACCGGCGGGGCGGCGCCGGACGCGGACGGGCCGCGGGGGTCGATCCCCGCGGCCCGTCGACGTGTGTCGGTGGTACGGCTCAGAAGACCGGCACGCCCTCGCGCACCAGCTTCCAGTTCGGGACGTAGAAGTCGACCGGGTCGATGGTGCCCTTCGCCTGCGCCCAGTCGATCAGCAGCTGGCGGATCTCCTGCTGCTCGTTGTAGACCTGGGTCTTGACGATGCCGGGGAAGTTGCCGCCGCCGCTGCGCCGGTAGTTGTTCACCGCGATGACGAACTGCGCGGTGTCGGCGACCGGGGTGTCGGTGCCCGCCAGCACCAGGCGGGTGATCCGCTGGCCGACCGGCTTGCTGATGTCGATGTCGTAGTCGACGCCCGAGATCACGTCGTAGTTGTAGTCCGGCACGGCCGGGTCGCTGATGGTGGCCGGGTCGACGGCCGCGCCCACCGGCAGGGTGACGAAGTACTTCGCCGAGAACTCCAGGTACGCCTTCACCTCGGCGCCGGTGAGCACCACGGCCTCGAGGGTGTTGTCGAAGACGTAGAGGCCGGCCACGTCGCGGATCCGCACGTCGCCCTGCGGGAAGACCGCGGTGCGGCTGAACGGGGCGGCGATCGACAGCACCGGCAGCGACGCGTACGACGTGCCGGCCAGCGCCGCGGTGACGACCTCGGTCTGGACGTGGTTGATGAAGTCCAGGATCGGGGTGTCCTTGTACCGCGACTCGGCGGCCGACAGGTCCTCGGAGGACTGGGCGACGACCGTGTTGACGTAGTCGACGGTCTTGCCGTGCTGGCCGCGCACGGCCGCGAGCACCGCCGGGTCCTCGACCACGGTGTTGGTGTTGAGCATGGTGGCGCGCTTGGTGACGACCTTCCAGGTGCCGCGCACTTTCTGGACGGTGAAGTCCATCCGGGTCAGCCGCTGGCCCCACTTCGACGGCTCGGCGGTGAGCACCTGGGCGCCGGTGGCCGTGTTGGTGACGAACTTCTCCACCACCTCGGCGTGGGCGTGGCCGAAGAGGATCGCGTCGATGCCGGGGACCTGCTGGGCGATCAGCGTGACGGGGTTCTCGTTCGGCAGCTCCGGGCCGTAGCTGGAGGTGCCGCTGTCGCCGCCGTGCGCCGAGATGAGGACCAGGTCGGCGCCGCGCTCGCGCATGATCGGCACCCACTTCGCGGCGGTCTCGACCATGCCCGGGAAGACCAGCTTGCCCTCGACGTTGCCCTTGTCCCAGATGGCCACGCCGGGGTTGGTGAGGCCGAGGATGCCGACGTTGATGGTCGGGGCGTCCCAGCCGCCGAGGCGGACCTTCTTGATCACGTACGGCAGGTAGGCCGGCTTGCCGGTGGCCGCGTTGACCGCGTTGGCGGCGAGCGCCGGGAAGCCCAGCTGCGAGATCCAGGTGGCCAGCAGCGGCAGGCCGTAGTTGAACTCGTGGTTGCCCAGCGTCACGGCGTCGTACTTCAGGATGTTCATGGCGTTCGCCATCGGGTGCGTCTCACCGCTGGTGGTGATCGGCTCCTGCTTGGCGTAGTAGGTGGCCAGCGGCGTGCCCTGGATGGTGTCGCCGGCGTCGAGGACCAGGGTCGGCTTGCCCTTGCGCTCGGCACGGATCTGGTTGACCAGGGTGGCCAGCTTGGCGACGCCGACGTCGTTGTGCCTGCTGTCGTCGTACTCGGCGTCCTTGTAGTAATCCCAGTTGTAGACGTTGCCGTGCGTGTCCGACGTGCCGAGCACGGTCAGGTCCCAGGTCTTCGGTCCCGTCGCTTCGGCGGCCCGGGCGGGGGCGCCGGCGATCAGGGGGGTGGTCGCCGCGGCGGCGGCCACGGCCAGCACCTGGCGCCGCGAGGCGCCGGAGGAGGAGGTCATGCGGTGCCCTTCCAATGGGGGAGAGGCGCCTCGTGGGCGCCGTTGCGCACCATAACGAGCCGCTGTCACTCCCGCCACCGCGGCTCGAGCTGTTCCACCCCACCAGCGCCGCCGGCCACCCTCGCGTAACACCGAGGTCATCCGGGCGGCGGTCGCCGTCGTTTCCGGCCCGGCTCGCCGGGTAGGGCAGACGAGCAGAAGGCCGGACGAACGACCCCGAGGAGCACCGGTGAGCGAGGACCAGTACACCCAGCAGGACCCCACCGAGCAGTACGGTCAGCAGCAGGGCCAGCCCGCCCAGCAGCAGTCCGCGCCCGGGTCGACCGGCGAGATGGGCCCGAAGCCCGACCACGGCGAGGAGTCGTACCGGGGCAGCGACCGGCTGACCGGCAAGCGGGCCGTGATCACCGGCGGCGACTCCGGGATCGGCCGTGCGGTGGCGATCGCCTTCGCCCGGGAGGGCGCCGACGTGGTCATCTCCTACCTGAGCGAGGAGGAGGACGCCGACGCCCGGGAGACGGTGCGGCTGGTCGAGGAGGCCGGCCGCCGGGGCGTGGCGGTGCGCACCGACCTCACCGACGAGGGCCACTGCCGGGAGCTGGTCAAGCGGACCCTGGCCGATCTGGGCGGCATCGACATCCTGGTGAACAACGCCGCCTACCAGATGTCCCAGGACGACGGCATCGCCGGCATCAGCACCGCCCAGTTCGACCGGGTCCTGAAGACCAACCTGTACGCCATGTTCTGGCTGTGCCAGGAGGCGATCCCGCACATGAACGACGGCGCCACGATCATCAACACCGCGTCGATCCAGGCCTTCGACCCGTCACCGCAGTTGCTCGACTACGCCACCACCAAGGCGGGGATCGCCAACTTCACCAAGGGGCTCGCGGCGCAGCTGGCCGAGAAGGGCATCCGGGTCAATGCGGTGGCCCCCGGCCCGATCTGGACGCCGCTCATCCCGGCCACCATGCCGCGGGAGAAGGTCAAGCAGTTCGGCACCGACACCCCGATGGGACGACCCGGCCAGCCGGCGGAGCTCGCCCCCGCGTACGTCTTCTTCGCCTCACAGGAGTCCAGCTACGTCACCGGCGAGATCCTCGGCGTGACCGGCGGTCGCTTCACCAAGTGAGCGCAACGCGCCCCGCTGGCCGTCCCGGCGGTCAGCGGGGCCAGGCGGCCAGCCGGCGACGGACCTCGGCGATCCGCGCCGCGTCCAGGCCGTAGCGGGTGAACCGCTGATCCGGCACCCGGTCCAGGTAGCGGCCCGCCTCCCGGACGTCGTCGTCGTCCAGCGCCGGGTCGACCTGCCGGGCCAGCGCCAGCAGTTCGGCCACCGGGTAGTGGTCCAGCGCTGATGACACGTCGATGTAGTCGCGGACCTCGCGCCGGTTGACCAGCGCGGCGGTCTTGTTGGCAACCAGGTCGCGGACGTCCATCACCGGGCCGAAGTCCATCACCACCGGGGAGCGGTACCGGTCGAGCCGGGCGAGGCTCAGCCGGATCCGCCTCGGGCCGCGGGTGACCACGAAGTCCTTCATGTCCCGGTCAAAGCCGTCGAACAGCTCGCCCAGGTCACTGTCCGGGTCGGCGTCGGCCACCTCGAACCCGGCGCGCTCCAGCGCCGCCCGCACCTCCGCGGCGGCGGCCGCCGCCGCGCCCTCCACGTCGGCGAACAGGTCGACGTCCTCGGTGGGGCGGGTGACCAGCCCGTGCGCGGCCCAGGCCACCCCGCCGCCGAGCACGAACCGGTGCGGCCCGGCCGCCGTGAGCGCCACCCGGGCGACCTCCCGGTAGAACTCGTGCAGGTGGAGTCCGCTCACGCGGTCCGCAGACCGCGGTGCCGGCTCTCCCACGCCTGCCGGACACCCCGGGGCAGGTTCAGCCGCCGCCACACCCGCCGCAACGTCCGGCCGTTGATCAGGTGCCGCAGGTCCTCGGCGCGGGTGGTCTCCCGCAGCACGTTCTCGTACATCCAGAGCAGCTGGTCCGGGTCACCCAGGTCGAACGTCCGGTCGGCGTTCCACATCAACCGCACCGGCAGCTCCACCACCCCCCGGGTGGGGCCGGCCAGCTCCGCCAGGGTGCGCGCCACCACCGTGGGACGGCCCGGGCGGGCCAGGTGGGGCGCGGTGCTGACGACGGCCTGCATGGTGTCAGGGTAACGCCGACTCCGCTCCGCGCAGCCGACCCGGTTGCCCGCATTCCACTCCCCGCCCATTTCCCCCTGTCCCGCGCCTTCGCTCCCACCACCCCCGCTGCGGCCGATCACGCCCGTTTCCGGCACCGATCACACCCGCCGACGCAGGCCGGCCTCGACCGCCTCGGGCTGGCCGCCCGGTCGGTGCCCGCCGGGTACGCGGCCAAGGCCCCCGCCCGCACCTTCCTGACGCGTTCGTCCCGCCCGGTCCGTGCCCGCGCCTCCTGACGCGGCCGTCCCGCACGGTCCGCGCCGCCCGGCCACCCTTGCCCGGGTACGCGGGGCCGCCCCGGCCCTGCCCGTCGCCGAGCTGTCGCCTCTTCGCGATTTGCGGTGTGTCGCGGGATGGGGGCGCGGGATCGCGCGACACGCCGCAAACGGTGTGCGCCCTGGAAGGCGGCCGGGCGCCTGTTGCCGGAGCGCAGGCAGCCGCGAACTGAGGGCGGCGGCTGACTAAAGGCGGCAAGCGGGACTGTCCTGTTCCGTTCGCTGGCCGTGGTCGGGATGTCCGGTTCCGGCACGGATCGGCGTGCCTGGATGACCGGCCCCGGGTTGGCATCGGCGTGCCGGATGTCCGATTGCAGGGCGCACTGGAGGTGCCAGAAGTCCGGTCTGGGCTAGCTGGTCCGGGCCGTCCCGTGACCGGGGGCACCCCGGCGGTGGAATGGTGGCCGGGCCGGGGCCGTTACATCACCTGGACGATTGCAGTAGCACCCCCGTTGGCCTGGCCCGATCACGTGGGCCCCCGGGGTGCCCGACCCGGAATGATGACGGGCCCGGGGTCGTTACATCACCTGGACGATCGCAGCAGCACCCCGCTGGCCCGGCCCGAACGCATGGCCGGCCCGGGATGGGCGGGCCCCCGGAATGATGGTGGGCCGCCGGTCGTTACACATGGACCCCGGCGCCGTGAGCCCCCGCTCGTGAAGCCTGCCGGGCAGAGACTTTCCCCTTGTATGTGTGAGCGCCTGCTCGTGGTGCTTACGCCGCCTGTCATGTCGATCCCCCGGTCGACCGGCGGCGTCAACCCCCTGAAGGAGCTTCCCCCATGAACACCACCATTCTGCGTAGGAGCGTTCTCGGTATCGCTGGTCTGGCCTTCGCCGGTGGCGTCTTCGCCGGCCCCGTCACCGAAGCCCACGCCACCCCCGTGGTGGACGCCAAGGCCGTTGCCGTGGTGCAGGCGGACAAGCCGGGTGTGGACAAGGGCAAGCTGATCCCGCACGGTGTGCAGGGCAAGCAGTCGCACATCACCCTGGGCGACGAGCAGACCAAGAACGTGAAGGCGATCATCGCCGCGACGAAGAAGTCGGGCATGGACGA
>NZ_JARXXY010000040.1:0-55049 GCF_029893845.1 Micromonospora sp. A200 | reverse complement strand
GGGGGGCGCGGCGGGGCGCCCCGGGGGCGGGGGCCCGGGGGGGCCCCCGCCGCCCCCCCCGGGGGGGCGGCGCCCCCCCCCCCCCCCGGCGCCCCCCCCCCCCCCCCGGGGGGGGGGGCCGCGCCGTCGGGCGCGACCGGTGACACCGGACGCGTCCACCGACTCTTCCGCACCACCTCACGGGAGGAACCCCCCATGCTCACGCACTCGACCCGGCGCTGGCTCGCCGGGCTGGGCGTGGCCGGCGCGATCGTCGCCGCCGCTGCCACCCCCGCCTCGGCCGAGGAGTCGGCCGTCGACCTCGGCCTCTACTTCGCCGACACGACCCTGGCCGTCGGCTCCGAGGGCAAGATCGACTCGCCCATCCTGTACAGCTCCGAGCCGGTCGTCCTGCACGGCCTGAGCGTGCGCTACGACTACCGCGACCTCGCCGGCAAGGTGACGGTCAAGCCCGAGGGCACGCCGAGCGGGGACTGCGCCTCGCCGGAGGAGAACGTCCTGGTCTGCACCGACCCGTTCGAGGTCGGTCTGGACGACTGGGGCATCGGCGGCTACTTCAGCGTGGTGCTCGCACCGACCGGCGACGCCAAGGACGGCGACACCGGCGAGCTGAAGGTGACCGTCGGCGCGGAGGGCGCCACCTCGGCCACCCACACCGCCAAGGTGCGGGTCGGCGAAGGCGTGGACCTGGCCGGCCGCACCGAGGTGAAGCGGTCAGCGGCGCCGGGCGGCACCTTCACCACGCCGCTGACGGTCCGCAACGTGGGAACGACCACCGCCAAGGGTGCCGTGGTCATCTTCGACCACGACCGGGCCATCCGCCCGAGCGAGAAGTTCAACAACTGCACCTACGAGGGCGACGAGCTGCGTACCTGCCGCTTCGACAGCCTCACCGCGGCGCCGGGCGAGAACTGGACCTCGGCGGTGAACTACACCCTGGGCAAGGACACCTACGCCCCGGGCAAGGAGTACGGCTACCACAACTGGATGACCGTGGCCGAGTTCGAGGACTTTGCGGCGTACCTCGACAACCTGGGCATCTCGGTCGGCAAGCCGGGTAACGGGGGCAACCTCACCCTGACCAAGGCGGGCGCCCTCAGCGGTTTCCAGGCCGACACCAACCCGGACAACAACTGGTCCGGCATGGAGGTCTCGGTCACCGGCAAGAACGGCGTGGACCTGGCCGCCATCGGCGACTCGGTCACCGGCAAGGCCGGCGAGGTCGTGAACGCCACCGTCGGCGTTCGGAACAACGGCCCGGCGTCGCTGGACTTCAACCGTTCCGGCAGCCCGGTCACGAAGATCGACGTCACCGTGCCGACCGGCACCACCGCGGTCGAGGTGCCGGAGGTCTGCGTGCCGTTCGACGGCAAGCAGGAAGACTGGGAGAACGCCGGCAAGCCAGGCGAGAAGGCGTACCGGTGCTGGCCGGACCTCTACATCGCCGCGGGCGAGGAGCAGACCGTCGAGTTCGGCCTGCGGATCGACAAGGTCGTGCCGAACGCCACCGGCACCGTGACGATCAACGCCAAGTGCGAGTGCGAGGGCTTCACCGAGGACATCAAGCCGGCCAACGACACCGCGAAGCTGCTGGTGAACGCGACCGGCGGCAACGGTGGCGGTGACGGCGGCACGCTGCCGATCACCGGTGAGTCCACCGCGCTGGTCGCCGGCATCGGCGGCCTGCTGCTCGCCGCCGGCGTCGGCGGCTACGTGGTGGCCCGCCGCCGCCGGACCCGCTTCGTCGCCTGACCCACCCCGCACCACCCCGGCGCCCCGTCGACCCCAGGTCGGCGGGGCGTCGCCGTCCCCCCGCCAAGGCCGAACCGCCGGCCAACCTGTCCCCCACCCAGCACGTCCACCGAACAGCGCCGACACGATTCAGATCCCGCAACCAGAAGCAGCACGCCAGCCGCACCCCGCGCTGACGCACGCCGCTCAGCCCCGTCGGGTTTCCGGGGGAGCCCCGCCCGCGCAGGGATCAAGCCTGACCGCCCGGAGCGGGTGGGGTTCCCCCGGAAACCCCACGCACAAAAAGAGGGCGACGCAAGATCGAAACCCCTGAGACCATGAGCGGCGTGCTGCTCACCCTGACCACCACCCACCGGCCGGCGACCGACCTCGGGTACCTGCTGGTCAAGCACCCTGCCCGGGTCCAGTCGTTCGAACTGCCGGCGGGCACCGCGCACGTCTTCTACCCCGAAGCGAACGAGGACCGGTGCACCGCCGCCCTGCTGGTCGAGGTCGACCCGCAGCGGCTCGGCGTGGGGCGGCGTGGCGGCCGGAAGCAGGCCCGCACCCCGGAGAGCTTCACCCTCGGGCAGTACGTCAACGACCGGGCGTACGCCGCGTCCAGCCTGCTCGCCTCGGCCCTGTCCACGGTGTTCCGGTCGGCGCTGCGCGGCGAGTCCCGGGACCGCCCGGAACTGGCCGGCACCGCGATCCCGCTGGAGGTACGGGTGCCGGTGCTGCGCTGCCGTCGTGGCGCCGATGTCGCCGGGCGGCTCTTCGCCCCGCTGGGCTGGACGGTCACCGCCACCCCGATCCCCCTGGACGAGCAGCACCCCGACTGGGGTGACAGCCGGTACGTCGACCTCGTCCTGACCGGCACCCTCCGGGTCGCCGACGCCCTCAACCACCTGTACGTCCTGCTGCCCGTGCTCGACGACGCGAAGCACTACTGGGTGGCGCCGGACGAGATCGACAAGCTGCTCCGCGCCGGCGCGGGCTGGCTGGCCGACCACCCGGAGCGGGCCCTGATCACCCGTCGCTACCTGGCCCACCGCCGGGCGCTGGCCGGGCAGGCGCTGGCCCGGCTGACCGAGCTGCGCCTCGCCGACGAGCCCCTGCCCGACGACAGCATCGACGAGTCCCCGGCCGACCCGGGACCCGTGGCCGGCGTGGCCGGACCCGACGCCGGCACCCCACAGAGCGAGGCCGGCGCAGCGGGACACGAAGGCGGAGCGGCCCGGACGACGGACGCGGCCGGACCGGGGCGGGCGTCGCTGGCGGCACGGCGGCGCGACGCGGTGCTCGCCGCCCTGGCGGCCAGCGGCGCGAGCCGGGTGCTCGACCTCGGCTGCGGTGGTGGCGCGCTGCTCACCGCCCTGGTCGCCGACCGGCGATACACGGAGGTGGTCGGCACCGACGTCTCCAGCCACGCGCTGACGCTGGCCGCCCGCCGGCTGCGCCTGGACCGGCTGCCGGAGCGGCAGCGCGACCGGATCCGGCTCTGGCAGTCCGCCCTCACCTACCGGGACGACCGGCTGCGCGGCTACGACGCGGCGGTGCTGATGGAGGTGATCGAGCATCTCGACCCGCCCCGGCTACCGGCGCTGGAGGACGCGGTGCTGGGCCACGCCCGGCCGGGCACCGTGGTGGTGACCACGCCGAACGTCGAGTACAACGTCCGCTACGAGGGGCTACCGGCAGGGCGGTTCCGGCACGCCGACCACCGCTTCGAGTGGACCCGCGCCGAGTTCGCCGCCTGGGTCGGGCGGGTGGCCGCGACGTACGGCTACAGCGCCACGATCGGCGGCGTCGGGGAGGAGGACCCCGAGGTGGGCGCCCCCACCCAGCTGGCCGTCCTCACCACGACCGAAAACACCACGATCGAAGACACCACGACCGAGCGGAAGGAGGAGCGCCGATGACCACCCTCGACATCCCCGAGCTGGCCCTGGTGGCGCTGGTCGGCGTCTCGGGATCGGGCAAGTCGACCTTCGCCCGCCGGCACTTCCTGCCCAGCCAGGTGCTCTCCTCGGACATGTTCCGGGCGATGGTCGCCGACGACGAGAACGACCAGTCCGCCTCCGCCGACGCGTTCGAGGCGCTGCACCACATCGCCGCCACCCGGCTGCGTCGGGGCCGGTTGACGGTGGTCGACGCGACCAACCTCCAGTCGCACGCCCGGGCCGCGCTGGTCCGGGTGGCCCGGGAGCACGACGTGCTGCCGGTGGCGATCGTGCTGGACGTACCGGAGGCCCTGGCCTGGGAGCGGACCCAGGGGCGGGCCGACCGGACCTTCGGCCGGCAGGTGCTGACCCGGATGCAGCGGGACCTGCGCCGGACGTACGGGCTGCTGGCCCGGGAGGGCTTCCGCAAGGTGCACGTGCTGCGCGGCGTCGAGGAGATCGAGGCCGCGGAGATCCGGTACGAGAAGCTCTTCAACGACCGGCGGGAGCTCACCGGGCCGTTCGACATCGTCGGTGACGTGCACGGCTGCCGGGAGGAGCTGGAGGCGCTGCTGCTCCGGCTCGGCTGGTCGCTGCGCCGCGATGACGCGGGCCGCGCGGTGGACGCGGTGCACCCGGCTGGTCGTACCGCGGTCTTCGTGGGTGACCTGGTGGACCGCGGCCCGGACTCCCCCGGGGTGCTCCGCCTGGTGATGGGGATGGTGGCGGCCGGGCACGCGATCTGCGTGCCGGGCAACCACGAGCAGAAGCTGCTGCGCAAGCTGCGCGGCCGGGACGTGCGGCTCACCCACGGCCTGGCCGAGACGATGGCCCAGCTGGCGGCCGAGCCGGCGGAGTTCGTCGCGGAGGTCGTCGCCTTCGTCGACGGCCTGGTCAGCCACTTCGTGCTGGACGGCGGCCGGCTGGTGGTCGCGCACGCCGGCCTGAAGGAGGCCTACCAGGGCCGCGCGTCCGGCCGGGTCCGCGCGTTCGCGCTCTTCGGGGAGACCACCGGGGAGACCGACGAGTACGGCCTGCCGGTGCGCTACCCGTGGGCCCGCGACTACCGGGGCTCGGCCATGGTCGTGTACGGCCACACGCCGACCCCGGAGCCGGAGTGGGTGAACAACACCATCTGCCTCGACACCGGCTGCGTCTTCGGCGGCCGGCTCACCGCCCTGCGCTACCCGGAGAAGGAACTGGTCGCCGTCCCGGCGGTCAAGGAGTGGTACGCCCCGGTCCGCCCGCTGGTCAGCACCCCGGCCCGACCGGACACGGTGCTGGACCTGACGGACGTCACCGGCCGCCGGCACCTCGAGCACGCGTACGGGACGCTGACCGTGCCGGCGGAGAACGCCGCCGCCGCGCTGGAGGTGATGAGCCGGTTCGCGGTCGACCCGGGCCGGCTGGTCTGGTTGCCGCCGACCATGGCGCCCTGCTCGACCTCGACGGTCGAGGGCTTCCTGGAGCACCCGGCGCAGGCGTTCGAGGACTACCGGGCGGCGGGCGTGGACCGGGTGGTCTGCGAGGAGAAGCACATGGGCTCACGGGCGGTGGTGCTGGTGGAGCGGGAGCCCACCGGTGGGCCGTTCGGCGGCGGCGTGGTGCACACCCGCACCGGCCGGCCGTTCTTCGGCGTGCCGCTCGACGAGCAGTTGCTCGCCCGGGTACGCGTGGCGGTGACCGCCGCCGGCCTCTGGGCCGAGCTGGGCACCGACGCGCTGCTGCTCGACTGCGAGCTGCTGCCCTGGTCGGCGAAGGCGAGCGGGCTGATCCGCGAGCAGTACGCCAGCGTCGGCGCGGCCGGCCGGGCGGCGCTGCCGGCGGTGCTCGCCACGCTGGACGCCGCCGCGACCCGGGGGCTGCCGGTGGACGGGCTGCGGGAGCGGATGGCGGCCCGCCACGCCGAGGTCGACGGCTATTCGACGGCCTACCGGGCGTACGTGGCGCCGACCGACGGATTGCGCGGGGTGACCCTGGCGCCGTTCGCGGTGCTGGCGGGTGCGGGCGTCAGCTTCGCCGACCGGGACCACGGCTGGCACCTCGACCTGGCCGACCGGCTCTGCGCGGCCGACCCGGAGTTCTTCACCCCGACTCGGCGGCAGGTGGTCGACCTCGCCGACGCCGCTGCGGTGGCAGCGGCCACCGACTGGTGGCTGGAGCTGACGTCGGCCGGGGGCGAGGGCATGGTGGTCAAGCCGTACGCCGGGCTGGCCGCCCGGTCGGCGCGCGGCTCGCTGCTCCAGCCGGGGATCAAGTGCCGGGGCCGGGAGTACCTGCGGATCATCTACGGCCCGGGTTACACCGCCCCCGATCAGCTCGCCGCGCTGCGCCGCCGTTCGCTGGGCCGCAAGCGGGGCCTGGCCCTGCGCGAGCACGCCCTCGGCCTCGCCGCCCTCGACGCGTTCGCCGACAACGCCCCCCTCTGGCGCCGCCACGAACTCGTCTTCGCCATCCTGGCCTGCGAATCCGAACCCGTCGACCCCCGCCTCTGACCCGCCCCCATCCCCGAGACCCGCGCACTTTCGGAGAAAGCGTGGCCATTTCGCGCGCCATGGCCACGCTTTCCGGGAAAGTGCCGGCGAGGGAGGGGGCGGGAGGGGTGGGGCGGAGTGGGGTGAGGGGCAGGTAGCCTGTGTGGCCGTGGACACAGGTGAGAAGAGCCGGGTAGTCATCGAGACGGTCGCGTTGAATCCGCTCGACCCCAAGGAGCTGTTGCAGACCTTCGGGCTGATCGGCGTCTGGGTCATCCTCTTCGCCGAGACCGGTTTGCTGGTCGGCTTCTTCTTCCCGGGTGACTCGCTGCTGTTCCTGGCGGGCGTCGCGGCGTCACCGGTGGCGGACGCGATCTTCGGCGACGGCACCCGGCTCTCCCTGATCGGGCTGCTGATCGGCGGGCCGATCTGCGCGATCGTCGGCGCCCAGCTCGGGCACTGGCTCGGCTCCCGGTACGGCCGGCGGATGTTCGACCGACCCAACTCCCGCCTCTTCAAGAAGGAGTACGTGGAGAAGGCGGAGCACTACTTCCAGAAGTTCGGCCCGGCGAAGGCCGTGGTGCTGGCCCGGTTCATCCCGATCGTGCGGACGTTCCTCAACCCGGTGGCGGGCACGCTCGGCATGCCGGCCCGGCAGTTCTTCCTCTGGAACGTGGTCGGCGCCATCCTCTGGGTGGACGGCATCCTGCTGATCGGCTACCTGCTCGCCGAGCAGATCTACAGCGCGATCGGCGACAAGATCGACCGGTACATCCTGCCGGTGGTCGCGCTGATCATCCTGATCTCGGTGCTGCCGATCTTCTTCGAGTTCCTGCGGGACCGGAAGGCCCGCAAGCGCGGCGAGGCCGTCGCGGTGGTGGCAGCGGCCAGCGCGGCCGGTGCAGCCGACGCGGTCCGCGACACCATCGAGCACCACCTGCACCACGACCAGCCGCCGCAGCAGCACCCGTACCGGCAGCAGCCACCGCAGGGCGAGCGGCGTTACCCGGACCACGGCCAGGGCCGCTGACCCTCGCCCACGACGAACGGCCGGCCCCGGAAGGGACCGGCCGTTCGTGCCACCGTCAGAATCCGGTGGACGGATCAGCGAGCTGGCTGGTGACAGGCAGGAGTCACCACCCGATGACGCCACCCCTGGTACGTCACCGGACGTCGCCCCGGTCGGGGACGACGCGCGGACACCGGGTCAGCGGGCCTTCTTGGTGGCCCGCTTGCGCGGCGGGGTCAGCAGATCCGCGATCGTGGCGATCGCGGCCGGCACCAGCCGGTAGTAGGCCCACACACCGCGCTTCTCCCGCTCCAGCAAGCCGGCCTCGGTGAGGATACGCAGGTGGTGGCTGACCGTCGGCTGCGAGAGGCCGAGCGGCGCCGTCAGGTCACAGACGCACGCCTCGCCCTCGGGGGCCGACTGGATCAGGCTGAGCAGCCGGAGCCGGGCGGGGTCGGCAAGGGCCTTGAGGACCCCCGCCAGCCGCTCGGCATCGGCACGTTCGATCGGCTCGCCGGCAAGCGGCGAGATCTGAGGCATGGTCATTTCAGCCAACGCAGTTCCCACGTATTCCATCCTTCCACCAGCAGCATCGATCCGCCTGCATATCAGCAGATCCGAATCGGCAAATTTTTACGCCACAAGGCCGAGGTCAGCCAACGTATAGGCCGCCCGATACGGCAGTCCGGCGGCACGTACGGCGTCCCCGGCTCCTCGATCAACAATAACCGCCACACCAACGACCTCCGCCCCGGCCTCGCGCAGCGCCTCGACGGCGGTCAACACGCTGCCGCCCGTCGTCGAGGTGTCCTCCACGGCAAGTACCCGCCGACCGGCCACTTCAGGCCCCTCGATCCGCCGTTGCAGACCGTGCGCCTTTCCCGCCTTGCGAACCACGAACGCGTCCAACGGTCGATCGGTCTCCGCCGCGGCGTGCAGCATCGACACCGCGATCGGATCCGCGCCGAGGGTCAACCCGCCGACAGCCTCATAGTCCCAGTCCGCGGTCAGCTCGCGCATCACCCGACCGACCAGCGGTGCAGCCTGGTGATGCAGCGTGACGCGACGCAGATCGACGTACCAGTCCGCTTCGCGGCCCGAGGAGAGCACCACCCGGCCGTGGACCACAGCCAGGTCGGAAATGAATTTACGCAGGTCGTCGCGGTGCCCCATGGCGATAGAGGGTACTGCGCGAGTCTGTACGCCGGATGTGGGGTCCACCCGGGTCAGCCTCGTGGGCGACCGATGGGTGGCGATGGACGGCTACGCTGTGCGACCAGGCTGGAATCCCGTACCCTGCCGGCACCATCGGGACGGCAGCGGCCGGGGCATCGCCGGGTCAGCCGTCGGTCGGCTCGACCCGCCCCCGGCGGTCCCGGTAGGCCATCCGCAGCAGCCGCCGCGGCGCGTGCCGCAGGCCGGCCACGGCGAGCTTGTACTTCCAGTCCGGAATGCTGATCTGCTTGCCTTTACCCAGGTCACGCAGGGCACCGTCGACCACGTCGTCGGCCCGCAGCCACATCCAACGGGGCGTGCCGGACATGTCGATGCCGTTGCGCTCGTGGTAGCCGGTGGCGGTGTAACCGGGGCAGAGCGCCATCACCCGTACGCCGAGCGGGCGCACCGACAGGTCGACGGATTCGCTGAAGCTCGTCACCCACGCCTTGCTCGCCGGATACGTCGAACCGGGCATCACCGGGCCGAAACCGGCGACGGAAGAGACATTTATCACTATCCCGTTTCGTCGATCCGTCATCGGACCGAGGGCGGCCAGGGTGAGCCGCATGACGGCGTGCACGTTGAGCCGCAGCAACCGCGTCTCGTCGGCGACGGTGGACCGCAGGAACGGCTGGTTGAGGCTGAGCCCGGCGTTGTTGACGAGCAGCCCGACGGGGGCGGTGGCGTCGGTCAGCCGCCGTTCCACCGCCGCGCATCCGTCGTCGGTGGACAGATCGGCGGAGAGCGTCTCCACCCGGTGACCGTGCCGGGTGGTCAGGTCGGCGGCCACCTCGGCGAGCCGGGTGGCGTCCCGGGCCACCAGCACCAGCTGCCACCCGTCGGCGGCGAGCCGGCGGGCGAACGCCTCACCGATGCCGGCGGTGGCGCCGGTGACCAGCGCCCGTCGCTCGGTGGCCGGGGTCTCGGACGTCACGGGCGCTCCTCAGCGGGACGGCGGCGGAGCCTGCGGGGGTGGGTACGGGCCGTACGGGAGCGGCGCCGGTGGCGGCGGCGTCGGCCGGGCGCGGCCGAACCAGCCGTTCGCCGCGGGCAGCGCCAGCAGCACGGCCACCACAAGGTAGCCGAGCACCTGGCCCACCGAAAGGGCCGCGTTCAGCGGGAGCCACCAGGACGGGTAGGCGTCGCCGAGCAGGCCCAGCAGCTCGGCGGTGCTCTGCTCGTCGGTCCGCAGCGGGCCGGCCCGCTGACCGACCAGCGCGGCCAGGCCGCAGCAGCCGCAGAGCAGCCCCAGCCCGGCGACCACCCAGGTGGCCACCCGGGCGCCCCGGCCGCCGGCGAGCAACCCGGCGGCGAGACCGACCAGCAGCAGGCCGACCAGGACGGTGAGCACCGCCGAGAGGATCGTGGTGACCCGCAGCAGGGTGACCACGCCGTCGACGTCGTCGGGGCCCGCGGTCGTACCGGCGGCGGCCGACCGGAGCCGGTCCACCGTGCCGCCGAGGGCGAGCAGCGCCGCGACGGCGTACGCCCCGGCGGCGAGGGCCATCAGCCCGAGCACCGCCGCGGCCAGCGTGACGGCGGCGGGCCGACGCGCCGGGGCCTGATCCGGGTACGACACGACGATTCCCTCCGGTAGGCGTCGGCTTGCAACCTACTCGGAGGGAATCGTCTGCGTCGCTCCTACTCGCCCGTCAGCTGCCGGTCGGGCGGGTCGGGTCGGACGGCGGGACGTCCCCGCCCGGCCGGTCCTGTCCCTGCGCCGGTCCACCCTGTTCCGGCTGGCCGGCCGGCGGCGCGGCGGGCGCGTCCGACGAGGGCGAGGACGGGGCCGACGGCGGCTGCCACGGCGAGGCGGCCGGCGGCTGGTCCGGCGCGGCCGGGTAGTCGGGGGCCGGCGGGTAACCGGGCTGGCCGGGGGCCGAGGGCTGGCCCGGCTGCGCGGGCGGGTAGCCCGCCTGCGGGTAGCCCGGGGTGGCCGGGTAGCCGGGGGTCGCCGGGTAGCTCGGCTGGCCGGGGTAGGCGGCGCCGGGGACCGGCGGCTCCCAGACCTGCTGCGGCTTGCGGAAGAACTCGTTCGCCTTGGGGAGCGCGAGCAGGATCAGCGCGGTCAGCAGGGCGAGCAGGCCGATCACCGCGAGCAGCGTGGTGACCGGGCCGTACCAGGACGGCAGGGCCTCCTGCAGCCGGCGCTGCACCTCCTCCGCGCTCGGGACGTCACCGTCGCTCGGCCCGCCACCGCCGGCGGTGAGGCCACCGGCGGCGTTGCTGGCCGTGCCGAGGCCGCAGCAGCAGAACATCAGGCCGCCGAGCACCCAGGTGGTGATCCGGGTGCCGTTCACGCCCCGGTTGTTGAACAGGCCGAGCACGGCGAGCACGATGGCCAGCAGCAGCCCCACGATGGCGCCGCCCAGGCTGAACGCGACGGCGAAGTCCGCCACCCCCTGCACCCCGTTGGCGGAGGTGCCGCGGTAGGCCTCGTCCATCACCTCGCGAATGGTGCCGATGGTGGTGAGCGCGATGATCAGGTTGATCACCTGGATGAGCGCGAACAGAATCAGCAGATAGCTGGAAATCGTCACCACGGCCGGCCGGACGCGGGCCGGTGTGTGCTGGGAATCGACCACGATTCTCCTTCCCCTAGATCGCGCCCACACCGTATCCACTCCGGCCCAGCCGCGCGCGCACCAAATAGCCGGCGGCCGGCGACGGGGTCAGTAGCCGCGCCACTCCGCGCGGGCGTACTCCAGCACCCTGGGCTGGAGCAACGTGGACGCGGGAACGTCCAGGCGGGCCCGGTCGGCGGGGAAGGCGGCCGCCGCCCGCAGCACCGACGGGTCCAGGAAACGCAGCGGCGGCGCGTCCGCCGGCAACTCCAGCGCGGGCGGGGCCACCCCGGCGGTGGCGAGCAGGAAACCCCAGTCGCCGAAGGAGGGCACATCCACGTGGTACGGCACGGTGGCGAAGCCGGCCTCGCGTACCGACGCCTCGATCGACCAGTACGACCGGGGCGCGAAGTACGGCGACCCGGACTGCACCACCAGCCGGCCGCCCTCGGCGAGCGCCGACCGGATCAGCGCGTAGAACTCGACGGTGTAGAGCTTCGCGGTGGCGGTCTCGTCCGGGTCGGGCAGGTCGGCCACCACCACGTCGAACCGTTCCGTGACGGTACGCAGCCAGCCGAACGCGTCGGTGTTGACCACCCGGACCCGGGGGTCGGTGAACGCGTCGCTGTTGAGCCGGCGCAGCTGCGGCTCGGCGCGAGCCAGCGCCACCACCGCCGGATCGAGGTCGACCACGGTCACCCGGCGGACGTCCGGGTAGCGCAGGATCTCCCGGACGGCGAGCCCGTCGCCGGCCCCGAGCACCAGCACCTCGCCGCGCGGGCCGCGCATGGCGGGATGCACCAGTGCCTCGTGGTAGCGGTACTCGTCGACCGAGCTGAACTGCAGGTCGCCGTTGAGGTAGAGGCGCAGGTCGGCGTCGGCGTGCCCGACCTCCCGCACCGACCGGGTGAGCACGATCTCCTGGTAGCGGCTGCGCTCGGCGTGCACCACCGGATCCCGGTAGAGCTGCTGCCGGGCGGTCAGCTCGAAGTCGGCGGCGGTGATCCAGGCGTACCCCAGGCAGAGGGCGACCACGACGGAGCCGGCGGCGAGCGCGACCCGCGCCCGGCGGCTCAGCTCTGCCCGGAACACCGTGCAGACCAGCGCGAGGCCGGCCACCGCGTTCACGGCGCCGACCACCAGCGCGCCCTTGAGCTGGCCGAAGACCGGTATCAACAGGAACGGGAAGGCCAGCCCGCCGAGCAGCGCCCCGACGTAGTCGGCGGCGAACAGGTCGGCCACGGCGCTGCCGGCGGACTGCTCGCGGATGCGTTGCAGCATGACCATCAGCAGCGGGATCTCCGCGCCGATCAGCAGGCCGAGCACGAACGCGGTGCCGACCAGCGCCGGGCCGTAGAGGTCCAGCCAGGCGAACGCGGCGTAGAGGCCGAGCACCGAGAGGCCGCCGAGCAGCGCCAGGGTCAGCTCGACCACGGCGAACGCGGCGGCGGCCCGGGACTGCAACGGCTTCGCGGCGAGCGCGCCGACGCCCATCGCGAAGACCATCACGCCGAGCACGATCGAGGCCTGCCCGACCGCGTCGCCGATCAGGTAGCTGCCGAGCGCGACCAGGGCCAGCTCGTAGACCAGGCCGCAGGCCGCGCAGACGAAGACCGCGAGCAGGACCGCCGCCCGGGCCGCCCGCCAGCGCGCTGGGGCGGCCGGCGCGTCGGTGGTCACGCCCGCTCCTGGGTACGCGTCGCCGCCGTCTCCGCCCCGGGGCGCTTCGCGGGCCCGCCTCCCCGGCGCTGCCGGCGGCGCTGCACGACTCCGACGGTGACCAGCAGGCCGGTGACCAGCAGCAGGCCACCGGCGGCGAGCAGGTAGCCCCAGCGGTCCCGCCACAGGTCGCTGCCGGGGTCGGGCAGCGGCGACGGTTCCGTCGTGGCCGCGGCCGGCGTGGCGGCCGGCTCGACCGCCCCCGCCTCGACGGCGAGCAGCGGCAGCATCACGGCGGCCCGGGTGACGGCCCAGCCCGGATCGTCGATGAAGACCTTCTCGGTGACCCCGAGCCGCCCCAGGCCGTTCGCGATGCGCAGCAGTTCCGCCGCGGAGAAGTCGCTGGATCCGTTGACGTCGACGTAGGCGTTGTCGTCGCTCTCGCTGCTCTCCGACGGGTAGTAGATCCGGACGCTCACCTGCAGCCAGCGCGGGCAGGCCGGGTTGTCCTCGACCGCCACGCCGTCGCCGAGGTTGGAGCCGACGCTGACCGGGTCGCCGTAGCCGAAGTAGTCCTTCAGCTCCCAGCCGTAGCAGACGCCCTGGCTGGCCGTGGACCGCTGGAGGAGCGGCACGGTGTCGCCGCGCTCCTGGGCGGTCGGCGGCGGCACGGTGTCGGACCCGTCGTCGCCGTTGACGATCGCCCCGACGGTGCAGGCGGCGACAGTGCCCAGCAGGCCCACCCAGATCAGGGCCTGCTTCCACACCGGAATCTCGGCGCTCTTCGCTGGGCTCTTCGCGCCGGTGGTCGCCGGGCGCCCGGCGGCGCCTGGCCGCTTCGCGGCGGTCATCAGCTGATCGCGGCGGCGATGATCGCGCCGGTGGCGAGGTGGACGACGGCGGAGACCCAGACCGCGGGGTGCGGCTCCGGGTCGACCAGGATCTCGCCGAGCCGGCCCGGGGTCGCCGCGTCGAGCAGGAGGAACGCCGCGGCCATGATGACCAGGCCCAGGATCCCGTACGCGGCGGCGCCGACCAGGCCGAGGACGAAGTCGTCGGCGCTGGCGGCGATCGCGGCGACCACGATGACGCCCACGCCGGCGAGGTTCGAGGCGAGCAGCAGCGCGGCGTTGCGGTTGCGCTCGGTCCAGATCAGCTCGTGGAGCTTGCCGGGAGTGGCCACGTCGACCAGGACGTAGCCGACGGCCATCAGGACGACGCCGACCACGCCGTAGGCGAGCGTGACCAGCAGATCGGTGACCAGGGTCTGCACAGGGGACTCCAGGGGTGTCGTTCGGGTCGGGCTACTTGCCGCTGCCGGGGCCGCCGCCCCGGACGGTGCTGCCCCGGCCCCAGCCCCAGTGGTTGCCCACCGTGGAGTGGTAGCGCGGGTAGGCGGTGCGAAGGCTTTCGAGGAGGATCACCGAGCCGGTGGCGATCGGCAGGATCACCACCGAGTCGTCGTCGTAGCGCAGGTAGACGCCGCTGCCGTCGACGTACTGGTCGGCCGGCTGCCAGGCGTTCGTCACGTCCTGCGCCACCTGGCTCGGGGTTTTGTTCGAGGTGTACGCGATCGCCTCGCCGCCGACGTCCCGGCTGGTCGCCCGGGTGTACCGGTCCTCGACGTAACCGCGGGGCGAGAAGTTGCCGTAGAAGATCGCGAAGGCGGCGACCAGTGCGCCGATGACCGCGAAGGCCACTCCCACCACGAACCAGCGCCGGTACGTCATCGCAGTGCCACCACCGTCTCGGTCAGGACCAGCTCGTTGGTCTGGGGATACGCGTGCCAGGTGCGCCAGCCGACCGACCCGTCCGGCCGATCGGGCCGTACAGCCAGCGCGGTGACCGCGTCCGGGTCGCCGGGGAAGACCCCGACCAGCGCGTACGGGTCGTCGGTCAGTTCGGCGCGGAGCGCGGCGACGCGGGCGCGCAGTTCACCGGCGGGCGGCCGGAGCACCGTGGCGGTGAACCGGTAGCCGTTCGGTTCGTCGTGCAGCGTGCCGGGCAGGTGCGGTGGCCGACCCGGCAGGCAGGCCACCGTCTCGGTGAGCCCACCGCTCGGGGTGGGCAGGACGACCTGGTGCGAGGCGCCGAGCAGGCGCAGCCGCAGCCGGACGCCGCCGGGCAGGTCGACCTCGCGGACGGCCAGGGCCGGCAGCTCGGGGTCGCCGAGAGCCAGGCCGAGGTCGGCGGCGCTGGTGTCGACGTACGGGGTGTCGATGCTGACCAGCACGCTCAAGCCACCTTGTCCGGGCCGGCCTGCGGGTAGACCATCACCTCGGAGCGGTGCAGCGGCTCGCCCACCGCCACCTCCCAGCCGGCCTCCCCGTACGCCTCGAAGGCGAGCCGGGCCCCGCCCTGCGCCCGGTAGTCGTGGTAGCGGACGGTGCCGGTCGGGTCGAGGCCGGTGGTGCCGGTGGCCGAGTACCGGGCCTGCCCGGACTCCTCCCAGGAGTAGCGGCGGCCGGCGAAGTCGAGGGTGGGCGCACCCGGCGTGACGGTGGCGCCCGGTTCGGCGGTCCAGAGCACCAGTTCCACGTCCGGGTCCTCCTCGACGGAGAGCCAGCGCTTGGCTCCACCGGCGTCGTCCAGCAGGTGCTCGGCCCAGCTCCAGGCGCCCTCGACCAGGTGCACCGAGCCACGGATCGCGTACGACACCTGCCGGATCTCGACGATGTCGCCGGGCTTGAGCTTGCGCGGGTCACCCCGGAGCGCGTCCGCGTCGGTGTCCCGGAACGGGTCGCCCGGTGCCGCCGGCCGCGTCCTCTTTCGCTGCCGGGCGAGGGCGACCACAGCGATCACCACCCCGGCGACCCCGACCAGACACCCCACCGCCGCCACCAGGTACGCCACCGAACCGTCCACCCCGACCGCCTCCCCACCGTCGGCGGAGACGGTAACAACCCCGCGCACCTGGGGAAACACGTCCATCTTGAGTGAGCGGCCAGTCACTCAGCGTCCGGCGTGGCGGAGGGTGGACCCGCCGCCCAGGTCAGCTCCCCGGCTTCGGTCCGGCGTCCGGCGCGTCCGATGCCGGCGGTGCCTCCGGTGCGGGCTGCGGCGGGGTGGCGGGAGCGGGCTGGGCGGGTGCGGCCGGCATGGGCGCGGCCGGCGTCAGCTGCGGCGGCAGGCCGTGCGCACGCGGGTCGGGGCAGAGCATGTAACCGGGCGGCAGCAGGAAGGCGGGCGGGTTGAGCGGGTTGAGCGGTGCCGGGCGGGCCTGCTCGGCGGCGCGCGGCACGAACCAGCGGTGCACCGACGGCAGCGCCAGCAGCACCACCGCGGTGAGGGTGAGGCCGACGACCAGCAGCGTCCCCAGGCTGCCGGCGCCGAAGAGGACGTCGCCGGTCGGATCGGACCCGTCGCCGTAGAGCTCCCGCATGAACCCCGACTCCTCCGGCATGAACTCGGCCGGCATGTCGGAGTCCCAGTCCTCCTCGGGGCCGCCGAGGGCGAAGAGGAAGGGGATGAACAGGACCGACAATCCGCCCTGCGCGCAGGTGGCCAGCAGTTGCAGGCCGCCGACCACGAAGACCAGGATCCGGGCGACGTTGCTGCCCCGACGGACGCCGCGCGCGGTGGCGAGGAGCCCGGCGGCGAGCAGCAGCGCGGGCACCCCGAGCACGCAGGACATGACGATGTTGCCGAACCGTTCGCCGGAGACCTCGTCCGGATCGGCGTCGGGCACCAGCCGCGCCGCGCGGTCGATCTCGCCGTTCCACTCGATCGCCTGCCAGATCACCAGGCCGAGCAGGGCGAGCAGCACGACGGCGGCGGCGATCTGCATCCAGGAGGCGACGGTGACGGCGGTGGGGCGGGGTGGGCGGGCCGGCGCGCCGGCGTCCTGAGTCATGCGGGGAAGCTACGGGGCACCGACCGGGCGCCGCAGCCCCGTTCGGCCGGACTCCGGCCTACCGTCCGGCCAGCCTTTCGGTGGCGTACCCGGGCAGGCTGGCGTTGCCCATCACGCAGCCGGTGAAGGTGGTGAACTCGCCCTTGTCGTCGCGCAGCGACGCCCAGGCGTCCCGGGCCGCCGCCGGGTCGACCCGCTCCAGCAGGGTCGCCGCGTACGCCTTCCCGGCGGGCGACCCGTGCCGGAGCAGCCAGTCGACCTTGTCCCGCGCCTCGTCCAGGTGCGCGTGGAGGGCCTCCTCGACCCGCCGGTACGCCTCCGTCACCGGCAGCAGCGTGCCCGCGATGCCCACCCCGCCGAACGCGAGCGTGTCCGCCCCGGCGAGCTCCTTGACGGCGGCGTCCAGCTCCCGGTCCCTGCTCTTCCCGATCCCGAACATGCCCCCATCCTTTCCCCGTCCCGCCAACCCCCACCCTCTTGATCAAGAGGTTTGCGTCAGCAGGAGCGGTGCCGCCGACGCAAACCTCTTGATCACCGGGGGCGTGCGGGGCTGGTCGGGTGCGGGGACGGGCCCGCCGGGAGGCGGGCCCGTCGTCCTGGGTGCGGGTGGGTCAGGCCGGGGTGACCGTCAGGGCGTCCTTGGTGTCGGCGAGGTCGACCCGGACGGTGTCGCCGTCGCGGATCTGCCCGGCCAGCAGGGCCTTGGCGAGCTGGTCGCCGATGGCGGTCTGGACCAGGCGGCGCAGCGGGCGCGCGCCGTAGATCGGGTCATAGCCGTGCTCGGCGAGCCACCCACGGGCGGCGTCGGTGATGTCCAGTGCCAACCGACGGTCGGCGAGACGCTTTCGCATCCGGTTGAGCTGGATGTCGACGATGGAGCGCAGGTCGTCACCGCGCAGCGCGGCGAAGACCACGATGTCGTCGAGGCGGTTGAGGAACTCCGGCTTGAAGTGCGACCGGACCACGGCGAGGACCCCCTCGCGGCGCTGCTCCTCGGCCAGCGTCAGGTCGCTGATCACCGACGACCCGAGGTTGGAGGTGAGGATCAGGATCGCGTTGCGGAAGTCCACCGTGCGGCCCTGGCCGTCGGTGAGCCGGCCGTCGTCGAGCACCTGGAGCAGGATGTCGAAGACGTCCGGGTGGGCCTTCTCCACCTCGTCGAGCAGGATCACCGAGTACGGCCGGCGGCGCACCGCCTCGGTGAGCTGGCCACCCTCCTCGTAGCCGATGTACCCGGGCGGGGCGCCGACCAGGCGGGCGACGGAGTGCTTCTCGCCGTACTCGCTCATGTCGATGCGGACCATGGCCCGCTCGTCGTCGAAGAGGAACTCGGCGAGCGCCTTGGCCAGCTCGGTCTTGCCGACACCGGTCGGGCCGAGGAAGAGGAAGCTGCCGGTCGGGCGGTCCGGGTCGGCGACGCCGGCCCGGGCCCGGCGGACGGCGTCGGAGACCGCGCCCACCGCCTCGGCCTGGCCGACCACCCGGGAGGCCAGCGACTCCTCCATCCGGAGCAGCTTGGCGGTCTCCCCCTCCAGCAGCCGGCCGGCGGGGATGCCGGTCCAGGCGGCGACCACCGCGGCGATGTCGTCCGCGCCGACCTCCTCCTTGAGCATGGCGCCGTCGGCCTGGAGCCGGGCCAGCTCCTCCTCGGCCTGCTTCAGCTCGGTCTTGAGCGCCGGGATACGGCCGTAGCGCAGCTCGGCGGCGCGTTCCAGCTCACCGTCGCGTTCGGCCCGCTCGGCCTCGCCGCCGAGCCGCTCCAGCTCCTCCTTGGCGGTGGAGAGCTTGGTGATGTGGCTCTTCTCCGTCTGCCAGCGCTCCGACAGCGCGGTGAGCTGCTCGCGCTTGTCGGCCAGCTCCTTGCGCAGCCGCTCCAGCCGCTCGGCGGAGGCGGCGTCGGGCTCCTTGGCCAGGGCCATCTCCTCGATCTCCAGCCGGCGTACGGCCCGCTCGATCTCGTCGACCTCCACCGGGCGGGAGTCGATCTCCATGCGGAGCCGGGAGGCCGACTCGTCGACCAGGTCGATCGCCTTGTCCGGCAGGAACCGGTCGGTGATGTAGCGGTCGGAGAGGGCGGCGGCGGCGACCAGCGCGGCGTCGGTGATCCGTACGCCGTGGTGCACCTCGTAGCGCTCCTTGAGGCCGCGCAGGATGCCGATGGTGTCCTCGATGGTCGGCTCGCCGACCAGCACCGGCTGGAAGCGGCGCTCCAGCGCCGGGTCCTTCTCGATGTGCTCGCGGTACTCGTCCAGCGTGGTCGCGCCGACCATCCGCAGCTCGCCACGGGCGAGCATCGGCTTGAGCATGTTGCCGGCGTCCATCGAGCCCTCGCCCTTGCCTGCGCCGACGACGGTGTGCAGCTCGTCGAGGAAGGTGATGACCTGGCCGTTCGAGTTCTTGATCTCCTCGAGGACGGACTTCAGCCGCTCCTCGAACTGGCCCCGGTACTGCGCGCCGGCGACCATCGCGCCGAGGTCGAGCGAGACCAGCTTCTTGTCGCGCAGTGACTCCGGCACGTCGCCGGCGACGATCCGCTGGGCCAGCCCCTCGACGATCGCCGTCTTGCCGACGCCCGGCTCGCCGATGAGCACCGGGTTGTTCTTGGTCCGGCGGGACAGCACCTGGATCACCCGGCGGATCTCCGAGTCCCGGCCGATGACCGGGTCGATCTTGCCGTCCCGGGCGCTGGCGGTCAGGTCGACGCCGTACTTGGCGAGGGCCTGGTATGTCTGCTCGGGGTCGGCGGTGGTGACCCGACGGTCGCCGCCCCGGACGGTCGGGAAGGCGGCCACCAGGTTCTCCTCGGTGGCCCCGACGCCCTTCAGCGCGCCGGAGACCGCGCCACCCACCCGGGCCAGGCCGGCGAGCAGGTGCTCGGTGGAGGTGTACTCGTCGCCGAGCGGCCGGGCGATCTGCTCGGCGGCGCCGATGGCGTTGACGAACTCGCGGGCCAGGGTGGGCTCGGCGATGCTGGAGCCCCGGGCGGCGGGCAGCGCGTCGACCGAGCGCTGGGCGACCCGGCGCAGCTCGGCGGGGTCGGCCCCGACGGCGCGCAGCAGGCCGGCGGCGGTCGAGCCGTCGGTGTCCAGCAGGGCCAGCAGCAGGTGCCAGGGCTCCACGGTGGCGTGACCGCGCTGGTTCGCCAGCGCGACGGCACCGGTGATGGTCTCGCGGCTCTTGGTGGTGAGGCGTTCCGTGTTCATGGGCTCCCCTGGATCGGCGTGTCCACCAGTAAGGACGAAACCAGAGTTGAGCCTATTCCGCTCAACTCCAGGTGTGTGACCCGGGTCACTCGGATCGCCGCCACCGCCAGTCGAACTCCCCGGCGGCGGGCGGCGGCCCCGGCAGCGGGGGATCGGTGACGGCGAGGCCGGCCAGCAGCAGCGCGAGCTGCCGCCGGCGCAGCTGCCGGGTCCGCTCCGGATCGGGTACGCGGATCGCCGCGCACCCCTCCAGCAGCAGCCCGACGTCCTGCACCACCACGTCGGGCCGGAGCCGCCCGGCACCCCGCGCCCGCTCCACCAGCGCCGCGGTGAGCTCGTTGGCCCGCGCCGCGTCCCGACCCATCTCGGGCGTCGGGGTGAAGGTACCGGCCAGGTGCACGGTCAGCGAGTGCACGTCGGCATCGACGACGCGCTCCAGGAAGCCGGCGAAGGCGGACCAGTCGTCCGGGTCGCCGGCCGCCTCCTCGGCCGCCTCGATGAACCGCCGCAGGCCGTCATGGCAGAGCTTGCGCAACAGGTCCTCCTTGCCGGCGTACCGCCGGTAGAGGGCGCTGATCCCCACGCCGGCGCGCTCGGCGACCGCGGCGATCGGGGCCTTCGGGTCGGCGAGGAAGACCGCGCGGGCAGCCGCCAGGATCACCGCGTCGTTGCGCGCCGCCTGTGCGCGCCGCCCGGCGAGCGGCGGGGTGTCGGTCGGGTTCGGCATGGCCCGAGGATACCAGTGGAACGGATCATTCCGCTCTGCTATGGTCTAGCGGAACGAAACATTCCGTTCTGAGGAGCAGCGCATGTCCGACACCGCCATCCGCCCGTTCCGCGTCGACATCCCGCAGACCGCCCTCGACGACCTCGCCGGCCGGCTCCGCCGGGCCGTCTGGCCAGGGGAGCTCCCGGGCGTCGGCGACGCCTACGGCACGACCACCGACCGGGTCCGCGAGCTGGTGACGTACTGGCTGGAGAAGTTCGACTGGCGGGCCGTGGAGGCGCGGCTGAACGCCCACCCGCAGTTCGTCACCGAGATCGACGGCGAGGACATCCACTTCCTGCACGTCCGGTCGTCCCGCACCGACGCCACCCCGCTCGTGCTCACCCACGGCTGGCCCGGCTCGGTGGTGGAGTACCTGGACGTGATCGGCCCGCTCACCGAGCCCACCGACCCCACGGCGCCGGCGTTCCACCTGGTCATCCCGTCGCTGCCGGGCTTCGGCTTCTCCGGGCCGACCCGCAGCGCCGGCTGGAACCGGTACCGCACCGCGCGGGCCTGGGCGGAGCTGATGGCCCGGCTCGGTTACGACCGCTACGGCGCGGTCGGCAACGACGCCGGCTCGATGATTTCGCCGGAGATCGGCCGCATCGACCCCGAGCACGTGCTCGGCGTCCACGTCACCCAACTCTTCTCGTTCCCGTCCGGGGACCCGAGCGATTTCCAGGGGCTCTCCGAGGCCGACCAGGCGGCGCTCGCCCACCTGACCTGGTTCTTCGAGAACAAGTTCTCCTTCAACCAGGTGCAGAGCCAGCAGCCGCAGACCCTGGCGTTCGCGCTGGCCGATTCGCCGGTCGGCCTGCTCGCCTGGAACGGTCAGCTCTTCGACCGGAGCCTGGACCCCGACTTCGTGCTCGCCAACGTGGCGATCTACTGGTTCACCGGCACGGCGGCCTCGTCGATGCGGTTCTACTGGGAGGACGCGCACACCACCGAGCACCCGAGCGGGCCGACGACGAGCCCGACCGGGCTGGCGATGTTCCCCGGCGACTTCCAGTCGATCCGCCGCTTCGCCGAGCGGGACCACGGGAACATCGTGCGCTGGACGGCGTACCAGGCCGACGTGGCGGGGCGCGGCGACGTGGGCGGCCACTACGCCGCACACGAGGCGACCGACGTGCTGGTCGCCGACCTCCGGGAGTTCTTCGCCGCGCTCCGCTGAGCCGGCGGCAGGTGCGCCCGGTCGGGGATCCCCGGCCGGGCCGCGTCGTCCGCTCGCCGGGCCGACCGGTGCGGAACGCTCGCCCGTCAGTCGCCCTCGACGGTCACCCGCACCCACCGCCGGTCCGTGCCCACGCCGGTGCCCAGCACCACGTCCGCCGGCCCGCGGGCGAAGACGGTGCCGTCGTCGAGGGTGGTCAGGTAGTGCTCCGGGCCGACCGGCCAGGCGACCGGGGTGTACCGGCCGTCGATCACCGCGCCGGCGCCGTACGGGCCGGTCACCGCGACCCGCCCGGCGCCGATCGGGGCGACCGACCCGATCCGGGAGGGGTAGGACTGCGCCGGGACGGACTCCCACCGCCCCTGCCACCGCCAGAGCGCCGGGAAGTCCATCCGGTCCGGGCGCTCACCCACCAGCCAGACCTGACTGTCCGGGGCGACCTTCGCCCGCAGGACGGCAACCGTGCCGGCGGGCGCCGGCACCGGGGTCCGCTGCCAGCTCCGACCCCGGTCCGTGGAGACCGCCGTGTACGGGCCCTCGTCGCCCACCCCCGCCGCCACCAGCAGGTTGGCGGAGGACGCGACGGTGTTCAACCCCGGCACGGGCGGCTGGGCGGCCAGCGGGCGCAGCCCAGCACCGTCCCACTCGCCCACCCGGCCGGTCGCCTCGATCACCTGGAACCGCCCCTGCGCGGCCCGCCAGGCCGGCGGCTCCCCGTCGGTCCGCACGAAGCTCGCACCGCCGTCGGTCGAGGTGTACCAGCCGTGCGGCTCGGCCAGCAGCGTCACCAGTCCCGGCGCGGTGTAGAGCTGCTGGTTGTCGGCCACCGGACGCGGGTGGCGCACCGTCAGCCAGGAGCGGCCACCGTCCAGGGTGGAGAAGAGCAGCGCCGGGCAGTTCCGGTCCGGCGGGCCACCGTCGCAGCTGGCGAAGAGCGCCCAGCCGTGCGCGGCGTCGGAGAACTCCACGAACGGGTCGTCGTACCGCTCGGCGACGGCCACCCGGCCGGCGCGTACCTCGTCGAAGCCGGCGGACGGCGGCGGTGCCGGCACGGGCGCGGCCGTCGGCGACGGCGCGACGGACCGGGACGGCGGATCGCGGCGGATGTCCCCGATCGCCGAGCACGCCACCAGCGCCGGGACGGCCAGCAGGGCGACCACCGGGCGGAGCACTCGATCGATCATGGGCGCCTCCTCCGCAGGGTAGCCTTGCCCGGGTGCGAGTACGTGTCGAACAGACTGCCCTACCAGGAATCGGTGTGCGTCACGACCTGGTCACGGAATCCGGTCGCCGGCTGGGGGTGGTCTCCCACCGCAACGGCCGCCGTGACCTCGTCCTGTACGACCCGGACGATCCGGACGCCTGCCAGGCGGACATCCCACTCACCGACGACGAGGCGGAGGCGCTCGCCGACATCCTCGGCGCGTCGCTGATGCTCGGCCAGCTCTCCGGCCTACGCGAGCAGGCGGCCGGGCTGCTCACCGAGCAGATCGCCATTCCGGCGGGCTCGAAGTACGTCAACAAGCGGCTGGGCGACACCAAGGCACGCACCCGCACCAGCGCCTCGATCGTGGCGGTGCTCCGCCAGGGCGAGGTGAACGTCTCGCCCGATCCCACCTTCCGCTTCGCGGCCGGTGACGTGGTGGTCGTGGTCGGTACCCGCCAGGGTCTCGACGGAGTGACCGCCATCCTCGCCGACAGTGACCCGGACGGCTGAGGCGGATGCACGAAACCACCACACTGCTCGTCGAGGTCGGCGCGCTGCTGCTGCTCCTCGGACTCCTGGGCCGGCTCAGCCGGCGGTTCGGGGTCTCCCCGATCCCCCTCTACCTCCTCGCCGGCCTGGGCTTCGGCCACGGCGGCCTGCTGCCGCTCAACGCCAGCGAGGAGTTCTTCGCCGTCGGCGCGGAGATCGGCGTCATCCTGCTGCTGGTCATGCTCGGCCTGGAGTACAGCGCCAACGAGCTGGTCGGGAACCTGCGCTCCGCCGCGCCGGCCGGGCTGATCGACGCGCTGCTCAACGCGCTGCCCGGCTTCGCGTTCGCGCTGCTGCTCGGCTGGGGCTGGGTGGCCGCCGTGGTGCTCGGCGGCATCACCTGGATCTCGTCCTCCGGCGTGATCGCCAAGGTCCTCGGCGACCTGGGCCGGGTCGGTAACCGGGAGACCCCGGTGATCCTCTCCGTGCTGGTCATCGAGGACCTGGCCATGGCGCTCTACCTGCCGCTGGTCACCGCGCTGCTGGCCGGCGTCGGGCTGGTCAAGGGCGGCATCGCCCTCGGCATCGCGGTGCTCACCGTGGTCGTCGTCCTGGTGGTGGCCATCCGGTACGGCCACCTCATCTCCTCGGCGCTGTCCGCCAAGGACCCGGAGGCGCTGCTGCTCGGCGTACTCGGGCTGACCCTGCTGGTCGCCGGCGTGGCGGCCAAGCTCCAGGTGTCGGCGGCGGTGGGCGCGTTCCTGGTCGGCATCGCGCTCTCCGGGCCGGTGGCGCACCACGCGACCCAGCTGCTCTCCCCGCTGCGGGACCTCTTCGCGGCGGTCTTCTTCGTCTTCTTCGGCCTGGTCACCGACCCCCGGGACATGCCGCCGGTGCTGCTGCCGGCGCTCGCCCTGGCCGTGGTGACCATGGGGACGAAGCTGCTCACCGGCTACCTGGCGGCCCGCCGGGCGGGCATCGCCGAGCCCGGTCGCTGGCGGGCCGGCTTCGCGCTGATGCCGCGCGGTGAGTTCTCCATCGTCATCGCCGGGCTGGCCGTCGCCGCCGGCACCGTCGAGCCCCGGCTGGCGGCGCTCGCCACGGCGTACGTGCTGATCACGGTGGTGACCGGGCCGATGCTGGCGCGGCTGCCCGACCTGAGCTGGTTCAAGGTCTGGCTGCGGCGGCGGGCCGCGATTCGCCGGCCCGAACCGGTGCCGACCACCGACTGAGCGTGCCCCGGCCGGGTCGGCCGTACGGCTGACCCGGCCGGTCCGGCCGTTGTCGAATTGCTCCCGACAAGCTCTTCCGCCAGCCCACCGGCGACGGTTACCGTTCTGCCCCAACGAGCCAGGGGTCCGCGGGTGGCCGGGTGCGCCCCGCGGGCGTAAGCGGAAGGTTGCCGGTGAGCGTGCAGGATCCGACGTTCCACGGCTTCGCCAACCCCGTCGACCCGTCGCCGACGGAGTTGCGGGCGTGGGCCTATCACCCAGACTCGGTGCCGCTGGCCTCGATGCCGCCCGACTGGGACCTGCTGGTCGCCGGCGACCACCTGGTGCTCACCCTCTTCGACCTGGCGATGGACCCGGCCTGTCCGGCCCGCCGGTTCGCCCTGCACTGCCTCTACATCTACGCGGCGGACGGCATCCGGACGAACTTCCGCGCACACCCGAAGCGCCGCTTCCGCAAGCTGGTCGAGCAGGCCGAGCGGGAGGGCGACGAGCTGATGCGCAACTGGGCGCACAACAGCCGGGTGCTGCTGGCCCGGCAGGACCTCTTCGTCTACCACGACTGGTGCGAGGGCGGCCTGGTCCGGGAGAACCGCCGGATCGGCTGACACCCGCGGCCGGCGCGACGCCGGCGGTCCGTGACAACTCTTCCTCGACCAGGCGAACGGGCCGGGACCCCCCGTGGGTCCCGGCCCGCACGTCGGCGGATCGTCAGCGTTCCGATCCACCCTGCTTCCGGCGTCTGGCTTCGACGCGCCCCTGGTCGATGCCGTGGTCGACCTGGTCGCTGAACCGGCCGTTCTTGATCTCGTCGTTGAAGCGACCCTTGGTCACCCGGTCGAACCCCTGCCGGACGTTCTCGGCCACCTTGTCGAGCCGGCCCTCCGTCTGCTGGGCAACCTTCTTTGCCGATTCCGCCATGGCTCCCCCTGCCATCGGAGTCCGGATTGAGTTGGTTGGACCTGGTTCTGAGGCTAACCCAACCGGTCCGAGCCACGCCGGAGAAACGCGAACTGGCAGCGGTGAAACGCCCCGGCGCCGATCAGCGGGCCCGCGTCCGGGTCGCGCGAGGGACCCGGACCGGGGCGGGGACGGCCGCGCCCGGCCATCAGCCGGGCGGGGCCGGAGGTTCAGCGGTCCGGTGTACGGCGGGGACGCCAGACGACCAGCGCCGTCGACGTGCGGTTGGTGGGCACCAGGTCGCCGCGCGGGAAACCGCCCAGCGACTCCAGCTCGGCGATCCGCCGGTACGCGGCGTCCAGCTCGGCCTCCAGCCGGGCCACCCGCTGCTGCGCCTGCTCCAGCAGCCGCTCCAAGCCGATGATCCGCTTCACGCCGGCCAGGTTGATGCCGTCGTCCTGGCTGAGCCGCTGCACCTCGCGCAGCAGCACCACGTCACGGACGCTGTAGCGACGCCCACCGCCGGCCGCCCGGCCGGCCTGCACCAGGCCCAGCCGGTCGTACTGGCGCAGGGTCTGGGGGTGCATCCCCGCCATCCGCGCCGCGACCGAGATCATCAGCACCTTGGCCTCGTAGGCAGGGTCACCCGAACCGACGAAATCGCCCGACATCCCGCTCACCTCCGCACCCGATCCACCGGTCAACCGACCCGACGCACCCGCGCGTCGAGATGTTCCCGAGCCGCCGGCGGAGTCTGCTCGGCGAACGACTCCAGCGCCGCCCGCGCCTCGTCCGACACCACCGCCGGCACCACCACGTCCAGCGTGACCAGCAGGTCACCGGCCCGACCGTCGCGCCGCACCACGCCCTTGCCCCGAGCGCGCAGCACCCGCCCGGACGGCGTACCCGGCGGCACCCGCAGGGTCACCGCGCCGTCGAGGGTGGGCACCCGCAGGTCGGTGCCGAGCACCGCCTCGGCGAAGGTGATCGGCACGGTCAGGGTGAGATCGTCCCCGGTACGCCCGAACAGCTCGTCCGGGCGGACCTTGACCTGCACGAAGAGGTCACCGGCCGGGCCGCCCCGCTCACCCGGCTCGCCGCGCCCGGCCAGCCTGATCCGCTGGCCGTCGGCCACCCCGGCGGGGAAGCGGACGTTCAGCGTGCGGGTCTTGGTCACCCCGCCGGTGCCCTGGCACTCCGGGCACTTCTCCTCGACGACGGTGCCCACGCCCTGGCAGGTGCGGCACGGCTCGGAGAAGCTGAACGACCCCTGGTTGCGGGTGGTCACCCCGGCGCCGTGGCAGACCGGGCAGGCCTTCGGCCGGGTGCCCGGCTTCGCGCCGTCGCCGTGGCAGGTGTCGCAGACTCCCGGCGCGCGCAGCGTCAGCGGGACGGTCACCCCACGTACCGCGTCGTCGAAGTCGAGCGCCACTTCGGTCTCCACGTCCCGGCCGCGGGCCGGGCCGCGGGGACGAGCCGGGCCACCGGCCCCGCCACCGCCGGAGAAGATCGAGCTGAACAGGTCGGTGAAGCCACCCCCGCCGAACCGGGTGTCGGCGCCACCGGCGCCACCGCCGCCACCGCCGCCGAAGAGGTCGGAGACGTCGAACGGCACCCCGCCGGGCTGCCCGGCCCCCCGGGCGCCGCGCCGGAACGCGCCCGAGCCGAACAGCGAACGCATCTCGTCGTACTCGCGGCGCTTGGCCTCGTCGCCGAGCACCGCGTACGCCTCGGAGACGGTCTTGAACCGCTCCTCGGCCTTCGGGTCACCCGGGTTGTGGTCCGGATGCGACTCCCGGGCCAGCTTCCGGTACGCCTTCTTGATCTCGTCCGAGGAGGCGGACTTCTGCACGCCGAGCGCGGCGTAGTAGTCCTTCTCGATCCAGTCCTTGGAACTCACCGGTCCACCCCCTTCCGCCTGATGTGGCCCGGCCGCCCCACCCGCCGTCGTACGGCGGGCGGGGCGACCGGATGGTTCCGCACTATTCCGGGTCGGCGACCGCGACCAGTGCGGGCCGCAGCAGCCGCTCCCCGAGCTGGTAGCCCCGGCGCATCACCTGGACGCAGGTCGGCTCGTCCACGTCGGCCGAGGTCTGGTGCGCGACCGCCTCGTGCCGGGTCGGGTCGAACGGGTCGCCCTGCTCCCCGAACGGGGTCAGCCCGAACTTGCCCAGCGCGGTGGTGAGCTGCTCGGCCACCGTGCCGAACGGCCCGACCAGGTCGCCGTGCTCGCGGGCCCGGTCCAGGTCGTCCAGGATCGGCAGCAGCGCGGCGAGCACCGAGCCGGTCGCCTGCTCCTGGACCAGACCGCGGTCGCGGTCCACCCGCTTGCGGTAGTTGGCGTACTCCGCCGACACCCGCTGCAGGTCCCGGGTCCGCTCGTCGAGCTCGGCCCGGAGGGCCTCCAGCTCGGCGCCGAGCGTGGCACCCACCACGCCGCCGGCGGCCGGCTGCGCGGGGGCGTCCACCACGGGCGGACCGGCCGGGACCGGACCGTCGACCGTCTCGACCTCGATCTCGTCGACGACGACCTCGGCCTCCTCCACCAGGCCCTCGGCCGGGACGTCCGCCCCGGCGTCGGCGGCGGCGGGCGCCTCCCCGGTCTTGCCGATCTTGCGGTTGTTGCGGATGACGACCCGCGGCCCGTCGCCGGCGGCCTGCTCGGCGGGCGCGGAGCCACCCGGCACCGACCCGGTGGCTCCCGGGTCGGCGGCTCGTGGCTTCTCCGTCATGCGACTACCTCGTTCTCTCTACCGTGAGTCCGGATCGGGGACGGACCGTCACTTCTTGTCCTCGTCCACGATCTCCGCGTCGACCACGTCGTCGGCACCACCGGCCTGCGGGCCGCCGGCGGCACCGGCACCCGCGCCGGCCGCGCCCGGCTGCTCACCCTGCTCGGCCTGCTGCGAGTAGAGCAGCGAACCGGCCTGCTGGGAGACCTGCGCCAGCCGCTCGTGCGCCGCCTTGATCTTCTCGATGTCCTGGCCGCCGAGCGCACCGCGCAGCTCGCCGAGGGCCTCGTTGATCTGGTCGCGGTTCTCGCTGGGCAGCTTGTCGCCGCTCTCGGCGAGGAACTTCTCGGTCTGCCACTGGAGCGCCTCGGCCACGTTGCGGGTCTCGGCGTCGTCGCGGCGGCGCTTGTCCTCCTCCGCGTGCTCCTCGGCGTCCCGGCGCATCCGCTCGATGTCGTCCTTCGGCAGCGAGGAGCCGCCGGTGATCGTCATCTTCTGTTCCTTGCCGGTGCCGAGGTCCTTGGCGTGGACGTTGACGATGCCGTTGGCGTCGATGTCGAAGGCGACCTCGATCTGCGGCACGCCGCGCGGCGCCGGCGGGAGGCCGGTCAGCTCGAAGGTGCCGAGCTTCTTGTTGTAGGCCGCGATCTCCCGCTCACCCTGGAACACCTGGATCAGCACCGACGGCTGGTTGTCGTCCGCCGTGGTGAAGACCTCGGAGCGCTTGGTCGGGATGGTGGTGTTGCGCTCGATCAGCTTGGTGAAGATGCCGCCCTTGGTCTCGATGCCCAGGCTCAGCGGGGTCACGTCGAGCAGCAGGACGTCCTTGACCTCACCCTTGAGCACACCGGCCTGCAGGGCGGCGCCGACGGCGACGACCTCGTCCGGGTTGACGCCCTTGTTCGGGTCGCGGCCGGTGAGCTGCTTGACCAGGTCGGTCACGGCGGGCATCCGGGTCGAACCGCCGACGAGGATCACGTGCTCGACGTCGGAGATCTTGATCCCGGCGTCCTTCACGGCCTGCTCGAACGGGCCCTTGCAGCGGTCCAGCAGGTCCTGCGTCATCCGCTGGAACTCGGCGCGGCTGAGCGTCACGTCCAGGTGCAGCGGGCCGGCGGAGCCGGCGGTGATGTACGGCAGGTTGATGTTGGTGGTGGTGGCGGCGGACAGCTCGATCTTGGCCTTCTCGGCGGCCTCACGGAGCCGCTGCAGGGCCATCTTGTCCTGGCCCAGGTCGATGCCGTGCTCGCCACGGAAGGTCTTCACCAGGTGGTCGATGATGCGCTGGTCCCAGTCGTCGCCACCGAGGTGGTTGTCGCCGCTGGTCGACTTGACCTCGATGACGCCCTCGGCCAGCTCCAGCAGCGACACGTCGAAGGTGCCACCGCCGAGGTCGAAGACCAGGACGGTCTGCTCCTTGGAGCCCTTGTCCAGCCCGTACGCCAGGGCGGCCGCGGTCGGCTCGTTGACGATCCGCAGCACGTTGAAGCCGGCGATCTCACCGGCCTCCTTGGTGGCCTGGCGCTGACCGTCGTTGAAGTAGGCGGGGACGGTGATCACCGCGTCGGTGATCTGCTCGCCCAGGTACGCCTCGGCGTCCCGCTTGAGCTTCATCAGCGTCCGCGCCGAGATCTCCTGCGGGGTGTACTTCTTGCCGTCGATGTCGACGGACCAGTTGGTGCCGATCTCCCGCTTGACCGACCGGATGGTCCGGTCGGGGTTGGTCACCGCCTGGCGCTTCGCGACCTCACCGACGAGCACCTCGCCGTTGCGGGCGAACGCGACGATCGACGGGGTCGTCCGCGAGCCCTCAGCGTTGGCGATGACGGTGGGCTCACCGCCCTCGAGAACGCTGACGCAGGAGTTCGTCGTGCCGAGGTCGATACCGACCGCACGTGCCATCTTCGCTTCCTCGCTTCGTAACGTTGAGGCAGGTCACGGGCCTGCCCGGCGGGCCGCCCGCAGCGACCGCACCACAAGTTGAGTGAACTTGACTCAATAGTGCCATGCCGCCGGCAATCCGCAAGTCGGGGTTGAGCCGACCCGACGCAACCCGACCGTTATTACCGTCCGGTTGTCTTCCCTTGCATCGGTCGGGCACGCTTTAGCGGTGACGACCAAAGGCGATCCCGCCACCCGGTCCGGCGCGCCCCCCGTCGCCGCCCGCGCCGGGTCGCCGGACGCCGCCGAGGCTGCCCCCGGCACCACCGCCGACGGCCTCCCGGCCGCGCTGACCGGGCTGCGGGCCGCGATCGACGCCGCCCGCTTCCCGCTGACCCTGCCGTCGGCCGAGCCGGCCCGGCGTACCGCCTCGGCCCTGGCCGACCAGCTCGACGACTACCTGCTGCCCCGGCTGGCCCGGCTCGACGCGCCGCTGCTGGTGGTGGTCGGCGGCTCCACCGGCGCCGGCAAGTCGACGCTGGTCAACAGCCTGGTGCAGGCCCGGGTGAGCGCCGCCGGGGTGCTCCGCCCGACCACCCGCTCCCCGGTGCTGGTCTGCAACCCGGCCGACTCCGCCTGGTTCCGCCAGGGGGAGCTGCTGCCCGGCCTCACCCGCACCACCCAGCCGAGCGAGGACCCGCGCGCCCTGCACCTGGTCACCGCACCCGCGCTCCCCGCCGGGCTGGCCTTCCTCGACGCCCCCGACATCGACTCGGTGGTCGACGCCAACCGGGCCCTCGCCGGCCAACTGCTGGCCGCCGCCGACCTCTGGCTCTTCGTCACCACCGCCGCCCGGTACGCCGACGCCGTCCCGTGGGAGCTGCTGCGCAGCGCCCGGGCCCGGGGCGCGGCCATCGCCATGGTGCTCGACCGGGTGCCGCCGGAGGCCGCCGACGAGATCGCCGCCCACCTGTCGGAGATGCTCGCCGCGCAGGATCTCGGCGCCGCGCCGCTGTTCGTCCTGCCCGAGACCTGGGTCGACGGCCAGGGCCTGCTGCCGAACAAGGTCACCGCGCCGCTGAGCGCCTGGTTCTCCCGGCTGGCCGCCGACGCCGAGGCCCGGGCCGCGGTGGTCCGGCAGACGCTGGACGGCGCGCTCGCCTCGCTGCACCCGACCGTCGAGGCGCTGGCCGAGGCGGCCGACGAGCAGGTCGCCGCCGCCGACGCGCTCGACGAGCGGGTCCGGGCCGCGTACCGGGGTGCGCATCGCACGGTGGAGGAGGGGCTCAAGGACGGCCGGCTGCTCCGCGGCGAGGTGCTGGCCCGGTGGCAGGAGTTCGTCGGCACCGGCGAGTTCTTCCGGACGCTGGAGGCGCGGATCGGCCGGCTGCGCGACCGGGTGGTCGCCGCGATGAGCGGACGCCCCGCCACGCCCGCCACCGAGCTGCGCAACGCCATCGAGTCCCAACTGGTCACCCTGCTGCGCGGGGTCTCCTCCGAGGCGGCCGAGCACGCGTACACCGCCTGGAAGGCGCACCCGGCCGGGGCGGCGCTGCTCGAACCGGAGCTGGCCCACCCCTCCGACGACCTCTCCGAGCGCGCCGAACGCCTGGTCCGGGACTGGCAGCGCGGGGTGCTGGAGCTGGTCAAGGCCGAGGGGGGCGACCGGCGCTTCGTGGCCCGCACCGCCGCGTACGCGGTCAACGCCACCGGCCTCGCCGTCATGATCGCCGTCTTCGCCTCGACCGCGTTCATCCCGACCGGCCTGGAGGTCGCCACCGGGGCCGGCACCACCGTCGCCGCGCAGACCGTGCTCCAGGCGATCTTCGGCGACCAGGCCGTGCGTACCCTCGCCAACAAGGCCCGGGCCGACCTGCTGGACCGGGTCCGGGCGCTGCTGGACGAGGAGGCGGCGCGCTACCTGACGCGCACCGACGAGGCCCGGCCCGGCGCGGACGCCGGGGCCGAGCTGCGCCGGGCCGCGTCCCGGGTCGAGGTGGCCCGGCACCGTAGCGGCCTGGCCGACGGCGACGGCGACGGCCTGCCCGCGCCGGGCGGTGACCGCCGATGACGGGCATCGTCGGCCGGATGCGCGAGGCGTTCCGGGGCGAGCAGCGGGTGGACGCCGACGACCTGGTGTCCCGCCTCGACGCGGTACGCCGCTTCCTGATCGCCGTGGACGGCCAGGTGCCGGACTCCCGCCTGGTCACCGCGCACACCCTGGTCGAGCGGGCCGGCACCCGGCTGGCGCTCTCCCGCGACCACACCGTGGTGGCGCTCGCCGGCGCCACCGGCAGCGGCAAGTCCAGCCTGTTCAACGCGCTGGCCCGGCTGGACCTCTCCCCGGTCGGCGTGCGCCGCCCGACCACCGGCGTGGCGCACGCCTGCGTCTGGGGCCCGCTCGACGGCGCCGGCCGGCTGCTCGACTGGGTCGGCGTGCTGCCCCGGCACCGGTTCGTCCGGGAGAGCGCGCTGGACGCCGACGACGAGACCGGCCTGCACGGTCTGGTCCTGCTCGACCTGCCCGACTTCGACTCGGTGCAGCGGTCCCACCGGCTGGAGGTGGACCGGCTGCTCGGCCTGGTCGACCTGGTGGTCTGGGTGGTCGACCCGCAGAAGTACGCCGACCGGGTGATCCACACCAGCTACCTGCGCGAGTTCCACCGGCACCGAGACGTGACCCTGGTCGTGCTCAACCAGGCCGACCGGCTGTCGGCGACCGAGCTGCCCCGGGTCCTCGACGACCTGCGCCGGCTGCTCGACGCCGACGGGCTGGACGGCGTGCCGCTGCTGGCCACCACGGCGGTCCACGAAGGCGGCTTGACGGGGCTACGGGAGGCGCTGGAGCGGGCGGTCGCCGAGCGTCAGGCGTCGCTGCGCCGGCTCTCCGGCGACATGGACGCCGTCGTGGCGGGGCTGGGTGAGCTGGTGGTCACGGACGTCCCCCGCGACGCCCCCGACGAGGACACGGTCCGCTCGCTGGACCGGGCCCTGGCCGGCGCGGCCGGGGTGCCGGCGGTGGCCGACGCCGTCCAGGGGGCGTACCGGCACCGGGCCGGCGGCACGACCGGCTGGCCGGTCGTCCGGGGCTGGCGCCGGCTGCGACCGGATCCGCTGCGCCGGCTGCACCTGCCCGGTCCGGCCGCCGGGGCCGACCAGCCGGCGGAGAGCCTGGTCGCCGCGACCTCGGTGCCCGACCCGACCGCCGCCCAGCGGTCCGCCCTCGGGCTGGCCATCCGCGCGGTCGGCGACCGCTCCGGGGCCGACCTTCCCGCGCCCTGGCCGGACGCGGTCACCACGGCCGCCCGGTCCCGCCTCGACGATCTGCCGGACGCGCTGGACCGGGCGATCGCCGGCACCGACCTGGGCATGGACCGCCGGCCGCTCTGGTGGCGGCTCGTCGGTGGCGTCCAGTGGCTGGTCACCCTCGCCGCGCTGGCCGGGCTCGGCTGGCTGCTGCTCGGCTACGCGCTGCGGGCGCTCGGGCTGCCCGCCCTGGAGTACCCCCGGGTGGGCGAGGTGCCGCTGCCGACCCTGCTGCTGCTCGGCGGCCTGCTCGCCGGGCTGCTGGTGGCCGCGGTGACCCGGCCGGTGATCCGCTGGGCGGCCCGGCGGGCCCGGCAACGGGCCGAGAAGCGCCTCACCGCCGCGGTGGCCGACGTCGGCGACACGTACGTCCTCAGCCCGGTACGGGCCGTCCTCGACCGGTACGGGCAGGCCAGGGACGCGCTGCGCGACGCGGCCCGGTGAGGCCCGCCCTCGGCACGGGTGTCCCCGCGGCCGTCGCGGCGTAGGGTCGGACCATGGCCACGCCACAGACCCCCTACGACGCGGTGCTGCACGCCGCCCGCGACGTGACGAGGCTGGACACCGCCCTCGACGCCGAGATGCTCGGCGCCGCCCTGCTGGGCAGCGTCTACGCGATCGCCGAGACCGACCGGGAGCGGGCGGTACGGGAGTTCGTCTCCGGCTTCCTGGCCGCCACCGCGCGCCGCCGGACCGCCGCCGCGACCACCATCCGGTCGGTCTTCGCCGCGCTGGTGCCGGACGCGGAGGGCGCGGCGAAGGTCCGCCCCGGCACCCAGGCCCCGGCCTGGTCCGGCCAGCTCGGCCGGGTGCACCTCACCGGCGCCTGGTCGTACGGCGACGTGTACGGCGACCAGACCTCCTACCTCGCCACCTTCGCCTACGACGACGCGACGGGCGGTCCGGAGCACGCGCTGGTGGCGCTCGTCGACCACAACATCGGGATCACCAAGGACGTCTTCGTGGGCGGTCCCGCCGAGCGGATTCTCGAACAGGTCCGGCAGATGTGCGCCACGGACGACCTGACCTGGTTCCGCGAGGAGGACCCGGCCCGGATGCACGGCGAGGTGAGCCGGCACCTGACGGTCACCGACGACCTCGGTGACCTGCCCGGCGAGGGTTCGCTCGCCACCGACCGCGCCCTGGTCGGCGCCCGGCTGGCGGTGCTGCCCGGCGCGCCGGCGGACACGCTGACCTGGGACGCCGAGCCGCTCACCGGGGAGGAGCGCACCGAGCTGGTGCGGACCTTCCTGGCGTCGCCGGAGGCGGCCCGCGCCGGCCTGCACACCCTGGACGGCGACGCGGAACTGGCCTCGCTGCACTTCTGCCTGGGCCTGCTCTTCGACCACGCGGCGAGCTTCCCGGACGCCGACCCGCTGCGCTGGAGCCCGGCGGTGGCGGGGCTGTTCCTGCTGGACTGGGTGCACCGCCGGGCCGTGCTGGACATGGACGACGCGGCGATGCTGCCCCGGGTGCTGCGCGCCTGGACGGCGTTCGCGGGACATCGGCGCGGCCTGCCGGAGCAGGCCGTCACCCGGACCGACGAGGCGATCGAGGAGCTGGTGCCGGAGTTCGCCCGGCTCTACAGCACGGGTGAGCGGCGCAGCCCGGCCACCGCCGCGGTGGCGCAGCTGATGGCGGACGGGGTGGACCCGGACGACCCGGCCGCGCTGGACGCCTGGATCGAGGCCAACCGCCAGCGCCTCGGCGACGACACCCCCTGACCGGTCACGCCGCGCTCAGCGCAGCGTGGCGTAGACCAGGCCGGCGACCAGACCGCCGACCACGCCCCCGACGACCACCTGCGCGACGGTGTGGTCGCGCAGCCGTACCCGGGACCAGCCGGCCAGGGCCGGCAGCGGCGCGGCGGCGAGCATCCGGGGGCCGAAGGTCAGCGCCAGCACGACCACCGCGCCCGCGGCCACCGCGGTGTGGATCGACATCTTCCACCAGTGGCTGACGGTCACCGCCACCACCAGGCCGACCACCCCGGCGGCGACCAGAGCGAGCACCGACCGGGGGGCGCCGAGCGCCGCGAGCAGCGCCAGGCCGGCGGTGGCCGAGGCCAGACCGAAGAGCAGGGGTACGCGTCGCTGGTCGCGGACGCCCACGTGGTGGTCGGTCAGGCGACCGCGCCGCACTCCGCCGAGGATGTACGCGAACGGGATGCCGCTGGCGAAGACCGAGGCGAGCAGCGCCCAGCCCAGCCCGTGCGCGCCACCGCCGCCGTGCCAGCCGACCGCGACGGTCAGCAGGGTGACCAGGACGGCGGGGGCGGTCACCTCGGTCACCAGCCGGGCCAGCCGGGTCAGGGCTCCGGGCGGTACGACGACCCGGCGGAGTCCACCCTCGTCGCCGCCCCCGTCGATCCCGTTCAGCTCCCCGTCCCCGATCCGTCCCGTCCGGCCCCGCCGCGGGCCGGTGGCGCCGGCGGCGGGCGTACGGCCCGGTCAGCTGGCGTCGCCCGTCACCGTACCGTCCAGGTCGGGGGCGTCGTGGCTGGTCGGCGCGGGTGCCGCCGGGCGCTGCGGGGCCGGGCTCGGGGTGGCCGCCGGGAACTTCGGCGGACGGGCGGTGGGCGACGGCGGTCGGACCGGCGGGCGGGCGGCCGGACGCCGACGCGGGCCGCCGGTGGTGGTGGCGGCGGTGGCGCCGGTGGCGCCGGTGGTGGTGGCGGCGGTGGCGCCGGGGCGCGGCCCGGCGGCCGGCGACGGGGGCGACGGCGGGGTACGGGTGGGGGCCACGGTGGGCTCGGGGTCGGGCGACGGCTCGGGGTCGGGCGACGGCTCGGGGTCGGGCGACGGCTCGGGCGAGCCGGTGGCGGTGGGCTCCGTGCTGACGGTGGGCGTCGGGTCCGGCGGCGACTCGGAGAAGGTGCTGCTCGGGTCGGCGGTCGGGGTGGGCCCGGGGGTCGGCGAGCCGGCCGGCGTGGGGCGGGGTGCGGGGGTCGGTGCGGCGGTCCGGCCCGGTGCGGGCGGGGTGGGCCGGGAGGACGGGGGCGGGGGCGGCGGCAGCGGGCGCTGGGCCGAGCCGGGAGCGGCCGGTGCCGCCGGCGCGGCCGCGGGCAGCGCGGGCAGCGGCGGTCCCAGCGGGATCAACCTGACCGCGGCGGGGACGGCGGCCGGCAGGTCCCCGGGCCCGGCGGACGGCGGCGCGGGCTGGCCGGTGGCCGGCAGCGGGACCACCACCGGGCCGTCGGAGGGGGTGGGCAGGAACGGGGTGCTCCCGTCAGGGAGCGCGCTGCTGCCGACGGTGGCGGAGCCGGTGCTGAAGGCGGCGAGGATCGGCATGGACGCCGTGCCGGCGAGCAGGGCCACGGTGAAGAGGTAGCCGCGGCCGGGGCCGGCCGGTCCGGGGGCGCGGTGCGCGCCGATCATCCGCCGGTAGCCGCCACCGTCGCGGTGCCGGCCGAGCATGGGGGCGGGAGGACCGTCACCTGACTCGGACACCGCAGAACTCCCTCGTCGATTTTTGAGCAACCGGGCACCGGCGGCTTTCTAAACGGACATACGGCTTGAAACGCCCTGCCGGCACCCAGGTCAGCTTGGACCAGTGACGCTCAGTTCACCAGGGACCACAGCGTGTCGACACACAAAATGTCCGTCGCCATGAATCTTCCAAGGGACAAATACGTCGATGCGTCGCGAAGACGACGGAACGGGACCGGTGGGGGAGGCCATACTGTGGGACCGCTCACCTCCTCTGCAATCATTCAGGCACGACGGCAACGCAGCCGGCCTCCGCGCACCCCGCGGCAGGCGCGGTTCGGCGCCGGCTCCCGAACCGGGTTCCTCCCCGAATCCGGCTCACCGCCGCGCGGCAACCCTCACCGGGGCTAGGCGCGGCCGCCAGGAACCAGCCCGGCACCGGCCGGGCCGGCGTACGAGTTGCGCGGACGGGTCACCCCCGGCGCCGACGCAGACACGACAGGGAGAGACGGATGGCAAAGGGCGACCCCGGGGTCACCAGCCGCGGCCGGCGGGCCGCACCCCGGTCCAAGCGCACCGCCGCGGCGGGCGAGCCGGAACTCGTACAGCTGCTCACCCCCACCGGTGAGCGGATCGAGAGCGCGATCGGCCCGGACGGGACCGAGTACCGCGTCGACTTCACCGACGAGGAGTACCGCGGGCTCTACCGCGACCTCGTGCTGGTGCGCAAGCTCGACGCCGAGGCCACCGCGCTGCAGCGCCAGGGCGAACTGGGCCTCTGGGCCAGCCTGCTCGGCCAGGAGGCCGCGCAGGTCGGTTCGGGGCGCGCGCTACGTACCCAGGACATGGCCTTCCCGACCTACCGGGAGCACGGCGTCCTCTACTGCCGGGGCATCGACCCGATCATGCCGCTCGGCCTGTTCCGCGGCGTCGACCAGGGCGGCTGGGACCCGAACGAGTTCAAGTTCAACATGTACACGATCGTGATCGGGGCGCAGACCCTGCACGCGACCGGGTACGCCATGGGTGTCGCCATGGACGGCAAGACCGGCACCGACGACGGCGAGGCGGTGATCGCCTACTTCGGCGACGGCGCCACCAGCCAGGGCGACGTCAACGAGGCGTTCGTCTGGGCCAGCGTCTTCAACGCGCCGCTGGTCTTCTTCTGCCAGAACAACCAGTACGCCATCTCCGAGCCGCTGGAGCGGCAGACCCGCGTCCCGCTCTACCAGCGCGCGGGTGGCTTCGGCTTCCCCGGCGTCCGGGTGGACGGCAACGACGTGCTCGCCTCGTACGCGGTGACCCGGCATGCGCTGGACAACGCCCGGCTCGGCCAGGGCCCCAGCCTGATCGAGGCCTACACCTACCGGATGGGGGCGCACACCACATCCGACGACCCGACCCGCTACCGGATCGCCAGCGAGGTCGAGGCCTGGCAGGCCAAGGACCCGATCGCCCGGATGAAGGCGTTCCTGACCAACCAGCAGATCGCCGACGCGGACTTCTTCGCCTCGGTCGACGAGCAGGCCCGCGCCGAGTCGGTGCACCTGCGCGAGCGGGTGCTCACCATGCCCAACCCCGAGCCGGTGTCGATGTTCGACCACGTCTACCCCACCGGGTCCCCCGAGCTCGACGAGCAGCGGGCGAAGTTCAGCAAGTACATGGAGTCGTTCGAGGGGAGCGCCCACTGATGGCCACGGAGACGCTCACCCTCGGCAAGGCCCTCAACACCGGTCTGCGCAAGGCCCTGGAGAACGACCCGAAGGTCGTCATCATGGGCGAGGACGTCGGCAAGCTCGGCGGCGTCTTCCGGATCACCGACGGGCTCCAGAAGGACTTCGGCGACCAGCGGGTGATCGACACCCCGCTGGCCGAGTCCGGCATCATCGGCACCGCGGTCGGCCTCGCCATCCGCGGCTTCCGCCCGGTCTGCGAGATCCAGTTCGACGGCTTCGTCTACCCCGCGTACGACCAGATCGTGTCGCAGGTGGCGAAGATGCACTACCGCTCGCAGGGCAAGGTCCGGATCCCGATGGTCATCCGGATCCCCTACGGCGGCGGCATCGGCGCGGTCGAGCACCACTCCGAGTCGCCCGAGGCGTACTTCGCCCACACCGCCGGTCTGAAGGTCGTCACCTGCGCCAACCCGCAGGACGCGTACTCGATGATCCAGCAGGCGATCGCCTCGGACGACCCGATCGTCTTCCTGGAGCCCAAGCGGCGCTACTGGGAGAAGGGCCCGGTCGACCTGGACGCCCCGCTCGCGGACGCGTACCCGCTGCACTCCGCCCGGGTGGCGCGGGCCGGCACCGACGCCACCGTGCTGGCGTACGGCCCGATGGTGCGGACCTGCCTGGACGCGGCCACCGCCGCCGCCGAGGACGGCCGGCAGCTGGAGGTCATCGACCTGCGCACGCTCTCCCCGCTGGATCTGACCGCCGCGTACGAGTCGGTCCGGCGCACCGGCCGCTGCGTGGTCGTGCACGAGGCCCCGGGCAACCTGGGCCTGGGCTCGGAGATCGCCGCCCGGATCACCGAGGAGTGCTTCTACTCCCTGGAGTCCCCGGTGCTGCGCGTCACCGGCTTCGACACCCCCTACCCGGCCAGCCGGGTGGAGGAGGAGTACCTGCCCGACCTCGACCGGGTGCTCGACGCCGTCGACCGCACCTTCGGCTGGTGAGCGGCATGTCACGGATCAAGGAGTTCAACCTCCCCGACCTGGGCGAGGGCCTGACCGAGGGCGAGATCCTCGCCTGGCTGGTCAAGGTGGGCGACGTCATCGAGCTGAACCAGCCGATCGTCGAGGTGGAGACGGCCAAGGCGGCTGTCGAGATCCCGGCGAAGTGGGCCGGCCAGGTGCAGGCGATCTTCCACCCGGAGGGCACCACGGTCGAGGTCGGCACGCCGATCATCGCGATCGACACCGACCCGGGCGCCGGGCCGATCGAGGAGTCGACGACCGGTGCGCCGGCCGCCGCGCTGCCCACCCCGTCGGCGGCCTCGCTGGCCGCCGTCGAGGTGGCCCCGACCGAGGGCGCGGTCGAGCCGGGCCTGATCGGCGGTCCCGCCCCGGGTGGGCGTACCGCCGTGCTGGTCGGCTACGGCCCGCGCACCACGGCGGCCAAGCGCCGCCCGCGCAAGGGCGGGGTGCCGGCCCAGGCGTCGGCCGCGCCGGTCCAGGCCGCGCCGGCTCCGGTGGCGCCCGCTCCGGTGGCGCCCGCTCCGGTCACGCCGGCCGCTCCGGTGTCGCCGGCGCCGGGCGCGAACGGCAACGGGCGGGCCGGCGGGTTGGTGCTGGCCAAGCCGCCGGTGCGCAAGCTCGCCAAGGACCTCGGCGTCGATCTCGCCACGCTGACCGGCTCGGGCCCGCTGGGCTCGATCACCCGGGAGGACGTACAGCGGGCGGCGAGCGGGACCCCGGCGGCGACCGAGCCGCTGACGGTGACGGCCCCGGCCACGGCGGCCGCGAGCTTCGGCGCGGACCGCGAGCAGCGCATCCCGGTCAAGGGGGTACGCAAGCTCACCGCCGAGAACATGTCCCGCTCGGCGTTCACCGCCCCGCACGTGACGGAGTTCCTCACCGTCGACGTGACCCGGGCGATGAAGGCGCTGGACCGGCTGCGCGAGCGGCGGGAGTGGCGCGACGTGCGGGTCTCGCCGCTGCTGCTGGTCGCCAAGGCGGTGCTGCTGGCCGTCAAGCGTCACCCGATGGTCAACTCGACCTGGGCCGGCGACGAGATCGTGGTCAAGGACTACGTCAACCTGGGCATCGCGGCGGCCACCGAGCGCGGCCTGATCGTGCCGAACATCAAGGACGCCGGCCGGCTGTCGCTGCGCGAGCTGGCGGACGCGATGACCGACCTGGTGCAGACGGCCAAGGCGGGGAAGACCTCGCCTGCCGACATGTCGGGCGGCACGCTGACGATCACCAACGTGGGGGTCTTCGGCGTGGACACCGGTACGCCGATCCTGCCCCCGGGCGAGTCGGCGATCCTGGCCTTCGGCGCGGTCCGCGAGATGCCGTGGGTGCACAAGGGCAAGGTGAAGCCGCGCCAGGTCACCACGCTGGGCCTGTCGTTCGACCACCGGATCATCGACGGTGAGCTGGGCTCGAAGTTCCTCCGCGACATCGGGGACTTCCTGGCCGACCCCGAGGCGGCGCTGCTCGCCTGGACCTGACCGTCCACGACACCAGCCACGGCCGGTGTGCCCAGGGTGAACGCCCGGCACACCGGCCGTTGCCATTGCACGAAGGAAAGTTCGGCGGTAGCCCCGCGTGGCCTTCGAATCGTAGGCAGGTGTCTCAGCTCACCTAACAATCGATGGAAGTTGGCGGCGTCTTGCGCTTCAATAGAGACATCAGGGGCTGACAACCGAATAGTCGGAGGAGAGAGACACCATGAGCATGATCGAGCGCATCCGCACCCACCGCGACGCCACCCGCCGCGCCCGCGCGATCGAGCACGCGCTTCGTTCCGCCAACTCGCCCGCGGTGCGTGAGGAGATCCTCGCGATCGCCCAGCGCCACATGAGCTGACGCGGCACCGACTTTCCTCACCTCCTCCAGATCGATGACCCGCCCGGGGCACCCGGGCGGGTCATCGGCGTTTCCGGGGTCATCGGCGTTTCCGGGCCGCTGAGACCGGGATTCCACCTCGACCGGACGCCCGGTACGGTGGGGCACGGTCGCCACCCGCCGACCCGGGACGCCGATCGAGCCGGATGAGAGCCGATCGCCACCGCCCGGCGACGCGGAGTGACGGCCCGGTGCTCCCCGGACGCCCCGCGCGGTCACCGGATACGGTGCGGGGAGCCCGCACGGCCGATCCGCCGGCGACACCGGCGGCCCGCCGCCCGGTCCCGGACGGCATCGGCGGCCGACATGTGATGGAGGAGGCGCACCCATGACGTCCGAGGGCCAGCACCGCCCCGGCCAGGAGCCGGACCAGGTGCCGCCGGGCGCCGGTGGACCGGCGCCGTACGGCGACCGGCAGACGCAGCAGGACACCGGGTACGGCAACCCCGCCGCCCCGGACCTGGGCTGGGCGCCGCCACCACCGGCCGGCCGACCGGATCAGGCCGCCCCGGCCTGGGCCGCCGCGCAGGACCAGCCCCCGGCGTGGGGCGCCGCGCAGGTGCCGCAGCAGGGCGAGCCGGCGCAGCCCGGCCAGTGGGCCGCGCCGCAGCCCGCCTGGGCCGCCCAGTCCGACCAGCCCGCCGCCGCCTGGGCCGCGGCCTCCGTACCCGGCCAGCCCGCCGGGCCGGGCGAGCCGGCACAGCCCGCCTGGGCGCAGCCCGAGCAGGCCGCCCCGGCGTGGGCGCAGCCCGACTCCGGCGCCCGTGGCGCCGCCCGGGTGCCCCAGCCGAACGACGCCTGGCCCGCCTCCGCCGACCCGGCCGCCTCCGGCGGCTGGAACGCCGGGCAGCAGGACCAGGCCGCCAACGGCTGGGCCGCCGCGCCGCAGCACGACGAGCCGGCCCACTCCGGCGGCTGGAACACCCCGGCCCAGGACGACCCGGCCCGCTCCGGCGGCTGGAACGCCGGCACGCCCGGCCAGGACCAGGACGCCGCGGGCAACGGCGGCTGGAACGCCGGCGGGGCCGCGTCCCACGAGGCGTCCACTTCGGGCGGTCGACACGTCGGCGCCGAGCAGCACGAGCAGTCCACCGGCTGGAACGGCGCAGCCGCGCCCCAGGAGCAGGCCGACGGCTGGGGTGGCGAGACCCAGCCGCCACAGGACGACGCCGTCCGCTCCGGCGGGTGGAACGCAGCGTCCACCCAGGACGAGGCACCCCGATCCGCCGGCCGCGCCTCCGTGCCCGTGCCGCCGCAGCAGCAGCCGGAACAGGCCGTGCCCGGGTGGGCGCAGCCCGACACCGGCGCGCGCGGCGCCGCGCAGGTGCCGCAGCACGACACCCCGGCGGCCGACGCATGGTCCACCGAGGACGACCCGGCGCGCTCCGGCGGCTGGAACGCCGCCCGCACGCCGCAGGACGACCCGGCCCACTCGGGCGGGTGGAACACCGGCGGCCAGGACGACGCCGCCCGCTCCGGTGGCTGGAACACCGCCACCCCGGACAACGCCGCCGGCTCCGGCGGGTGGAACAACGCCCCGCAGGCGGACGAGCGGTCGCCGCAGTCGTGGGACGCCGCCGGCGCACCGGCACCAGCCCACTGGGAGGCCCGCGCGGAGCAGCAGGCCGCCGACGGTTGGGGCGGTGCCGCACCGGCCCGCGAGGAGCAGCGGCCGGGCGCCGACTGGCCCGCCGCGGAGGAGTCGACCCATAATGCCGGTTCCTGGGGCGCGGCGGCCGTGCCCGGACAGGACGACCGACCCGAGTCGGGCGGCTGGACGCCCCCGGAGCAGCCGGCCCGGGCGACCGCGTCCGTCACGGTCCCGGGCAGCCCGCCGGCCTGGGGGGCGGACGCCGACAATCCGCCGCAGCGGGCCGGTGCCGACCGTCCGGCGGTGCCGGACGCCGAGCCGTGGGCGGCCGAGGAGGCCTGGGGCCGCGCCGAGGCCCCGCCCGCGCAGCGACCGGCCGAGGACGCCTGGGAGCCCCAGCGCGCCGACGAGGCCCCGATCTACCAGCCGGCGCCGGCACCCGGCATCTCGCCGGCCAACGCGGTGCCCCTGCCGCCGCAGGAGCAGCGGGTGCCGGGCGCCAGCCTGGCCGCCGTGCCGCCGACCGACTACGCCCCGCCGGCCCAGTTCGGTGGAGCCGCCGACCAGTCCTCCTTCGAACCGGCCGGGCGCGCGGACGCGCCATCGGCGTACGAGCCGGAACGGTCGGGCTGGGGTCCCGGCGAGGAGCCGCAGTCGCCGGCCGGGCCGGTGGTGCCCGGGCCGCGTACCTCGCCGGAGGCCGACGGGGCTGGGCGCGCCGCCGTGCCGGTTGCCGACGAGTCCGCCGCCGGGCGGGCGTCGGCCAGCGCGTCGGTACCGCTGGCCAGCCGAGTGATGCCCCCGACCGACCAGGCCCTGCGGCCGGGTGCCACGGGTGCCCCGCAGCCCCGGGTGTACGGCCGGCCCGCCCGCCCGGAGCCGGTGGACGAGCCGGTCGGGGAGTACGACGGCCAGCAGGCCGAGCACGACTCCCCGCCCCGCTTCGCCGACCAGCAGTCCTTCGCCGACCAGCAGTCCTTCGCCGACCAGCAGTCCTTCGACGGCCAGCGGTACGACGGCCAGCAGCGGTACGAGGACCAGGACCGGCGGCGCTTCGACGAGCCGGAGCGGCCGTCCGGCCAGCCCGGCTTCGGCCCCGAGGCTCCCTCGTCCGCGCCGCCCACCTCGCCCGCCGCGCCGCCGGCGTTCCCGGGCGCCATCCCGGCCTTCGCGGACCCGGCCAGCAACAACCGGCCGATGAACGGGACGCGCCCGCACGGTCCCGGCGACCACCCGGCCGAGCCGTTCGGCGCCGGCCCGGCCGGCGGTCCGGCCGCCGGTGCGGTCCCCGGTTACGGCCACCCGGCCCACGACCCGGCCCACGGCGGCGGCACGGCGCCGTTCCCGCAGGCGGGGCCGCAGTTCCCGCCGGCCGGGCCGCAGTTCCCGCCCGCGGGTCAGCAGTTCCCGCCCGCCGGCCAGCCCTTCCCGCCGGCCAACCAGCCCGGTCCGGGCGCCTGGCACCAGGACCCGGAGCCCGAGCAGGGACGCTTCGACTCGTTCAAGCCGGACGCGGCGCCGAAAGTCGAGCAGCCAGCGCCGAAGGTCCGCAATGGCCGGGTGCTGGCCATGGTGCTGATCACGGCGGTGCTGATCCTGGCCGTCCCGCTCGGCCTGCTCAGCCTGCTGGGCAAGATCGGCGGCGAGGAGGAGCCCGCCCCGTTCAATCCGGCCGTCGGCTCCTGCGTCAAGCAGTCCGGCAACGGCGCGTCCCCGGCGGAATGCGGGGAGCCGAACGCGTTCACCGTGGTCTCCAAGGTCGACGCGAAGGAGAAGTGCGCCGACCCGGCGCAGCCGCACGTGGTGCTGCCGGGCACCGGCGCCGACCGGGTGCTCTGCCTCAAGCCGGCCACCAAGTAGCACGTTTCGACGGCGGGGCCACGGTGATCCGTGGCCCCGCCGTCGTATCCGCTGTGGCGAGATCGACACGTCCTGCTGGACTTCGGAACGTTCCACACGGTCTAACGACCTCGGGGTACGCTCCCCCGAATGACCCACCCCCACGAACCGCTAGACCCCTCGCGCTGCTGCGCCCTCTACCTGCGCCGGTCGCACAAGAACGCCGACGGCGACGCCCGCAACGGCCGCTCGCTCGCCGAGCAGGAGGCCGAAGTGCGCCACCTCGCGGCCCGCCTCGGTCTGCACGTCGTCGAGGTCTACGTGGAGCGTGAAGGCACGGGCGCGTCCCGCTACTCGACGAAGGCCCGCCCGGAATGGATGCGGGGCCTCACCGACCTGCGCGCGGGCGACCGCTTCCGTACCCTGCTCGTCTGGGCGCTCGACCGCGCCGACCGTCGCGGGGCCGTCGAGATCGGCCGCATTCTCGACGAGCACGCCGACGGATCTCGCCGTGTGGTCGGCTGCGACGGCACCGACACTGGCGACTCTCGCCGCCGCCTCGAGCACATCATCAGAGCCGAACTCGCCCGCGAAGAGGTCGAGAACCTCTCTCGCCGCGTAAGTCGCGCGAAGCGCTTTCGCCGGGCCGAGGGCCGATGGCTGGGCGGGCCGCCGCCGTTCGGGCTGCGCGTCGTCGACGGGCACCTCGCGCACGATCCCGAGACCATCGCGACCGCCCGACGCATCGCCGATGAGTTGCTCGCGGGCGAGACGATCTGGGCCGTTACGAAGCGCCTCAACGACGACGGCGTGCCGTCGCCCCGCGGCAAATCATGGGGCGTTGGCACCATCTCCACCCTCGTGCGGTCGCCCGGCTGGTCGGGCCTGCAGTCGACGCGCGAGCGCACCCCGGAGGGCCGATGGCAACACATCGCCGTGCCTTACCGCGACGAGCACGGGCAGACCGTCAGCGTCGGCGAGGGCGTCATCACGCCGGGCGAGCGTGCCCGCATTCTGCGCGCCCTCGACGACCGCTCGGCGACCATCACCGAGAGCGGGCGATTCCTCCGACGCGGCGACCGCCGCTCGGGCGCGCTGCTCGCCGACCTGCTGCGCTGCGCCGAGTGCGACGGCCGGACCGCGCAGAGCGGGGCCGCCGGCAAGAAGGTCTACCGCTGCGGTCGGTACGGCAACGGCCGCGACTGCGCCGGATTCACCGCACCGACCGTCGAGACCGACGACGCCATATCGGTCGCGTTCCTCTCGCGCGTCGCGACCCTCGAGCCCGGTGACCCGCTGCTTGAGGCCGTCGCCGATGCCTGGGTCGCCCGCGTCGCCCCCGACGACATCGCCGCCCGCGACGCCGCGCAGGATGCCCTCGACCTCGCCCGCGCCGAACTCGCCCGCGTGCGCCGCCTCGCTATCGCGGGCACGATCACCGAGCAGGAGGCCGCCGAGGAATTGCCACGCCTGCGCGAGCAGGTCGCCGCCACCGAGCAGGCCCTCGCCCGTGTCCCTATGCCCGACGCCGATATCTCGCCGCTGCTCGACCTCGCGCAGAGCGTGCCCGCGTTCTTCGGGCTGCCCGAGCGCGAGCGGCGCGGCCTGCTCGGCCTCGCCGTCGCTCAGGTCACCGCGTCCCGAGCCGCCACACGGGGCGTGCGATTCAAGCCTGCCGAGCGGCTGCTCATCACCTGGGCCGACGGCACGACCTCGCGCCCCGCCGCCGTACTCGACAAGACGACCGAGAAGGTCTTCGCCCTACTCGCCGCGAACCCCTCGGCCACCCTCGACGAGGTCGCCGCCGAAATCGGCCGCTCGCCTCGCACCGCACGCAGGTATCTCGACGCCGCCCGCGCGATCGTCGCGCACTGAGCCTCACGCCTCACGCCCAACGGAATAAGGCGGCTCCCGGCCACTCACGTCGAGTGACTGCCGCGGCCGATACCCCCGGCGGATCACTCCCTACCGCCTCAGGTCAGGGACCGCTGGGAAGGCGTCGGAGGTCTGTCAGGTTCAGAGACTCTCGGCGAAGTTCAACAGTAACGGCCTGTAACCAAGCGGGCCGCGCGCGGGACGTTGCAGGTGGCCTCGGCGCGTCGCTTACGCTTCATCCCCTGCTGCTGATGAAAGCGTGAAGGAGCGTTTAAACAAATTGCCCGCCCCTCGCTTGCTCCCTGATAACGACGTGCTCGTGCAACTGCGCCGCCAAGGTGCCACCTACGCCGAAATCGCCAAAACCTACGGCGTTTCCGAGCAGGCCGTTTATAACCGTTTGAGGCAGGCCCGCGCGACTAAGCCTCAGCCGAGGCATCGCGATCTTCTGCCCTGGACGGTGAAGCGCGAGCACACCTTCGCCCTTGACGCCCAGGTACTTAGGCTGCTCTCCCGCGAGGCCGCCGACGGCCCCGACGCCGCCGAACCGCGCAAACGCGGGATGGTCAACAACTGGCTGCGCCGCTTGCGCGAAGAGGACTCCGTGGTCTGCTACGACCGCGAGCGAGGTTTCTTCCACGCGCCCCGCACAGCCGCCGATGGCGACTCCTTGATCCGCGTCGAGGAAGCGGAGATGACCGCGCCCATTGATGATCGGCTCAGGGCGAAGATTCGCGAGGTGGTCGCCATCCACGACAGTGAGATCGCCGCCGAGCGGGCCGGTGCCGTGTCCCCGCCGCCTCGCAATTGGCTCGAGGTGCAGACGCAGGATGGGGGCACGGTTCACCTCACCGCCTCGCCGGACGATGGGGGTCAATTCCTGCTCAGCGTCGAGGGCCGCGAAGCGACCGAGGTGACGCTCGGCCGGGCCGACCTGCTGCGCCTGATCGAGCACGCCGCGCGCCTGCTCGCACTCGACGAGGGCCCCGAGCCCTGCGCCATCTTTCGACCGGCCGACTAGCCACTGCGCGACGCGAGGCCCGTTCCCTACGTGGGGCGGGCCTCTGGCGTACGCTGACGACCTCTCTGTCCCCACAGTGGAGCACGCCATGCGCACGCCGCCCCGCATTCCGTCCGACCTCGTGAACGCCCTCGCCGCCTGGGTCGCCGAGCAGTTCGGCGAGGCCCCGCCCGCGACGCGCCCGGCCTGCCGGCCCGCGCCGACCAGCCGCCGCCGTCGGCGCACCTGACTCGTCGACCAGCGAGGCCCCGCCGCGGGCCTACGTTGCGTCGACACGCGTCGTTCTACCCCTCACCAGAGCACCTTTCGCGCCCGTTCGCCCCACGCCCGGGTATCGCCCAGGTTGCAGGTCCTCGACCGTTTCTAGGCCCTTTGCCCCGCTCATCGGGGGCCGCGGGTGTCCCACCTCCTTGACTACGGTGCGGTTTATGTCCCTTGCCGTCACCGGCGCCCCCGTCGGCCGCCGTTTCACCGCTCCGGGCCCCGCGCCGCTCGCCGCCCCGCCGATCGTCGGCACGCCCGCGACGATCATCGTCGGCGACGACGCCTATCCGGCCGTCGTTGTCCGGGCCTCGGCCCTCGCCGTGACCGTGCGGCGCGTCGAGGCTGTCGGCGAGCGCCGCAACCGAGAGCACTCGGCCCTCGTCGGCGTCGGCGACCTCTCGTCCCCGGTCGGACCGCCGGAGGTCTACCGCCGCGAGGGAGGGCGGTATCGCACTGCGTCGGCCGTGCTCGCCCTCGGCGAGGCCGTGTCGCGTACGCCTCTCGCGCCGCCCCGTCGTGCAGGATGGCGGCCCTTCGTAAGGCACGATGACGTCATGAGTGCACGCGTACGCGCCCCTGAGCTGCGAGGCCGAGCATGGCTTAACACGGGCGGCAAGGTCCTCCGTTTGGCCGACCTTCGAGGTCGTATTACCGTCCTGGACTTTTGGACCTTCTGCTGCATCAACTGCCTGCACGTGCTCGACGAGCTGCGCCCGCTGGAGGAGAAGTACGCCGACGTGCTCGTCGTGATCGGCGTGCACTCGCCGAAGTTCGAGCACGAGAAGGACCCGGACGCGCTGGCCGCCGCCGTCGAGCGGTACGGGGTGCACCACCCGGTGCTGGACGACCCCGAGCTGGACATGTGGGACCAGTACGCGGCGAAGGCCTGGCCGACCCTGGCCGTCGTCGACCCTGAGGGGTACGTGGTGGCCACCATGGCCGGCGAGGGCCACGCCGAGGGGCTGACCCGCCTGGTCGACGACCTGGTCGCCACCCACACGGCGAAGGGCACCCTGCACCGGGGCGACGGCCCGTACGTCCCGCCGGCGGAGCCGGAGACCACCCTGCGCTTCCCCGGCAAGGCCGTGGTGCTCGACGGTGGCAACCTGCTGGTCTCGGACTCGGCCCGGCACTCCCTGGCCGAGCTGGCCCCCGACGGTGAGAGCCTGGTCCGGCGGATCGGTTCCGGCGAGCGGGGCCGGGCCGACGGGCCGGTCGGCGCGGCCAGCTTCGCCGAGCCGCAGGGGCTCTGCCTGCTCCCCGCGCACGTCGCCGAGGTGGCCGGTTACGACCTGGTGGTCGCGGACACCGTCAACCACCTGCTGCGCGGTGTACGGCTGGCGACCGGCGAGGTGGTGACGGTCGCCGGCACCGGCCGGCAGTGGCGTTCCTCGGTCGACGACCACGCGCACGACGCGCTCTCGGTCGACCTCTCCTCCCCCTGGGACCTGGCCTGGTACGACGACAAGGTCGTCATCGCGATGGCCGGCATCCACCAGCTCTGGTGGTTCGACCCGATCCGCCGCACCGCCGGCATGTACGCCGGCACCACCGTGGAGGCACTGCGGGACGGTCCGTTGCCGGACGTGTGGATGGCGCAGCCCTCCGGGCTCTCCGTCTCGGCCGACGGCACCCGGCTCTGGGTGGCCGACAGCGAGACCAGCGCGCTCCGCTACGTCGAGAACGGCGTGCTGGCCACCGCCGTGGGGCAGGGACTCTTCGACTTCGGCCACGTGGACGGCCCGGCCGACCGGGCGCTGCTCCAGCACCCGCTCGGGGTGTGCGCGCTGCCGGACGGCTCGGTGCTGATCGCCGACACCTACAACGGCGCGGTGCGCCGCTTCGACCCGGCGACCGACCAGGTCGCCACGGTGGCCGACGGCCTGGCCGAGCCGAGCGACGTGGTGCTCACCGCCGACGGTGACGTGCTGGTGGTCGAGTCGTCCGCGCACCGGCTGACCCGACTGGCGCCGGGCACGCTCACGGCGGCCGGGGCGAGCACGGTGGACGGCCCCCGGCACCAGGTGGAGCGCAAGCCGACGGACGTGGCGGCCGGCGAGCTGACCCTCGACGTGATCTTCTCGCCCGCGCCGGGGCAGAAGCTGGACGAGACGTACGGCCCGTCGACCCGGCTGGTGGTCTCCGCCTCCCCGCCGGAGCTGCTGGTCGAGGGGGCCGGCACCACCACCGACCTGTCCCGTCGGCTGGTGATCGACGCAGCGGTGGCCGGCGGGGTGCTGCAGGTGACCGCCCAGGCGGCGACCTGCGACAAGGACGTCGAGCACGCCGCCTGCCACCTGACCCGGCAGGACTGGGGCGTACCGGTGCGGGTGGTCGACGGCGGCGCGACCCGGCTGCCGCTGGTGCTGCGCGGCCTGGACGCCTGAGCGTCGGCGTTCTCAGCTCGCCCGCCCCGGGCCGTGGCCTCGGCGGCGGGATCCGGTCACCACGGGGCCGGGACGTCAGACGAACGGCTTCGGGGTGACGCCCGCGTCGAGCAGCGCGGCCCGCACCAGGGCCGCCGAGGCGACCGCGCCCGGGGTGTCACCGTGCAGGCAGATCGAGCCGACCGCGCACGGGATGACGGTGCCGTCGACGGCGACGACGGTGCGCTCGGTGGCCATCCGGACGGCCCGGGCGGCCACCTCCTCCGGGTCGGTGACCAGCGCACCGAGCGCGGTGCGGGGCACCAGCGAGCCGTTGGGCAGGTAGCCCCGGTCGGCGAAGCCCTCGGCGACCACCCGCAGGCCCGCCCCGACGGCGAGCTGGGCGAGCTTCGAGCCGGGCGCGCAGAGGATCGGCAGCTGGTCGTCGTACCCGCTGACGGCGGCGACCAGGGCGGCGGCCTGCGACTCGTCGACGGCCGCCGCGTGGTAGAGCGCGCCGTGCGGCTTGAGGTAGCGGACCCGGGTGCGGAACAGCCGGCAGAACGCCTCCAGGGCGCCGAGCTGGTAGGTGGCCTCGTCGCGGAGCTCGGTGAAGGCGTACTCGATGCGCCGGCGACCGAAGCCGGCGAGGTCGCGGTAGCCGACCTGGGCGCCGATGGCCACTCCGCGATCGGCCGCCGCAGCGCAGACCCGCCGCATGGTCGACGGGTCACCGCCGTGGAAGCCGCAGGCGACGTTGGCGGAGGTGACCAGGTCCAGCAGCGCGTCGTCGTCGCCGAGCCGCCAGATGCCGAATCCCTCGCCGAGGTCAGCGTTGAGGTCCATGGAACCTCACCGTAGTCCCTGGCCGGGCCTGCGCGAGCGCGGTCACGTCGTCCACCACCCCGATGACGGGGTACCCGCCGGTGGTGGGGTGGTCGGCCAGGAAGACCAGCGGCTGGCCGTCGGCCGGCACCTGCACCGCGCCGAGCACGATCCCCTCGCTGGGCAGTTCACCGGCGACCGCGCGGGGCAGCGGCGCGCCGGTCAGTCGCGCGCCGACCCGGTCGCCCACCGGACTGACCGTGTACGGCGTGCAGAGGAGCCGGTCGAGCGCTTCCGGGGTGAACCAGTCGGCCCGTGGCCCGGGGCGCAGCGTCAGCCGCAGCTCGCCGGTCGGGGGCCGGCCGACGGTCACGTCCACCGGTGGCGGCGGCCCGGGCCACGGGCCGAGCGGGAGGCGGTCGCCGTCGCGTACCGGGGGTGGGCCGAGGCCGGAGAGGGTGTCGGTGGCGCGGCTGCCGAGCACCGGTTCGACCGCGATCCCGCCGCTGACCGCCAGCCAGTTGCGCAGCCCGTCGCGGGCCGGCCCGATCCGCAGCACCGCGCCGGCCGGCACCGCGAGCGGCCGGCCCACGTCACCCGGTCGCCGGCCCACCCGGACGTCGGCGTCTGCCCCGGTCACCGCGACCGTGACGGCGCGGGTCGGCCGCAGCTCACAGCCGGTCAGGGTGATCTCCAGGCCGGCGGCGGAGACCGGGTTCCCGACCAGGCGGTTGGCCAGCGCCAGCGCCGCCGGGTCCAGCGCCCCCGACCGGGGTACGCCGAGATGCGCGTACCCAAGCCGGCCGAGGTCCTGGACGGTGGTGAGCGGTCCGGCGCGGCGTACCTCGATCACGCGGCCACCAGTCGGACCCGGGTGCCCGGGGTGAGCCGGGCCGGCGGGTCGGCGTGCACGTCGAACAGGGTCAGCTCGGTGCGCCCGACCAGCAGCCACCCGCCCGGCGAGGCGGTCGGGTAGATCCCCGCGTACGGCCCGGCGAGTGCCACCGACCCGGCCGGCACCCGGGTACGCGGGCTGGGCAGCCGGGGCACCGCCCACTCCGGCGGTAGCCCGGTCAGGTACGCGAACCCGGGCGCGAAGCCGCAGAACGCCACCCGGAACGGGGTCTCCCGCAGTCGTCGCACCACCTCGGGCACGGTCACGCCCCAGTGCCCGGCGACGACGGGCAGGTCCTCCCCGTCGTACCCGGTGGGGACCTCGACCTGCTCGACGGCGGCCGGGGCGGCGACCGGCCGGGGGGCCCACCCGGCGATCCGCGCGGCGACCGCCGCCGGGTCCGGTACGCCGTCGAGCAGGACGGTCGCGGCGGCCGGGACGATCTCGACGGCGGTCAGTTCACCGCCGTCGCGGCGACGCCACAGCTCGGCGCGCCACGCCTCCACCTGGCCGGGGTCGTCGCAGTCGAGCAGGAGGGCGTGTCGGCCGACGGGTCGGATCCGCATCCCGCCATCCTCCCCGATCGATCCGACGACCACGGGCCCGCGCCCGCGCGACGCGGCGGTGACCAGACGCACTACCCGCAGGTAACCTACGGTGCCGTAACCTGTATCCGTGACCACCTCCGCACCGCTCCGGCTCAAGCCGGTCGACATCGGGAAGCCCCGGATGCGCGGCTGGCTGCACACCTACGCCTTCTTCGTCGCGCTCGCCTGCGGCATCGTCCTGTGCGCGATCGCGGCCACCCGCCCGGGCTGGGCACCCCTGGTGAGCTGCCTGATCTACAGCCTGACCGTCTGCGGGCTCTTCGGCACCAGCGCCCTCTACCACCGGCGGGTGTGGTCGGAGCGGGGCTACCAGATCATGCGCCGGCTGGACCATTCGATGATCTTCGTGTTCATCGCCGGCACCTACACGCCGTTCTGCGCGCTGCTGCTCGACCGCCGGATGGCCACCATCATGCTCAGCGTGGTCTGGGGCGGGGCGCTGGCCGGCGTGACGCTGAAGCTGGTCTGGCCGCACGCGCCCCGGTGGGTGTCGGCGCCGCTCTACCTGGCGCTCGGCTGGGTCTCGGTGGCGATGCTGCCGCAGATCCTGCACGAGGGCGGGGTGACCGCGCTGGTCCTGCTGGCCATCGGCGGTGCGATCTACAGCGTCGGCGCGGTCTGCTACGCCCTGCGCCGGCCCAACCCGTGGCCCACCGTCTTCGGCCACCACGAGTTCTTCCACGCCTGCACCCTGCTCGCCGCGCTCTGCCACCACATCGCCATCTACTTCGCGCTCTTCGCCTGAGCCCAGAGCCCGCCCGCCGGCGGGCGGACATGGTGCGGGGCCCCACAGCATTGCGGGGCCCCGACGTCTGCGCGCGGGGATCAGGTCGGGTAACCGGGGCGGCGCACCTCGCGGTACTCCTCCCGCACCACCCGGTCGTCCTGCACCGGCACGACCCGGTCGGCCACCACCCGGTCCTCGCGCACCGGGGTGGCCACCACGGTGCGGCGGCGGGAGTTCCAGAAGTAGAGGGTGGTGATGAGCCCGACGACGCCGGCGAGCATCAGCACCCAGCCGACGACGTTCAGGTTGAGCCATCCCAGGTTCGCGTCGATGGCGAACGCGAAGATCGCGCCCAGCGCGATGAGGAAAATGCTGGCACCGATGCCCATGATGTCGCCTCCTTGGCATGTTCACTGGCGTATCCGACCGCCGCGGCCATCGGTGAGCGTGCGGCACACATCGACTTACCCAGGCGCTCCGATCGCCAATCAGGCAAGCTGGGCGCATGACGGACGCCCACGCCGAGGAACGGACCCTGGTGCTGCTCCGGCACGCCAAGGCCGAACTACCCGCCGGGGGCGCCCCGGACGCCGAACGCCGCCTGACCGCGCGCGGGCACGCCGACTCGGCCGCCGCCGGAGCCTGGCTGGCCCGGCACGGCCTGCTGCCCGAGGTGGTGCTCTGTTCGTCGTCCCGGCGTACCCGACAGACCTGGCACGACGTGGCGATGGGCATGACGGGGTCCCCGCCGGAAGGGGGACCGGCGGGGTCGTCACCCGTGGTGCGTTACGAGCCGACCGCGTACGAGGCGCAGCCGCAGGATCTGCTCGCCCTGGTCCGGGCGGCCGAGCCGACGGCCCGGACGGTCCTGCTCATCGCCCACAATCCCGGCATCTCGCTGCTCTCGGCGCTGCTCGACCCGGAACGAGCGGATCCCGAGGGGCTGCGGACCACCGACTTGGTGGTGCACCGGGCCGCGACGCCCTGGGCGGACCTGGCACCGGGCGGCGCGGCGATCGTGAACCGCCACACCGCCCGCGGCTGAGCCGGTACGTCTTCCCCGGACCGCACCTCCGGGGCAGGCAGCGCGTGGACGGCAGCGCGGGCGGCGGGTCAGGACGGTGGCGCGGTGGGCGGCGGCGGGTCGGGCGGCGGCGGCATCATCGCGGTCGGATGGGACAGGCGGTTCTCCTCCACGATCAGTGTGCGTGCCCGCTTGCGCCGGTCCTGCCAGAACCAGAGCGTGGTGAGCAGTACGGCCAGCCCGGCCAGGATGAACACCCAGCCGACCGCGCGCAGGTCGATCCACCAGACGTTGGCCCGGATGGCGAAGGTCATGATCGCGCCCAGCGCGATGAGAAAGATTCCGCTACCAATGCCCATGTGCGCTGCACTCCCCCGTGCGGTGGCCTCTGGGCGTGCCCCTGACGTGGTCCGCGACGGTTACCCGTCAACCGGCCCGCCTACCAACCCCACCCCCGCCAATCCCACCCTCCGCCACCCCCTGGGCGCACTTTCGGAGAAGGCGTGGCTGTCCGAGGCGGAACAGCCACTCTTTCCAGGTGAGTGCGCGGACATCCGGGGTGATGCGGGGCGGGGGGGTGTCCCTATGGGTTTCGTCAAGCGGCGATCGGTGCTGTGGGGCGGGGTTGGTAGGGGTTCTTGTCGCGGAGCATGGCGAACAGGACGT
>NZ_JARXXY010000039.1:0-55639 GCF_029893845.1 Micromonospora sp. A200 | reverse complement strand
GTTCTGACCTTCGACAAGCCAGAACCTAGGCAGGACAACGGCATGCGCCATAAACGACGCACCGAACCACCCACACATGCGTCACAAGACCCATATTTATGCCCCTGAGGCATATCGCTCGGCAGGGAGAATGCCGCCGCCCGCCGCCCGCCGCCCGCCGCCCGCCGCCAAGTGAGGTGTCAGCCGGCGAGCACGTCGCTCGCCGCGGACGCCAGCAGCTCCCACGCCTCGTCGACGTGCTCCTCGGCGGTCAGCGGCGAGCCGACCGCCAGGCGCAGCGTGTACCGCCCGCCGACCCGGGTGTGCGTCAGGTGCACCCGGCCGGTGTCGTTGACCCGGGCCAGCAGCGCGGCGCTCGCCTCGTCGCCAGCCCGCAGCCGGAAGCAGACCAGCGAGAACGGGTGCGGTGCGGCGAGGTCGAACCGGTCGTCGGCCGTCACCCGGCGGGCGAACCGGTCGGCCAGCGCGACGCCCGCGCGGATGTGCGCGCGCAGCCCCTCGACGCCGTACCAGCGGAGCACGAACCAGAGCTTCAGCGCCCGGAAGCGCCGGCCCAGCGGCACCTGCCAGTCCCGGTAGTCGATCACCGCGCCGGACTCGGTGGCGGCGTTGCGCAGGAACTCCGGCATCACCGTCAACGCCTCGATCAGCTCGCCCCGGTCGGCCACCCAGAACGCGTCGCAGTCGAAGCCGGTGAGCAGCCACTTGTGCGGGTCGAAGCAGTACGAATCGGCCTGCTCCAGCCCGGCGTGCGACCAGCGCAGCTCCGGGCAGACCGCCGCCGCCCCCGCGTACGCGGCGTCGACGTGCAGCCAGACGCCGTACTCGGCGCAGATCGCGCCGATCTCCGGCAGCGGGTCCACGGCGGTGGTGGAGGTCGTCCCGATGGTGGCCACCACGATCGCCGGTACGTCCCCGGCGGCCCGGTCGGCCTCGATCGCCGCCCGCAGCGCCGCCGGGCGCATCGCCAGCGTCTCCGGGTCCACCTCGATCGGGCGGACCCCGTCCTCGCCCAGCCCGGCGATCCGCGCCGCCTTCTCGATGGAGGAGTGCCCCTGGGTGGAGGTGTACGCCCGGTACCGGCGGTCGATGCCCACCGCGCGCCACCGGCCGCCGCTGGCCCGGTGCAGCGCGCCCAGGGTGGCGACCAGCGTGGCCGAGGAGGCCGAGTCCTGGATGACCCCGCCGCCCGGACCGGTGGAGCGGAACCGTTGCGGCAGGTCCATGAGCCCGGCGAGCCAGTCCAGCATCACCGTCTCCAGCTCGGTGCAGGCCGGGCCGGTGGCCCAGAGCATGCCCTGCACGCCGAGCCCGGAGCTGACCAGGTCGCCGAGCACGCTCGGGCCGGAGGTGTTGGCCGGGAAGTAGCCGAAGAACCCGGGGTGCTGCCAGTGGGTCAGCCGGGGAGTGATCAGGGTGTCCAGGTCGGCGAGCACGGCCTCGACCGGCTCGCCGTGCTCGGGCGGGCTCACGGGCAGCGCCGCCGCCACCGCGCCGGGCGGGTCCTGCGAGGTAACCGGACGCTTTCCGAGCGTCGTCCAGTAGTCGGCGATCCAGTCCACCACCGCGTACCCGGCGCGGCGGAACTCGTCCGGGTCCATGTGCTCAGCCATCCGACGAGTCGACCAAACCGATCCGGCGCGGGCAAGGGCCGAGCGACTGCCGTTGCGGGCGGGAAGGCGTTCGGCGATGGCATGGGCACCCCGCCCACGCGGAACATCTACCTGCGCTGAGCCCGAAGCCTCGATCCGGTAGGCACCGGGTCGCCAGCTGCGGAATCCGCACCACTGGCGACCCGGTGCTCCACACCGCAGCACCCCCGACCCGTCCCGACCGGGAGTGCCGTACCACCACCGATCACCAAGTTAGGCGCGGCACGCGACACTGGGGTGACGTGGGTATGAAGAGCGTGTTTCAGGCATTCCGCCTGAGCCCGCCGGCCACCTCGTCGGCGACCAGCTCGAAGGAGCGCACCCGGTCGGCCACGTCGTACACCATCGTGGTGACCATCAGCTCGTCCGCGCCGGTGCGCGCCAGCAGGTCGCCGAGCTGCCGGCGGACCGTCTCCGGCGAACCCATGGCCTGCCCGTCGCGGCGCTGCCGCACGAACTCCCGCTCGAACTCGTTGTACGGGTACGCCGCCGCCTCCTCGGGCGTGGCGAGGGGCTCCGGCCGCCCCGAGCGCAGCTTCAGGAACGACAGCGCGCTCGGCCCGGCCAGCCACTCGGCCCGCTCGTCGGTCTCCGCGCACACCACGTTCACCGCCACCATCGCGTACGGCTGCTCCAGCCAGCGCGACGGGCGGAAGTTCTGCCGGTACAGCTCCAACGCGGGAAGGGTGTTCTGCGCGCTGAAGTGGTGCGCGAACGAGAACGGCAACCCGAGCAGCCCGGCCAGCTGGGCGCTGAAGCCGCTGGACCCGAGCAGCCAGACCGCGGGGGACTGGCCGAGCCCCGGGGTGGCGGTGATCTGCCCCGGCTCGTCGCCGCTGAAGTAGTTCATCAGGTCCGCCAGCTCGCGCGGGAAGCCCTCCGCCGACAGCCCTTCCATGGTGCGGCGCAGCGCCAGCGCGGTCACCTGGTCGGTGCCCGGCGCGCGGCCGATGCCCAGGTCGATGCGGCCCGGGTGCAGCGCCTCCAGCGTGCCGAACTGCTCGGCGACCACCAGCGGCGCGTGGTTGGGCAGCATCACCCCGCCGGAGCCCAGCCGGATCGTCGAGGTGTGCGCCGCCAGGTGCGCCAGCAGCACCGCCGGCGCGGAGCTGGCGATCGCCGGCATGTTGTGGTGCTCGGCCACCCACAACCGGCGGTAGCCCAGCTCCTCGGTGCGGCGGGCCAGCTCGGTGGTGGCCCGCAGGGCCTCCCCGGCGGACGCCCCACGGGCCACCGGCGCAAGATCAAGAACAGACATCGGTACGTCGATCACGGCTGTGGCCAACCCGCCGCGCGCCGGATTTGTTCCCCTCGTCGGGTACGGGTGACCCGATCCATCCCGTCGGCGCCCGCCGGTCAGCCCATGCCGCGAGCCTGCTCGAAGATCAGGCTGGTCTGGGTGTGCTGCACGGCCGGGTCCACCGCGAGGTGGTCGAGCACGAAGTCGCGCAGGGCGTCGCCGGACGCCGCCCGCACATGCAGCACGTAGTCCTCCGCGCCGGCCACGTGGAACACCGACACCACCCCGGGCAGCCGGACCGACCGGGCCCGGAAGGCGTCCACCGCGGCCCGCTCGTGCGCGGTCAGCCGGACCGACACCAGCGCCTGCAACGGCAACCCCACCGCGGCCGGGTCCACCTCGGCGTGGAAGCCGCGGATCGCCCCGCAGTCGCGCAGCGCCCGGGTCCGGGTGAGACAGGTCGAGGGGGCCACTCCCACCCGCTCGGCGAGGGCGTTGTTCGGCAGCCGGCCGTCGGCGGCCAGCTCGGTGAGGATCGCTCGGTCCACGTCGTCCAGCGCGGCGAACGGCCGCACATCATTCGGCGCAGGGGGCATGTGAACATCCTTCCGCGAATGCCCCGACAACGAAAGCGGCTCCTACAGAATCATCTTCGATCCTATTGCCCGGCGACAGCTTATTGTTCGACGCTTCCGGCATGACGACCGTGGACACCCGGGCCGTGCACGCCGGCCGCGACGATCTCGCAGGCCTCGGCGTCCACGTGCCGCCGATCGACCTCTCCACCACCAACCCGCTGCCCTCGGTCGAGGGCGGCGGCGACGCGTACGAACTGCTCGCCACCGGCGGCACCCTCCCGGCCGGCGCCAGCGCCGTCTACCAGCGGCTCTGGAACCCCACCGTGGCCCGCTTCGAGACCGCCCTGGCCGAACTGGAGGGCACCGCCGCGGCCGTCGCCTTCGCCAGCGGGATGGCCGCCCTGACCGCCGCGCTGCTCGCCGCCACCCGGGACGGCAAACGGCACATCGTCGCCGTCCGCCCCCTCTACGGCGGCACCGACCACGTGCTCGCCACCGGACTGCTCGGCACCGAGGTCACCTGGGCCCGCCCCGACGAGGTCGCCGCCGCCGTCCGCCCCGACACCGCCCTGGTGATCGTCGAGACGCCCGCCAACCCCACCCTCGACCTGGTCGACATCGCCGCGCTCGCCACCGCCGCCGGCGACGTCCCGCTGCTCGTCGACAACACCGTCGCCACGCCCGTGCTCCAGCAGCCTGCCCGGCACGGCGCCGCGCTCGTCCTGCACAGCGCTACCAAGAGCATCGGCGGCCACGGCGACGTGCTCGCCGGCGTCGTCGCCTGCGACGCCGACTGGGCCGCCCGACTGCGCCAGGTCCGCGCCGTCACCGGAGCCGTGCTGCACCCGCTCGGCGCGTACCTGCTGCACCGGGGCCTGCAGACGCTGCCGCTGCGGGTCCGCGCCCAGCAGGCCGGCGCGGAGAAGCTCGCCGGCTGGCTCACCGGCCACCCGGCCGTCGCCCGGGTGCACCACCCCTCGGTCCACGACCCGTCCGGCCTGGTCGGCCGCCAGATGTCCGGCACCGGCAGCCTGCTCGCCTTCGAGGTACGCGGGGGCGCGTCCGCCGCCGCGGCCGTCGCCGGCGCCTGCGAACTGATCACCCACGCGGTGTCGCTCGGCGGGGTGGACACCCTGATCCAGCACCCGGCCTCGCTCACCCACCGGCCGGTGGCGGGGGAGGCCAAGCCGGGCGGCGGGCTGCTGCGGATCTCCGTCGGGCTGGAGGACCCGGAGGACCTGCGGGCCGACCTGGAGCGGGCGCTCGGAGTGCTCTGACCGGCGCTCGCCGTTCCTGTCGCGCGGCTGAGGCGACCCGCGCCTCGCCCTGAAGTCCGTCATGTCGGGTTCATGACTTCGGGCCGACGTGCCGGTCGAGGGCCGCGACCGCCTCCCGTCGGGCGACGGAGAGGGAGTTGCGGCGGTTCATCCTCCAGGCGATGCCGAGCAGGTCGAGGGCCCACTGGCAGAGCCCCATGATGTCGGCGGACTCGTTGGTGAACATGTAGCGCGGATAGACGTAGCCCTTGCCGCGGACGGTGACCCGGTTGCTGACCCGGCAGCCGTCGGAGTGGAAGAGGCCCCGCAGGAAGTCACCCGCGTGGCCCTCGACGATCTCGCGCTGCCAGTCGGCGAGGACGATCGGCCGCTCGTGCTTCTTGCCCGGCCCGTGCTGCGGAAACAGGCATGGCCAGTGCACGCCGTAGCTCTGCACGGTGACACAACCCTGCTTCTGCACCCGTTGAACCGAACCCGCCAGCACCTCCCGCATCGCCTTGTCGCAGAGCGTGATCAGGTCTGGCCAGGCATCGGCGCAGTAGATCCGCAGCACCGGCACACGGGCTGCGGTGACGAGGTGACCATCACCGAGATAGAGGCCGAGGAGGTACGCGTAGGCGGCGGGCTTTGTCGGATTGTCGACGTCAGCCCGGCAGCGGAAGCAGCGCGCCTGGGTGGCGTGCCGCTTCGGTTCGCGCCGATCTTTGCACCAGTGACGAACGGTCGGATACGGCAGGCCGAACCGGCGAGCGACCTCGGCGACCGTGTTACCGGCCAGATACTGCTCACGGGCGCGGGAGCGGATCTCAAGGGAATGCACGGGGCCATCTTCGAACGCCCGTACGACAATCTGGTGCCCCCGGTGGGACTCGAACCCACACTGTCGGAGGTTTGAGCTCCGTCTCTCTTCCGTTGGAGTACAGGGGCGTTCCGTGATTCGGTCTTAACAGACTACCCATTACGCTAAGGGCGGCGACACCCGGCACGGCGGGTGTCGAGCACAGACTGGTGGGAGTGGCTCGTGGCCGAGACGCAGACGGACGCCGAGCGCAGGCGGGTACTGATCGCCGAGGACGAGGCGCTCATCCGGCTGGACCTGGCCGAGATGCTGGTCGAGGAGGGCTACGAGGTCGTCGGCGAGGCCGGCGACGGCGAGACCGCCGTCCGGCTGGCCGAGGAGCTGAAGCCGGACCTGGTCATCCTCGACATCAAGATGCCGATCATGGACGGGCTGGCCGCCGCCGAGCGGATCGCCGGCGCCCGCATCGCCCCGGTCATCATCCTGACCGCGTTCAGCCAGCGCGACCTGGTGGAGCGGGCCCGGGCGGCGGGCGCGATGGCGTACCTGGTGAAGCCCTTCCAGAAGAGCGACCTGGTGCCGGCGGTGGAGATCGCGCTGTCGCGCTACTCGGAGATCGCCGCCCTGGAGTCGGAGGTCGCCGGCCTCACCGACCGGCTGGAGATCCGCAAGACCGTCGAGCGGGCCAAGGGCGCGCTGATGACCACGTACGGGATGACCGAGCCGCAGGCGTTCAAGTGGATCCAGCGCACGGCGATGGACCACCGGATGACCATGAAGGAGGTCGCCGAGCGGATCCTCGCGGAGACCGCCGGCGGTGAGGTCGCCCAGCCGACCGCCTGACACCGGTCGGCCCGCCGGGTCCCCGGAAACCACCGGCGGTGGCTAGCATCGACGCGTGTCCACTCGGCGCGTGCTCGCGGTGCTCGGCGTCCTCGCCGTGCTGCTGGCCGCCTGTGATCCGGCGCCCGCGCCACGCCCTGCCGAGGAGCCGGTCCGCCCGGCGTGGCAGGCGCTGACCCTGCCGGCGCCGCCGGGTCCGCCGGGCCGCGCGCTGCTGCGTGACGCGACCGCCTGCGCGGGCCGGTGGTACGCGGTGGGCGGCGTCGCCGACACCGCCGGCGGCACCCGGCCGGCCGCGTGGACCAGCCGGGACGGTACGAACTGGACGATCGTGCCGATCGCCGCGGATTCCTTCTACGGCAAGCAGAACGTGCTCTATTCGGCCGGCTGCCGCGACGGTGCGCTGGCGGTGATCGGCGCGAAGGTCGGCGGCGCGCACGGCTATCCCCGGGTGAGCACCTGGCAGCAGCGCCCCGACGGTGGGCTGGTCGAGGTGTCCGCCTCGTTCGAGACGTACGGCGGGCCCAAGGCGGTGAACGTGTCCCGCCTGACGGGCGGGCCGGCCGGCTGGCTGATCGTCGGCAACCGGTCCAGCGGCGCGGCGGCCTGGGTGTCGCCGGACGCGGCGGACTTCGCCCTGGTGGAGGGGGCGCCGGAGCTGGCCAGCGACGGGCGCGGGGTCAGCTGGGCGTTCGACGCGGTGGGCGTACCCGGGGGGTGGTTGGCGGTGGGCGGCGTGCTGCCGGCGGGCCGGATCGACCGCGACCCGGTCGCCTGGTCGTCGGCGGACGGCCGCACCTGGCGGCGGACGGCGCTGCCCGGTACCGACCGTTACGAGGAGTTGCAGCGGGTCGTCCTGGTCGACGGTGCGGCGGTGGCGGTCGGGCTGCGGGGCGGGGCGTTCGGCGCCTGGCGGCGCGACGGTGACCGGTGGGCGGCCGCCGGCGGCTTCGGCGGGGCGGCGCCGTCGCAGGTGCCGTCGGTGGACGGCCTGGTCACGGCGGGTGGGTGGCTGGTGGCGGCGGTTTCCGACGGGAAGTCCCGTTCGGTCTGGACGTCCGCCGACCGGGGTGGGTCCTGGCGGCGGGTCGAGCTGCCGGGTCCGGTGCCGGCCGGGGCGGACCGGGACGTGGCGCTGGCGGCGGTGGGGGAGCGGCTGTGGATCTTCGCCGACGACGGTGTCCGCTCCGCGGCCTGGTCGGCCCCGATGCTCGCCGTTCCGCGGTGAGGGCACAGCTGGGGCTTAAGGACCGCTCAGGGAACCACCTGTTACGGCGTCCGTATCCATCGCGCGCGTCTTCGTAACGGTTTGGCAGACCACGCCCCAAGCCCTTCCTCGACCGTATGAGTGTCGGTACGCTCCGCCATCACGAGCCGTAACGCAGGGGCGTCCCTGCCGGGTGGGGTGGTGGTGCGGGCTGTACTCTCGCCGTCCTTCTCGGTGCCGTCGCCATCTGCTTCTGGAGGAGGTCAGGAAGCCGTGAGGCGTAGCTATGTACGGGTGCTCGGAGCCGCCGCGATCGCTGCGGCGATGGTCGGCGCCGCGGGTTGCCAGGACTCTGGCGGTGGCAGCGGCACCGCGTCCGGCGACTGCGGTGGCAAGATCGCTATCTTCGGCGCGTTCACCGGTGACAACGCGGGCCTGGTGATCCCGTCACTGAACGGCGCGAAGCTCGCCGTCGAGCAGTTCAACGAGAAGAACAAGGACTGCAAGGTCACCATGCAGGAGTTCGACACCCAGGGTGACCCTGCGGTGGCGACCCCGTTCGCGAACCAGATCGCCGGTGACAACTCGTTCCTCGGCGTCATCGGTGGTCACTTCTCCGGCGAGTCCGACGCCACCATGCCGATCTACCAGGCCGCCGGCCTGGCGATGGTGAGCCCGTCGGCGACCCGGACCGACCTGACCCAGAAGGGCAACAAGTCCTTCTTCCGGGTGGTAGGCCACGACGGCACCCAGGCGGGCGCCGTGGCGACCTACATGAAGTCGCAGAACGCGGCGAAGGTCTTCGCCATCGACGACGGCAGCGCCTACGGCGCGGGCATCACCGCCGAGCTGGGCAAGAACCTGCAGCTCGCCGGCACGGACAAGATCCAGGAGAAGCAGTCGCAGTTCGACGCGACGATCTCCAAGATCAAGGCGGCGCAGGCGGACTTCGTCTTCTACGGCGGTTACACCCGTGAGGCGGCCCCGCTGGTCAAGCAGATGCGCGCGGCCGGTGTCCAGGCCAAGTTCGTCGGCCCGGACGGTCTGTACGACCCGGCGTTCCCGCAGGGCGCGTCGGGTGGCGCCGAGGGCGCCATCATCACCTGCCCCTGCCTCCCGGCCGACAAGGCCGGCGGCACCTTCTCCGCCGACTACCAGAAGAAGTTCGGCCAGGCGCCGGGTTCCTACGGCGCGGAGGGCTTCGACGCGGCCCAGGTCTACCTGGACGCGTTCAAGGACGGCAAGAAGAGCCGGGCCGACATCCTCGCCTACGTGAAGTCCTACGACAAGCAGGGCGTCTCGAAGTACATCAAGTTCGACGACAAGGGCGATGTCGACCCGTCGAAGGTCGTCATCTGGGCGTACCAGATCAAGGGCACGGAGATCACTGCTCTGCAGGAGCTCAAGCTCAGCTGACGTCATGGCACTGGAGTGCGGCCGGGGTGTCGTCCCCGGCCGCACTCGATGCAAGGAGACCCCGGTGAATTTCGACGAACTCTTCGGCCACCTCGGCCAGCACACCGTCGACGGGTTGTCCAAGGGGGCGATCTACGCCCTGATCGCCCTGGGCTACACCCTCGTCTACGGCGTACTGCGACTGATCAACTTCGCCCACTCCGAGGTCTTCATGGTCGGCACCTTCGCGGTGCTGGGCGTGTGGACCGCTTTCGGGGTGCAAAATAACCCGCCGATCGGCCAGGCCATCCTCTTCCTGGTGCTCGGCCTGATCGCCGCGGCGGTCGCCTCGGGCGGCACGGCCCTGGCGATCGAGCGGATCGCGTACCGCCCGCTGCGGCGCAAGAACGCCCCGCCGCTGATCTTCCTGATCACCGCGATCGGCCTCTCCCTGGTGCTGGTCGAGGTCTTCGGCCTGCTCCTGCCCGACGTGGCGGGCGGCGCGCTGCCGTCGCTGTTCGGTCGGGCCCGGCAGATCGTCGGCATGCCGACGATCATCAAGCAGGAGACCCTGTTCCAGATCGGCGGCACGTCGATCACCAACATCCAGGTGATCGTCTTCGTCTCCGCCGTGGTGATGATGGCCCTCCTCGACTGGTTCATCAACCGCACCCGCTACGGCCGGGGCGTGAGGGCGGTGGCGCAGAACCCGGAGACGGCCGCGCTGATGGGCGTCAACCAGGAGCGCGTGATCATGCTGATCTTCGTGCTGGGCGGGATCATGGCCGGCGCGGCCGCGCTGCTGTGGAGCATGCGTTTCGGCTTCACCCAGAACAGCATCGGCTTCGTGCTCGGCCTCAAGGCGTTCACGGCCGCGGTGCTGGGCGGTATCGGCAACCTGCGGGGCGCGCTGGTGGGTGGTCTGTTCCTCGGCGTCGTCGAGGTCTACGGCGCCACGCTCTTCGCCTCCAACTGGGAGGACGTCATCGCGTTCATCGTCCTCATCGTGGTGCTGATGTTCCGCCCGACCGGCCTGTTGGGCGAGTCGCTCGGGAGGGCCCGCGCATGATCGACAGGATTCGGAACGCAGACCGCCGCCGGGTCGGCATGCTGACCTCCGTCGGTGACCGATTCAGCGCGCTGCCGAAGTGGCAGCGGATCGCGGCGCTCGTGGCCCTGGTGGGCTTCCTGTACTACCTGCCGCTGCTCGGCATCCCTGGCCTGACCTGGCTGCGCACCGACTCGATCGCCGGTGGCAACAACTGGGCCGGCGTGCTCTTCGTCTGCGCCATCTACGTGCTGGTCGCGATCGGTCTGAACGTGGTGGTCGGCCTGGCCGGCCTGCTCGACCTCGGCTACATCGGCTTCTTCGCCGTCGGCGCGTACAGCGTGGCGCTGTTCGGCTCGGTCAACTCGCCGGTGGTGAAGTGGATCCAGAACGAGTTCGACCTGCCGCCGACCTGGGCGGTCACCTGGTCGATCTGCCTGCTGCTGGCGATCGTGCTCACCATGGTCTTCGGGGTGCTGCTGGGCTGGCCGACGCTGCGGCTGCGCGGTGACTACCTGGCGATCGTCACGCTGGGCTTCGGCGAGATCATCCGGATCGTGGCCCGCAACGCCAACGGGGTGACCAACGGCCCGCAGGGCATCTCCGCGATCCCGGGCCCGGAGGGTCCGCCGGCGGCGGAGAACGAATGGTTCGGCCTGATCGACGCGAAGCCGTGGTACTGGCTGGCGATCACCGCGGTGCTGCTGATGGTCTTCGCGGTGCGCCGGCTGGAGCGCAGCCGGGTCGGCCGCGCCTGGCTGGCCGTCCGCGAGGACGAGGACGCCGCCGCGGTGATGGGTGTCTACCCGTTCAAGTTCAAGCTCTGGGCGTTCGCCATCGGCGCGGCGCTCGGCGGCCTGTCCGGGTTCCTCTTCGCCAGCCGGAACGCGTTCATCGACCCGACCCAGTTCAACGCGAACCTCTCCATCCTCTTCGTCGCCATGGTCGTGGTCGGCGGCTCGGGGAACATGGTCGGGGTCTCGCTCGGTGCGGTGCTGCTGGCCTACCTCCCGGAGCGGTTCCGGGAGATCGCCGACTACCGGTGGCTGGCCTTCGGCCTGGCCATGGTGCTGGTGATGATCCTGCGTCCGCAGGGCCTCATCCCCAGCCGGCGGCGGGCCCGTGAGCTGAAGGACCGCGCGGCGGAGGCAGAGGAGGCGCCCGCTCATGTCTGACGAGACCACCAGCACCGCCACGCCGAAGATCCCGGCGCAGCCGGGTCCGCGGCCGGTGCTGCTCGAAGTCGACGACGTCACGCTCCGCTTCGGCGGCGTGGTCGCCCTCGACAAGATCGATTTTCAGATCTACGAGGGCGAGATCCTCGGCCTGATCGGGCCGAACGGCGCCGGCAAGACCACCAGCTTCAACGTGATGACCGGCGTCTACAAGCCCACCTCGGGCGCGGTCCGGTTCCGCGGCGAGCGGGTCACCGGGCGCAAGCCGCACCAGATCAGCCGGCTGGGCATCTCGCGGACGTTCCAGAACATCCGCCTGTTCCCGGAGATGACCGCGCTGGAGAACGTCATGGTCGGGACCGACTCCCGGCACAAGACGAGCGTGCCCGGGGCGCTGTTCCGGCTCTACCGGGTCCGCCCCAAGCCGGAGGAACTGCCGCAGGTCACCGCCCCGGACGGCATCAAGCGGACCTGGCAGCAGGTGCGTCGGTCGTGCGCGAAGACCTTCGGCCTGTCGCGGCACATCCTGGAGGAGCGGGCCGCCGAGGCCAAGGCGCTGGAGCTGCTGCGCTTCGTCGGGATCGCCGACCGGGCCAACGACGAGGCCCGCAACCTGCCCTACGGCTACCAGCGTCGGCTGGAGATCGCCCGGGCGCTGGCCACCGAGCCGAAGCTGATCTGCCTGGACGAGCCGGCCGCCGGCTTCAACCCGGCGGAGAAGGAGGAACTGCTCACCCTGATCCGGAAGATCCGCGACAAGGGGCTGACCGTGCTGCTCATCGAGCACGACATGCGCCTGGTAATGGGGGTCACCGACCGGATCGTGGTGCTGGAGTTCGGCCGCAAGATCGCCGAAGGGGCGCCCGCCGAGGTCAGTCGGAACCCGAAGGTGATCGCCGCATACCTGGGGGAGTCCGCCGATGACGCTGCTTGAGCTGAACGACGTGAGCGTCGCGTACGGCCGCATCGAGGCCCTGCACGGCATCAGCCTGACCGTCAACGAGGGCGAGGTGGTGGCCCTGATCGGCGCGAACGGCGCCGGCAAGACCACCACCATGCGGGCCATCTCCGGGACCCGGGCGCTCGCCGGTGGCCGGGTGACCTTCAACGGCGAGGACATCAGCAAGCTCCGGGCCGACCTGCGGGTCGTCCGGGGGCTGTGCCAGTCGCCCGAGGGTCGGCAGATCTTCCCCGGCATGACGGTGATGGAGAACCTGGACATGGGGGCGTACACCCGGCGGGACTCCGCCGGCATCGCCGCCGACCTGGACCGGGTGCTGACCCTCTTCCCGCGGCTGGCCGAGCGGCGCAAGCAGGCCGGCGGCACGCTCTCCGGCGGTGAGCAGCAGATGCTCGCCGTCGGCCGGGCGCTGATGAGCCGGCCGAAGCTGCTGCTGCTCGACGAGCCGTCGATGGGCCTGGCCCCGATGGTGATCCGGCAGATCTTCGACATCATCACCGAGATCAACGAGCAGGGCACCACGATCCTGCTGGTGGAGCAGAACGCCCAGCAGGCGCTCTCCCGGGCGCACCGGGGGTACGTGCTGGAGACCGGTCGGATCGTGAAGGAGGGGTCCGGTCAGGACCTGCTCACCGACCCGGCGGTCAAGGAGGCGTACCTCGGCGTGGCCTGAGCTGCGTCGTAGCGTCGGCGGCCGTCCGTCCCCCAGGGGGCGGGCGGCCGTCCGGCGTCTGCCCGGATGTCGGTTTCCCTCCTACCAGCGCGGTGCCGCCGCCCGGAGATGTCGGGCGTTGCGGCTAGAGTCGCTGCCGTGACAGCTACGACCCCGCGCCTGCTCCTCGTCGACGGACACTCGATGGCATACCGGGCCTTCCACGCCCTGCCGGTGGAGAACTTCTCCACCACGACCGGGCAGCCGACCAACGCGGTCTACGGCTTCACCTCGATGCTGATCAACGTGCTCCGCGACGAGCAGCCGACGCACATCGTCGTCGCCTTCGACGTCTCCCGCCGCTCCTTCCGCACCGAGAAGTACGCCGAGTACAAGGCCGGCCGCAAGGAGACCCCGACCGACTTCAAGGGCCAGGTCAGCCTGATCAAGGAGGTCCTCGACGCGCTGCGCGTCCCGGTGGTGGAGAAGGAGGGCTTCGAGGCCGACGACGTCATCGCCACCCTCGCCTGCCAGGCCCGCGACCAGGGCATGGAGGTGCTGATCAGCAGCGGCGACCGGGACGCCCTCCAGCTCGTCGGCGAGCGGGTCACCCTGCTCTACCCGCGCAAGGGCGTCTCCGACCTGGCCCGGATGGACCCGGCCGCCGTCGAGGCGAAGTACGGGGTCGGCCCCGAGCGCTACCGCGACCTGGCCGCGCTGGTCGGCGAGGACAGCGACAACCTCACCGGCGTCGACGGCGTCGGCCCGAAGACCGCCGCCAAGTGGATCAACCTGTACGGCGGCGTCGACGGGGTGGTCGCCAGCGCCGACGCGATCAAGGGCAAGGCCGGCGACAACCTGCGGGCCCAGCTGTCCCGGGTGATCCGCAACTACGAGATCAACTGCCTGATCTCCGACCTCGACCTGCCGCTGCGTCCCGAGGACGCCCGCTGGACCGGCTGGGACCGGGAGGCCGTGCACCAGGTCTTCGACACCCTGCAGTTCCGCATCCTGCGCGACCGTCTCTACCAGTACCTGGAGGCGGTCGAGCCGGAGGCCGAGGCCGGGTTCGACCTGGCCGGCGAGGTGCTGACCGAGTCGGGGGCGCTGGCCGGCTGGCTGGCCACGCACGCCCCGGCCGGCACTCCGGTGGGGCTGGCGGTGAAGCTCGACACCGGCCCGAACCGCCGGCACACCGCCTCGGTCACCGGGATGGCGCTCGCCACCGCCGGCGGCGCGGCGGCCTGGTTCGACCCGGCCGCGCTGGCGCCGGGCGACGAGTCGGCGCTGGCCGGCTGGCTGGCCGACCCGCAGCGCCCCAAGGTGCTGCACGACAGCAAGCCGGCGGTGCTGGCGCTGGCCGCGCACGGCTGGTCGCTGGAGGGCATCGCCCGGGACACCCAGATCGCCGCCTACCTGGCCCGCCCCGACCAGCGTTCCTACGACCTGACCGACCTGGCCCTGCGCTACCTGCACCGCGAGCTGCGGGTCGACGCCCCGGAGACCGGCCAGCTCACCCTCGACGGGCTGGGCGACGAGGGCGTCGTCGAGCAGAATCTCATGCTCCAGGCCCGGGCCACCCTCGACCTGGCCGACGCGATCGACGCGGAGCTGTCCCGCGACGGTGAGCAGCCCAACCGGCTGATGGCCGGGGTGGAGCTGCCGCTGATGCGGGTGCTCGCCGGCATGGAGCGGATCGGCATCGCCGCCGACACGCAGTACCTGTCGGAACTGGAGGCGCACTTCGCCGCCGAGGTGAAGGCCGCGGCGCAGGGCGCGTACGAGGCGGTGGGGCGGGAGTTCAACCTCGGCTCGCCCAAGCAGTTGCAGGAGATCCTCTTCGGCGAGCTGGGCCTGCCCAAGACCAAGAAGATCAAGACCGGCTACACCACGGACGCCGACGCCCTGCAGTGGCTCTACGCGCAGAACCCGCACCCGGTGCTGGAGCACCTGCTGCGCCACCGGGACGTCGCCAAGCTCAAGTCGACCGTGGACGGCCTGCTCAAGTCCGTCTCCGACGACGGCCGGATCCACACCACCTTCAACCAGACGGTGGCGGCGACCGGTCGGCTCTCGTCCACCGAGCCCAACCTGCAGAACATCCCCATCCGCACCGAGGAGGGGCGGCGGATCCGCCGGGCCTTCGTGGTGGGGGAGGGCTACGAGTGCCTGCTCACCGCCGACTACAGCCAGATCGAGATGCGGATCATGGCGCACCTGTCGTCGGACGACGCGCTGATCGAGGCGTTCAACTCCGGCCACGACTTCCACGCCGCCACCGCCTCGTCGGTCTTCGACGTGCCGGTCGGCGAGGTCACCCCCGACCAGCGCCGCAAGATCAAGGCGATGAACTACGGCCTGGCGTACGGGCTGAGCGCGTTCGGTCTCTCCCAGCAGCTCGGGATCAGCGCCGAGGAGGCGCGCGGGCTGATGGAGAACTACTTCGCCGGGTTCGGCGGGGTCCGCGACTACCTGCACGAGGTGGTGGCCCGGGCCCGGCAGGACGGCTACACCTCCACCATCCTCGGTCGCCGGCGTTACCTCCCCGACCTGGTCAGCGACAACCGGCAGCGCCGGGACATGGCCGAGCGGATGGCGCTCAACGCCCCGATCCAAGGCTCCGCGGCCGACATCATCAAGGTCGCCATGCTGCGCGTCGACACCGCGCTGCGCGACGCCGGGCTGCGCTCGCGGATGCTGCTCCAGGTGCACGACGAGCTGGTCTTCGAGGTGGCGCCGGGCGAGCGGGAGACTCTGGAGGCGCTGGTGCGCCGGGAGATGGGTGCGGCGTACCCGCTGTCGGTGCCGTTGGAGGTGTCGGTCGGCGAGGGGCGGGACTGGAACAGCGCCGACCACTGACCGGGCCTCGGTCGGGCCGGGTGCGCCGGGCCGCGAGGCAGACCCTCGCGGCCTCGGGAACCCCGCTCCGGTCGCCGGGTCCGGCGCAAGGGCGTGGGTCAGCGTCCGGGTCCCCGGCGCTCCTTCGGCGGGGTGCCGTGCCGCTCGAGGGCCCGTCGGGACGGGCCGCCCGGGGGCGGAAGCGGGCCCTTGAGGGGGTCGTGGCCCCAGTTCATCAGGGACCAGCGCCACTTGGTGTCGCGCACGTCGCCGGAGGGACGCTGGGCCATGTGCCGGCGGACGTAGCCGACCACCTTGCGCATGTGCTTGTAGTCGCCCTCGGACAGGTCGCCGCGCTTGCGCCGCAACAGGTCGATGATCTTCCGGCCGGATTCGTGCCCCACCGACTCGCCGCCCCCGGAGCGGCCGCCCTTGTGCCAGCCGACCTGCTTCGACTCGTCGGTCTCGAGCCAGGAGGAGATCTCGCCGGGCTTCATGTTCACCGCCTCGGTGAACTCCTGGTACGTGTCCCGGCCGTCGTCATCTCTGCTCATGACGCAACGCCTCCGGTCGGTGGGCCACGTCGCGGCCCGAGTGGTCGTTGCGGATCCGGTACTGCGGATCGTCCTCCGTCGCGTTGACGGCGTGCCCGCGTACGTGCGTCCGGTCGATCAGCTTCTCCTTGACCACGCCGTACGCCCGGCCGCTGTGACTGGCCCAGGAGACGTGGTCACCCTCGCGGAATTCCCTCTGCTCGGCCATGCCGGGCGGGTACCCGCCGTCGATGCCCCGAAACGACGCCCTGGGCGTGCGGCGGGGTCAGCCGGCGGGCTTGTCGGTGACGAAGATGGCGGTGCCGGGGAAGAGCCGCCCGCGCAGCGGGCTCCACTGCCCCCAGATCCCCTCGTGCCCCGCCGGCCACTCCGGCTCCACCAGATCCCGCAGCCGGAACCCGGCGCCGACCAGCTCGCGGATCCGATCGCCGAGGGTGCGGTGCTGCTCGACGTAGGTGGCCACGCCCGAGTCGTCCTGCTCGACATAGGGGGAGCGGTCGAAGTACGAGTGCACGGCGGTCAGGCCCCCCTCGCCCGGGTCGTCCAGGAAGATCCACCGCATCGGGTGGGTCACCGAGAACACCCACCGGCCGCCCGGACGCAGCACCCGGTGCACCTCGGCCATCAGTGCGGCCGAGTCGTCGACGAAGGGGATCGCGCCGAAGGCGGTGCAGGCGATGTCGAACGCCCCGTCGGCGAACGGCAGCGCCAACGCGTCGGCCTGCACCAACGGCACCCGTACCCCGGTGCGGTCGGCCGCCTGCGCGGCGTGCCGCAGCATGCCGGCGGAGAGGTCGAAGGCGACCGGCCGGGCGCCCTGGGTGGCCAGCCAGCGCGCGCAGGCCGCGGCACCGCAGCCCACCTCCAGCACCCGGCGTCCGGCGACGTCACCGAGGAGCCGGGCGTCGGCCTCGCGCAGGCCCTCCGGGCACCAGACGAAGTCCGTGTCGCCGAGGAAGGCGCCGTGCTCGGCCTGGTAGTCGTCGGCGTCGGTGTCCCACCAGCCCCGGTTGGCCCGGCGGGTCTCCGCGTCGCCGACCCGCCGTCGGGTCACCCTGTCGTCGTCCACCCGCTCACGCTAGGCCCTGGCCCGGTCGACGCCGACGGCGACCGGCCGGCGGATACGGCCACGATCGGCACGAAGGCGAGGGCGGTCTGCGGGCGTCGCCGCGGTGCGCTACCTTCTCTGCTTGGTGGGACGGCTGTGACGCAAGAGACAGTCGAGACGCTTTTCCACCGAAATCTCCGCTTTCGCAGCTGACGAGGTCGCGAGGACACGGGAGGCCTTGCACGCTGTGGTAATGCAGCGGGTAGGCTAGACGATGCGCTCGCGGATCGTGTGCCTCGGCAGGGAGCAGGTGCGCGGTCACCGGAGCCACTAATGATCTTCACTTGGCGATCGTTCGGTGTGCCCGATGGCGGATCCGCTGGCGCGAAATGGTCACCGCGACACCACGCCTGCTGTGACAACCCATCCGACCGGAGCAACCGCCCACATGACGAGCAGCATCGAGGCCCCCTCGAGCGCCACCCGGGTCACCCACGACGATCTCGGTTCCGAGGAGGCTTTCCTCGCCGCGATCGACGAGACCATCAAGTACTTCAACGACGGCGACATTGTCGAAGGCACCGTCGTCAAGGTCGATCGGGACGAGGTCCTGCTCGACATCGGCTACAAGACCGAGGGCGTCATTCCCTCTCGGGAGTTGTCGATCAAGCACGACGTGGACCCCGCCGAGGTCGTCTCGGTCGGTGACCACATCGAGGCCCTGGTCCTCCAGAAGGAGGACAAGGAGGGTCGTCTGATCCTCTCCAAGAAGCGGGCGCAGTACGAGCGGGCCTGGGGCACGATCGAGAAGATCAAGGACGAGGACGGCGTCGTCCGCGGTTCGGTCATCGAGGTGGTCAAGGGTGGCCTCATCCTCGACATCGGGCTGCGCGGCTTCCTGCCCGCCTCCCTGGTCGAGATGCGGCGGGTGCGCGACCTGCAGCCGTACGTCGGCCGCGAGCTCGAAGCCAAGATCATCGAGCTGGACAAGAACCGCAACAACGTGGTCCTGTCCCGCCGTGCCTGGCTGGAGCAGACGCAGTCCGAGGTGCGCACCGAGTTCCTCAACAAGCTGCAGAAGGGCCAGGTCCGCAAGGGCGTCGTCTCTTCGATCGTCAACTTCGGCGCGTTCGTCGACCTGGGCGGCGTGGACGGCCTGGTGCACGTCTCCGAGCTGTCCTGGAAGCACATCGACCACCCGTCCGAGGTCGTCGAGGTGGGCCAGGAGGTCGAGGTCGAGGTCCTGGACGTCGACCTGGACCGCGAGCGGGTCTCGCTGTCGCTGAAGGCGACCCAGGAGGACCCGTGGCGGCAGTTCGCCCGCACCCACGCGATCCAGCAGATCGTGCCGGGTAAGGTCACCAAGCTGGTGCCGTTCGGCGCCTTCGTCCGGGTGGACGACGGCATCGAGGGCCTGGTCCACATCTCCGAGCTGGCCGAGCGCCACGTGGAGATCCCGGAGCAGGTCGTGCAGGTCGGCTCCGAGGTCATGGTCAAGGTCATCGACATCGACCTGGAGCGCCGCCGCATCTCGCTGTCGCTCAAGCAGGCCAACGAGGGCTTCGTCGAGGGCGAGGAGCACTTCGACCCGACCCTCTACGGCATGGCCGCGACGTACGACGCCGAGGGCAACTACATCTACCCGGAGGGCTTCGACCCGGAGACGGGCGAGTGGCTCGAGGGGTACGACAAGCAGCGCGAGACCTGGGAGAACCAGTACGCCGAGGCGCGTCAGCGTTGGGAGGCCCACACCAAGCAGGTGCAGACCTCTCGCGCGGCCGACGCCGAGGCCGCTGCCAACCCGGCTCCGGCGGTCACCGGTGGCACCACCACCACGACCACCACGGCGCCGAGCCGTCAGGCCGAGGAGCCGGCCGGCACCCTGGCCACCGACGAGGCGCTCGCCGCTCTGCGGGAGAAGCTCGCCGGCGGCAAGTGATCCTGTGACAACTCCAGCTCGGCGCGGCTGACGCCGCGCAGCGACCTGGAGCCGTCACTGACGACGACGGGCCCCGTTCCCGCGACCCGGTAGCCACCGGGTCGTCGGGGGCGGGGCCCTCGCGCGTCTCCGGACAGCCCTCCCTCGCCGCTCACGCGGGAGCCACGCCTGACCCCGCCTGGCATGCGCCTGGCATGCGCCTGGCATGCGCCTGGCATGCGCCTGGCATGCGCCTGGCTGTGCGCCTGGCTGTGCGCGGCGAAGCTCAGCCGCTCCCGGCCACGCCGTGGCCGGCTGTTGCCGCCCGAGGCGGCTTGATCGATTCCGTTTGCGGCGTGTTGCGGTGTCCCGGGCCTTGAACACCGCCACACGCCGCAATCCGCGACGCCACCGGGGGCTGCCACCAGGGCGACTTGATCTACTTGGTTTGCGGCGTGTGGCGGTGTCCCGAGTACCGGACGCCGCCACACGCCGCAAACGGCGAGATCGCCGCGGTTTTGTGGTGGGCGCGGTGATCCGGTTGACTGGTCCGGTGCTGATGGTGGGACTGACCGGAGGGATCGGCTCCGGCAAGAGCGCCGTGTCGGCCCGGCTGGCCGAGCGGGGTGCGGTGGTCATCGACGCCGACCGGATCGCCCGTGAGGTGGTCGCCCCGGGCTCCGCGGGGCTGGCCGAGATCGTCGCCGCCTTCGGCGACCGGGTGCTCGACGCCGGCGGCGCGCTGGACCGGGCGGCGCTGGGCGCGGTGGTCTTCGGCGACGAGGTGGCCCGCCGGCGGCTGGAGGCGATCACCCATCCCCGGGTGCGGGCGCGTACCGCCGAACTGGCCGCCGCCGCGCCCTCGGACGCGGTCGTGGTCAACGACGTGCCGTTGCTGGTCGAGGTGGGGCTCGCGCCGACGTACCACCTGGTGGTCGTGGTGCAGACGGCCGTCGCGACCCGGCTGGAGCGATTGGAACGCGAGCGGGGGATGCCCCGCGCGGAGGCGGAGCGGCGGATCGCCGCGCAGGCCGACGACGCCCGCCGGCGCGCGGCGGCGGACGTGGTGCTCAGCAACGACGGCACCCTCGATGAGCTGCACGCCGCCGTGGACGCCCTCTGGCGGGACCGGTTGCTGCCCTACGAGCGCAACGTCCGGGCGGGCCGGGTGGCCCGCCCGGAGCGGGTCGTGCTGACCGAGCCGGACCCGACCTGGCCCCAGCAGTACGCCCGGCTGGCCGCCCGGATCCGGCACGCCGTCGCCCCGGCGGAACTGCGGGTGGACCACATCGGCTCGACCGCCGTGCCCGGCCTGGCCGCCAAGGACGTGATCGACATCCAGGTGACCGTGTCGTCGCTCGACGAGGCGGACGGGCCGCTCGCCGAGCGGCTCGCCCGGGCCGGCTTCCCGCGGCTGCCCGGCGACTGGTGGGACAGCCCCCGCCCGGCCGGCCGCGGGCGGTGGGCCAAGCGGTTCCACGGCAGCGCCGACCCGGGGCGCCCGGCCTGCCTGCACCTGCGGGTGGCCGACTCGCCCGGCTGGCGGTACGCCCTGCTGATGCGGGACCACCTGCGCGCCGACCCGGACCAGCGGGCCGCCTACCTGCTGCTGAAGCGGGAGTTGGCGGCCTCGGCACCGGACAGCGGCGCGTACGCGACGGCCAAGGACCCGTGGTTCGACGAGGAGCACCTGCGGGCCGAGGAGTGGGCCGCGCAGACCGGCTGGCGGCCCTGACCGGTCAGCGGCGGCCCGCCGTGCCGGCCGGCGCCTTCGGGGCGGGCGGTCCGGGCCGGGGCGGCACGATCCCGGCCGGCACCGGCGCCGGGGTGAGGTCGAGCTGGGCCCAGGCGCCCGCCCGGGTGCGCAGCTCCAGCCGGCGGGGCAGGCCGGTGCGGTCCAGCCAGTAGCGCAGTCGCAGGCCCTGCACGCGCAGCTCGACCACGTCCACCACCCGGCCGGCGACCCGGTCGGTGCGCAGCCGCACGGCGGCCGCGGGCCGGGCGGGCGCGGTGTCCGCCCGCAGCGCCGCGTCGACCAGCAGGTCGAGGTCGTCCAACGGGCGGGCGCCGGTCCGCCAGCCGGCCTCGGCCGGTGGCGGCAGCGGCGGGCCGTTGGCGGCCCCGGTGGCGCCGGCGCCCGGCCCGACCGGCACCTCCGCCCGGGCGAAGCCGTCCCGGTCGCGCCGCAGCAGGGTGCGCCGGCCGAGGGTGTCCAGCTCGGCCACCGACAGGTACGCCACCCCGTCGGACCAGCTGAGCCATCCCGAGCCGCGCAGGTTCGCGGCGGTGCCGAGCGGGACGGCGATGCTGACGGCGGCACCGGGCTGGGCCCGCAGTTGGGCGGGCAGCCGGGCCAGCCGCTCGGCCTCGGTGTCGGTGAGCGCGCGGGGCAGCCCGGGGCGGCCGCCCAGCGCGTCCACCGGCCAGATGGTGGGCCGGTCGTTGCGATCCAACTCGACGGTGGCCGGCTGCCCGCCGGGCAGCCGGCCCTCCCACCGGTGCAGCCGGGAGTCGCCGTCGACCCACCAGCGGGGGTCGCCGTCGCCGGCCGCCGGCGGGGCGGGTGGACGGGCGGTCGGGTCGGTGGCGGCGGTGGGCCTGGGCAGCGGGGCCTGGAGGACGTCCACCGGCTCGCCGGCGAGGGTCTCCCGTCCCACCCAGCGCCCCGCGCCGTGGCGCAGCGGCTCGGCCGGCTCCGCCCGGTCCGCGCTCAGCCCGAAGAGCACGTCGAGCGCCCCGGCGAGTGGCCGGCCGGTGGGCAGGTCGCGCAGTCGCCAGCGGTCCGTCGGCGGTACCAGCGGAGGGGACGCCGGCGTGGGGACCGCGGTGGGGTCGGGGCGGAGTACGACGACCGAGGGCGTCGCCTGCACCAGTCCCCGGTCGGCGCCCGCGCCCGGGCCGCCCACGTCGAGGTAGGCCAGCGGCCGCGCCCAGTCGATCCAGCCGACCAGGTCGGTGCGGGCGGCGCCGGTCCCGATCGTCACCCGGACCCCGGCGCGCACGTCGCGGAGGTTGGTGACCCGGGTCGCGGCCAGCCGCTCGGCCTCGGCCGCGGTCAGCGCCCGGGCCGGTTCCCCGGGGGCTGGCGCCCAGCTCAGCAGGCCGGCGACCAGCGCCGTGGCCGAGGCGGCGGCAACCACGCCGAGGGCGACCAGGGTGGTGCGCCGGCGGGCGGGCTCCTCCGGGGAGCCGGCGACGGCGGCCAGGACCGGCGGGGTGCGCAGCGCGTGCCGGGCGGGGTCGCGCCGGCGCCGGCCCGGCCGTCGGCGTCCGGCGCCGTGGCCGGCCGCGCCGCGTCCGCCGTCACCGACGGGGGTACGGGTGGGCGGCCGCGCGGCGACGGGGATGTCGGGGGGCGGACCCGTCGGGGTGGACGGGGGCGGCGGCCGGTCGGGGGAGGTCTCCACGAGTGGTTGAACGCCCGGCGGCGGCGAGGGTGACGAGGAAGACGGTGCGAGGCAGGGGCGCTCGCGGCGGCCGGTCTGCGCCATGGGCGCGACCACGTCGGGTGCGCACGCCGGCGATGTCCGGGTGCTGCGACCCTCCTGTGCCGGGGGCGGGAGCCCCGTGGGGGCCCGGCCACCTGCCCGGTCGGCCGCCGCGAGCGGCCTACGGTGTTCAGGCTAGCGCGGTGGGATGTGGGCCACAATGGGAATATCGAAGCCGATCAGGGACCGCCCGTAGTCGCGACGGAGTGTCGGACCCCCGGCGTACCGTTGGTGTCATGGCGCTCGACATTCCCCGGCTCGACGGCCGCTTCCAGGTCGTCAGCGAGTTCCAGCCGGCCGGCGACCAGCCGGCCGCCATCGACGACCTTGAGCGTCGGGTCCGGCGCGGCGACCGCAACACGGTGCTGCTCGGCGCGACCGGCACAGGCAAGAGCGCCACCACGGCGTGGCTCGTCGAGCGGCTGCAACGCCCCACCCTGGTGCTCGCGCCCAACAAGACGCTCTGCGCCCAGCTGGCCAAGGAGTTCAGCGAGCTGCTCCCGCACAACGCGGTGGAGTACTTCGTCTCCTACTACGACTACTACCAGCCCGAGGCGTACATCCCGCAGACCGACACCTACATCGAGAAGGACTCCTCGATCAACGAGGAGGTCGAGCGGCTGCGCCACTCGGCCACCATGTCGCTGCTCACCCGCCGGGACGTGATCGTGGTCGCCACGGTCTCCGCCATCTACGGCCTGGGCACCCCGGAGGAATACCTGGACCGCGCGGTCCGGGTCGCGGTGGGGCAGGAGCTCGACCGGGACCAGCTGCTGCGTCGCCTGGTCGACATCCAGTACACCCGCAACGACATGGCCTTCCAGCGGGGCACCTTCCGCGTCCGCGGCGACACCCTGGAGATCATCCCGGCGTACGAGGAGCTGGCGGTCCGGATCGAGCTGTTCGGTGACGAGGTGGAGAAGCTCTACTACCTCAACCCGCTCACCGGCGACGTGGTCCGCGAGGTCGACCAGCTGGTCATCTTCCCGGCCACCCACTACGCGGCCGGCCCGGAACGGATGGAGCGGGCGATCCGCGACATCGAGACCGAGCTGGGCGAGCGGCTGGCCGAGCTGGAGCGGCAGGGCAAGCTGCTGGAGGCGCAGCGGCTGCGGATGCGCACCACCTACGACATCGAGATGATGCGCCAGGTCGGCTTCTGCTCCGGCATCGAGAACTACTCCATGCACATGGACGGGCGGCTGCCCGGCAGCCCGCCGCACTGCCTGCTCGACTACTTCCCCGACGACTTCCTCACCGTCATCGACGAGTCGCACGTGACCATCCCGCAGATCGGCGGCATGTACGAGGGCGACGCGTCCCGCAAGCGGATGCTGATCGACCACGGCTTCCGGCTGCCCAGCGCCGCCGACAACCGGCCGCTGCGCTTCGACGAGTTCCTGGAGCGGGTCGGCCAGATGGTCTACCTCTCCGCCACCCCCGGCCCGTGGGAGCTGGAGCAGGCGCAGGGTGAGTTCGTCGAGCAGGTGATCCGCCCGACCGGGCTGATCGACCCGGAGGTCGTGATCAAGCCCACCAAGGGGCAGATCGACGACCTGATGCACGAGATCAAGCTGCGCACCGAGCGCGACGAGCGGGTGCTGGTCACCACGCTGACCAAGAAGATGGCCGAGGACCTCTCCGACTACCTGCTGGAGAACGGCATCCGGGTGCGTTACCTGCACTCCGAGGTCGACACGCTGCGCCGGGTCGAGCTGCTGCGCGAGCTGCGCAAGGGCGAGTACGACGTGCTGGTCGGCATCAACCTGCTCCGGGAGGGCCTCGACCTGCCCGAGGTGTCCCTGGTCGCGATCCTCGACGCCGACAAGGAGGGCTTCCTGCGCAGCGGCCGGTCGCTTATCCAGACCATCGGCCGCGCCGCCCGTAACGTCTCCGGCCAGGTGCACATGTACGCCGACAAGATCACTCCGTCGATGGCGGCCGCGATCGACGAGACCGACCGGCGCCGGGCCAAGCAGATCGCGCACAACGAGGCGCACGGCATCAGCCCGGAGCCGCTGCGCAAGAAGATCCACGACATCCTCGACGACATCTACCGCGAGGCGGAGGACACCGAGAACAGCCGGGTCGGCGGGGCGGTGCGCCAGCTCTCCCGGGGCAAGGCCCCGGTCAAGGAGACCCGCAGCCGCAGTCGGGGTGGCGCTGCCGGCCCGTCCCGGGAGGGGATGGCCCGCGCCGATCTGGCGCAGCTCATCCAGGAGCTCAACGACCAGATGCTGGCCGCCGCCCGGGAGCTGCAGTTCGAGCTGGCCGCCCGGATCCGGGACGAGGTCGCCGACCTCAAGAAGGAACTGCGCGGGATGGACGCCGCGGGCGTGAAGTAGGGGGAGCGGGGGATGGGCGGGATCGAGGTCGTCGTCGGTCTGCCGGACCCCCGCCTGCGTCCGTTCGTCGATCGGTACCTCGGCTACCGCGAGCCCGCCCCGGTGCCGCTGGTCCGCCGCGAGGTGGCCGGCGCCTTCGTGGTGCTGGTGCTGGGCTGGGGCGCCCCGCTCGACGTGGTCGACCCGCGGGCGGCCGGGCGCGGGGCGTACGGGGTGGACTCGTTCGTCGCCGGGCCCTTCGACAGCCACTGCACCACCTCCACCCTGGGCGTGGGGCTCGGCGTGCAGCTGGTGCTCACCCCACCGGCGGCCCGCCGGGTCCTCGGCCTGCCGCTGGGCGAGCTGGCCAACCGGGCCGTGCCGGTCGGCGACCTGCCGGACCGGTGGCTGGACGGGCTGCGCTGCCGGCTGGCCGACGCGCCGGACTGGCCGCGCCGGTTCGCCCTGCTCGACGCGGCGCTCGGCGCGCGGCTGGCCGGCTCCGCCCCGCTCGATCCGACGCTGGGCCGGGCGTGGCGTCGGCTCGCCGGCACCGGCGGCCGGATCGGCGTCGGTGACCTTGCCGACGAGCTGGGCTGGAGCAGCCGGCACCTCGCCGTCCGGTTCCGCGCGGAGCTGGGGCTGACGCCCAAGGCAACCGCCCGGCTGGTGCGCTTCGGCCGGGCGTACGCGACGCTGGCCCGGGAACTCGTCGCACGGCCGGGCGCCGATGCTCCCGACGATCCGGGCGGCTGGGCGGAGCTGGCCGCCCGCTGCGGCTTCTACGACCAGTCGCACCTGATCCGGGACTTCCGCGAGTTCGCCGGTACGACGCCGGCCACGCTGGCGCGCTCCGGATCGCTTTCGTCCAATCCCGGCTGACCGAGCCGGCGGCAGACTCGGGCCATGCGAAGCATCTACCCGGTCTTCCGGTATCCCGACGCCCGTGCCGCGATCGACTGGCTCCGCGCGGCGTTCGACTTCCAGGTCCACGAGGTGCACGACGCGCCCGACGGGTCCGTCGCGCACGCCCAACTCGGCTACGGCGGCGATCTGATCATGCTGGCCACCGGGAGCGGTCCCCGGGTCCGGCCGGCCGACGACGACTACGTCGTCTACGTGGCGGTCGACGACGTCGACGCCCATCACGGCCGGGCGAAGGCGGCCGGCGCGGAAATCGTCCGGGAGCCCTTCGACACCGACTACGGCTCCCGCGACTACACCGCCCGCGACCTCGCCGGCAACGTCTGGTCGTTCGGCACGTACCGGCCCTGACCGGTGCGCTCCGCCCGGCGGCGCGAAGGTCGCACCCGACGGGGGCGTCGCCGGGCGGTTGCGGTGCGCAAGCGAGGTATTGCCCTGGGTGACGGTCCTGCGTACCCTCCGTCGTGGGGAGGCCGGGATGCCGTTGTCATCGAGTCCTGTCATTCGCCGTGCGCGCCTCGGCGCCGAGCTGCGCCAGCTGCGCAGACGGGAGGCGCTCACCCTGGAACAGGTGTGTGGGCTGCTGGGCTGGGCCTCCACGTCGAAGCTGTCCCGCATCGAGCTGGGGCAGAGCCGGCCCGACCTCGCCGACGTGCTCGACCTGCTGGACGTCTACCAGGTGCCGTCGCCGCAGCGGGAGGCGCTGATCGTCATCGCCCGGGACGCCGCGACCAGCCGTGGCTGGTGGAAGGCGCTCGGCGAGATGCACGAGCGGCAGCGCACGTACGCCGAACTGGAGGCGGGGGCGGCGGCCATCGTGGAGTACCAGCCGGTCGTCGTACCCGGTCTGCTCCAAGCCCCCGGGTACGCCCGCCTGCGGGTCCTCGCCGGCCGGCTGCTGCACCCGGACGTCGACGTGGAGGCCGACGTGCGGGCGCGACTGGCCCGCCAGGAGGTGCTGCGCCGCCCCGACCCGCCGCACTACACCGGCCTGCTGGACGAACGGGTCTGCGACCCGGCCGGCGTCCCGGCCGAGATCTGGCAGGAGCAGTTGGTGCACCTGCTCGCCCTGGCCGACCTGCCGAACGTGACGATCCGGGTGGTGCCCCGCACCGCCGCCCCGCCCGGGGCGGTGCACGCGCTGACCGCCTACTCCTGCTACTCCTTCCCCGACCCGGCCGACCCGCGCACCGTGATGCTGGAGGCGCTCACCAACGACGTGCGGCTGGTGACCGACGCCGACGTGGCCCGCTACGAGCGGATGACCGGGTGGCTGTCGGCGGTGGCGTTGAGCGCGGAGGAGACCGCCGCTGTCCTGCGCGACCGGGCCGGCGAGGTCGCCAACGGCGCGCGCCCCGGCGGTGCCGAGGGGGAGGCGGATCGCTCGGCCGGCGGGTGAGCGCCGCTCAGCGGTGCCGCTGGAAGCCGCCCTCCGAGTCGATCACCTGTCCGGTGATCCAGTCGGCCTCGGGCGAGCAGAGGAAGCGGACCAGCCGGGCGGCGTCGGCCGGGGTGCCCCACCGCCCGCCGGGGAAGAGCCCGGCCACCGCGGCGTGCACGTCCGGCGGGGGTAGCCGGTGTCGGTCGGCCCGGGGTTGACGCAGTTGACCGTGATGCCGCCAGGCATCAGCAGCGGGGCGAGCTGGGCGGTCAGGTTCTCCACGCCGGCCTTGCTGGCCGCGTACGCCAGCTCACCGGGCATCGGGCCGAGCCGCTGCCCGCTGGAGAAGAGCACCAGCCGGCCGCCCGAGCCGGCGGTGAACGCGGCGGCGAACGCCTCGGCGAGCAGCAGCGTCGCCCGGACGTTGACCAGCAGGTGCCGGTCGATCTCGGTGGCGTCGAGCGCGCCGAGTGGAGTGTGGGTCGAGTACGCGTGCACAGCCACCACCGCGTCGAGCCGGCCGTGCCGGCGTACCGCCTCGGCGACCAGTGCACCGGGCGCGGCCGGGTCGAGCAGGTCGGCCGGGACGTACCCGGCGGCGGCGCCGAGCTCGGCGAGCAGCGCGGGCACGCCGTCGGGGTCGCCGCCGTAGGGCTGGGCGTCGTCGTAGGCCGGCAGGCCGCTGAGCAGCAACCGGTGCCCGTCGGCGGCGAGCAGCCGGGCCACCGCCGCGCCGATGCCGATCCGGCGGCTCACGCCGGTCACCAGGAAGACCCGACCACTCATGATCGACAGTCAACCCGCCCGCGCCCCGGTCGGCGCCAGCGGATTGTCGCCGCGCGGCCACCGGACCCGGCACCCCCGAACGCGTCGGGGCCGGTGTGCCGCGCGTGCGTCGCACGGTAACCGGGGGGTACGACAATGGCGGGCGTGGATCCGCCGGATCAGGCCGGGACGTCGACGAAGTGCTCGACCAGGGGCGGGCCGGCGAAGTGCGGGCCGATCAGCGCCCGCCACTTGTCGAAGGCCTCGGTGCCCCGGAAGTTCTGCTCGTGCGCCTCGACCGAGTCCCACTCGACCAGCAGCACGAACCGGGTCGGGGTCTCGATGCCCCGGGTCATCCGGACCGACCGGCAGCCCTCGACGGCCGCGAGGATCCCGCGCGCCTGCACGTAGGCAGCGGCGAACTCGTCCTCGTGTCCGGGCAGTACGTCGATGAGCGCGACCTCAAGCACCATGACCGAAGCCTCGCACGCCCGGCGGTGGAATCGGACGGAGGGGTCTTCTCCGCCGGCCGCCCCGGCCCAAGGGCCTGTGTCAAAGCCCCTGGCCGGCCTGCGGCGGGCCCAGACGACGACTGGCCGCGTTGGAGATCCGTCCGGATACAACACCGGTATCCGGACGGATCTCCGCCTTGCCGGATCGCCGCCTGGACTCCGCCTCGGCTCGACCGAGGACTTTGACACAGGCCCTAGGGTGATCGCTCGGGCCAGGGAAGGGGCGGATCATGCTGGACTGGTTGACCACGGTGGCGTTCACCGTCGGGGACGTCGGGACGACCTGGGCGGAGCTGCTCGGCTTCGCCACCGGCGTGCTCAACGTCTGGCTGGTCGCCCGGCAGCACACCGTGAACTGGCCGGTGGGCATCGCCAACGTGCTGCTGCTGATGGTGCTGTTCTGGACCGCCGGCCTGTACGCCGACGCCGGCCTCCAGGTCGTCTACGTGCTGCTCGGCCTCTACGGCTGGTACCACTGGCTCTTCGGCGGCGAGCGGCGCAGCCGGCTCGCGGTCAGCCGGACGAGCGGCCGGGAGTGGGCCGGGCTGGCGGTCGCCGGGGTGCTGCTCACCGGCGGGCTGTGGGCGCTGCTGGACCGGGCCACCGACTCCACCGTGCCGCTGGCCGACGCCTTCACCACCGCGCTGTCGCTGCTGGCCACCTACGGGCAGACCCGCAAGCTGGTGGAGAGCTGGTGGCTCTGGATCGTGGCCGACCTGGTCTACATCCCGCTCTACGCGTACAAGGGGCTCTGGCTCACCGGCGCGCTCTATCTGGTCTTCCTGGCGCTCTGCGTACTCGGGTTGCGGGCCTGGCGGGCCGACCTGCGCGCGGCCGGCGCCCCGACGGCGGTGCCGCCCGGTCCGGCCCCGGTGGCAGCGTGAGCGCGAGGAGTGAGCCGGGTCTGCGAGCCCCGCAGTCGCGGACTGAGATTGGCGGTGTGAGCGGGCCGTCCGCCGGCCCGGCCCGGCCGGAGTTCCGGCACGGCCTGGTGGTCGGCAAGTTCTACCCGCCGCACGCCGGGCACCACGCCCTGATCGAGGTCGCCGCCGGCCGCTGCGCGGCGGTGACCGTGGTGGTCGCGCCGTCGCGCCGGGAGTCCCTCCCGCTCGAGCTGCGGCTGGACTGGCTGCGCGAGGCGCACGCGCATACCCCCTGGGTCCGGTTCGTCGGCCGCTACGACGACCACCCGGTGGACTACGCCGACCCGGCGGCCTGGGACGCGCACTGCGCGGTCTTCTCCGCCGCGCTCGGCGGGTGCCCGGTGGACGCGGTGTTCTCCTCAGAGGCGTACGGCGGGGAACTGGCCCGGCGGTTCGACGCCACGGCGGTCTGCGTGGACCCGGACCGGCGGGTCGTGCCGGTCTCCGGCACGGCGGTGCGGGCGGACCCGGCGGGGCACTGGGACCGGCTGAGCCCGGCGGTGCGGGCCTGGTTCGTCCGGCGGGTGGTGGTGGTCGGGGCGGAGTCCACCGGCACCACCACGATGGCCGGCGCCCTGGCCGCGCACTACGGCACGGCCTGGGTACCGGAGTACGGCCGGGAGCTGACCGCCCGCAAGCTGGCCCGGCTGCGCGCCGGTCGGCCGGCGGCGACGGTCTTCGACGTCACCTGGGACCGGGACGACTTCGTCGAGGTGGTCCGCGCCCAGCAGGCGGCGGAGGACGCCGCCGCCCGGTCCAGCGGCCCGCTGCTGGTCTGCGACACCGACGCCCGGGCGACCGCGGTGTGGGAGGAGCGTTACCTGGGCTCGGCGTCGGAGCCGGTCCGGGCGGCGGCCCGCCGGCCCGCGCTCTACCTGCTGACCGACCATGTCGGGGTGCCGTTCGAAGACGACGGGCTGCGCGACGGCGCGCACCTGCGGGCCTGGATGACCGAGCGGTTCCGGGCCGAGCTGGCCGGCTGCGGGGTGCCGGTGATCGAACTCACCGGGCCGCACCCGGAGCGGCTGGCCCGCGCGGTGGCGGCCTGCGACGAGCTGCTGGCCGCCGGCTGGTCGCTCGCCGATCCGCTGCTGCCACCCGGCTGAGCAGCGGTTACACCGCCGGCCGCGCCGACCCTCCGATGGCACCTAGCCTCCTAGGACGGCGTAGGGAGCGTGCCACGGATCGTGTCGGAAGGTGATGCTGCCGGCAATCCAGGTACCTGGAGATGCGGTGGCCGGCCGGGATGGGGAACAATGGCCCGCGAGGAGGGGAGTATTCCCTCGCGACGGAGTCGTCAGCACGGTCGACCGCCGAACCCGGCGGCCCGACCCGGCGCCGTCGGTCATCGCCCCGCCCGCGGGTCGCTGACGGAAGAGACCTCCGACAGTCACCAGAGTCCGCGTCGCCGCTCGTCTCGCCGCCAACCGGCGTTACGGTGTGCCCGACGTCGCGTGTCTGCCGGAGGAATGCATTGAACGTGTCCGGAGTGGTGTGGGCCGGGACCCTCGTCGTGATGACGGCGGTCCTGCTCGTCGACCTTCTCATCGTCGGTCGACGACCGCACGAACCCAGTGTCCGGGAGTCGAGCCTCTGGGTCGGCTTCTACGTAACCCTGGCCCTGATCTTCGGCGCCGGGCTGTGGCTCACCTCCGGCGCGAGCGCGGCCGGCCAGTTCTACACCGGCTGGCTCACCGAGTACAGCCTCTCGGTGGACAACCTCTTCGTCTTCGTGATCATCATGGCCCGGTTCGGGGTGCCCCGGCCGTACCAGCAGAAGGTGCTGCTCATCGGCATCGTGCTGGCCCTGGTCATGCGGGGCGGGTTCATCGCCGCCGGCGCGGCGCTGATCTCCCAGTTCTCCTGGGTCTTCTACATCTTCGGCGCGTTCCTGATCTACACCGCGGTGAACCTCGCCCGGCAGGGTGAGCCGGACGAGGACGAGTTCAGCGAGAACATGCTGATCCGGTGGAGCCGCAAGGCGTTGCCGATCTCCAAGGACTACGACGGCGCGAAGCTGACCACGCACCAGGCCGGCAAGCGACTGTTCACCCCGATGCTGATCGTGATGATCTCCATCGGCACCACCGACCTGATCTTCGCGCTGGACTCGATCCCGGCGATCTTCGGCATCACCCAGGAGCCGTACCTGGTCTTCACCGCGAACGTCTTCGCGCTGATGGGGCTGCGGCAGCTCTACTTCCTGCTCGGCGGCCTGCTGGACCGGCTGATCTACCTCAGCTACGGCCTGGCGGTGGTGCTCGGCTTCATCGGCGTCAAGCTGGTGCTGGAGGCCCTGGCCGAGAACAACCTGCCGTTCATCAACGGCGGGGAGCACGTCGGGTGGGCCCCGCACATCCCGATCTGGCTCTCCCTGACGGTCATCCTCGGCACCCTCGCCGTGGCCACCGCCGCCAGCCTGGTCAAGTCGTCCCGGGACCGGCGCCGCGAGCTGGCCGACGCCCGCCGCTGAGCCGCACCCGCGTACGCGGAGAAAGGGGCACCCCGTTCGCCGGGTTGCCCCTTTCTCCGCGTACGGGTCAGACCCGGCGGACGGCGACCAGGGTGGCGGCCCGGTCGGCGGGGAGCTGCTCCTCCAGCACCCGCCGTTGCCGGTAGCAGGCGTGCAGCATCCGGCGGTCGCCGCCGGGCTCGGCGGTGACGATGCCGACGTGGTGGATCGGGCGCCCGGGGCGGGCGAAGAAGTACAGGTCGCCGGGGTGCTCCTCGCCCAGCGGCACCGGCGCGGTGGCCTCGGCCTGGTGGTCGGCGTCGCGGGGCAGGGTCACCCCGAACCGGCGCCAGGCCAGGTGCACCAGGCCGGAGCAGTCGATGCCGTGGCTGGAGACCCCGCCCCAGATGTAGACCACGTCGCGCAGGCGCTCCGCGACGGCCAGCACCTCGCCGGGCTCCGGCCGGCCGGTGGGCAGCGGCACCACGTCCGCCTCGGAGATCCACAGCGGCCCCGGGTGGCCGGGGGCGTGCACCGGACGCCACCCGTCGACCGGGCCGCCGGCCGGGGTCAGTCGGGTGCCGAGGACGACGCCGGGCACGACCACCGGGCCGTCCGGCGCGCCGTGCAGGGCGGTGACGCCGGCGTCGACCACCAGCGGCTCACCGGCGGGGGTGTTCGGGTCGGCGGGGGCCAGCTGGGCGGTGGGCAGCCAGCCGGGGTAGCCGCGCGGGTCGAGTTCCGCCGCGGGCTGCTCGACGGCGACCACGCGGGCCCAGCCGTCCGGGCGCAGCTCGGTGACCAGCACCCGCTCGCCGAGCAGCAACTGGCTCAGCACGCACTCGCCGACCCGCTGGTCGGTGTCCATCCCGGCGACCCAGGCCGGGATGTCGGTGCGCGGGGCGAGGGCGGGGCGGTCGACGGGGCGTACCGCCTCGGGGGTGGCCCAGAGCGTCGCGACGGCGACCCGGACGACGGCCTCGCGGCCCGGTTGCAGCTTCACGTCGACCTCCGGTTCGGGCGGGCGCCTATCCGACCCTATGAAAGAAACCAACGATCATCAACTGCGGGGCTGCACTTTTGCTTCAGTGACGGAGGTGATGCCCAGCCCAGGCGCGTCCGGCAGCACAACGGTGGCGCCGTCGTACCGGACCCCGCCCCGCACCGGCGACCAGGCCAGCCACCAGGCGGCGTCCAGGTCCGACACGGCGGTGGTGCGGTAGGCGGCGACCAGGCTGGCGGCCGCCCCGATGCCGACCGCGCTCTCCATCATGGAACCGACGATGGTGCCCATGTCGTGGGCGCGGGCCAGGTCGAGCAGGGTGCGAGCGGTGTGCAGGCCGCCGCACTTGGCCAGCTTGACGTTGACCATGTCGGCGGCCCGACGGCGGATCACCTCGACCAGGTCGCGGACGCCGAAGACCGACTCGTCGGCGAGGATCGGCACCTCCACCCGGTCGCTGACCCAGGCCAGGCCGTCCAGGTCCCACCGGGACACGGGCTGCTCGACCAGCTCGACGTCGAGCCCGGCGTCGACGATGCCCCGGATCACCCGCACCGCCTCGCGCGGGGTCCAGCCCTGGTTGGCGTCCAGCCGGATCCGCATCCCGGGGCCGACCGCCGCCCGGACCGCGCGGACCCGGTCCAGGTCGGTCGCCGCGTCCGTGCCGACCTTGAGCTTGAGCACGTCGAAGCCCTCGGCGCGGCGCTGCTTGGCCGCCGCCGCCAGCTCCACCGCGTCGCCGGCGGCCAGCGTGACGTCCGTCGGGACGCGCAGCGTCGTGCCGCCGAGCAGCCGCACCAGGGGTACGCCGAGCCGCCGGGCCGCCAGGTCGTGCAGCGCGACGTCGAGCGCCGCCTTGGCCGACTCGTTCCCGGTCACCGCCGTGCGCACCTCGGCGCAGCGGGCCACCAGGTCGTCGGCGTCCCGGCCGGCGACCGCGGGGGCCAGCATGTCGCGTACGCAGGCCTCGGCGCCGGCGACCGAGGCGCCGGTCACCTTCCAGACCTGGGGCGCCTCGCCGAAACCGGACCGCCCGTCGGAGTCGATCACCTCGACCACCAGGGTGTCCACCGTGGTGGTGCGGCGCAGCGCGGTGACGAACGGGGTGTGCAGGGGCGCGGAAAGCCGGTGGGTGCGTACCGCGGCGATCGTCATGTGCGGCACCCTATACGGAGACGGGCAGCGCAGGGGGAGGCCGAATGGGCAGGCGGGACTGGGAGCTGGTGGGCGCGCCGAACGCGCGTGATCTGGGCGGGCTGCCCACCGCCGACGGGCGCCGGGTGCGCGCCGGACGGCTGATCCGCACCCCGGCGCTGGGCCGGCTGACCGATGCCGACCTGCCGGTGCTGGGCAAGCTCGCCCCGGCCTGCGTGGTGGACCTGCGGGACGCCTCCGAGATGGTGGTCGCCCCGGCGGACCGGCTGGTGGGGGAGCCCCGGGTGGTGCACCTGCCGATCCTCGACCCGGCGCACCCGGTCTTCACGTACGTCTCGGCGCTGCTGCTCGGCCACGACCTGGAGGCGTACGACGAGCTGGCCCGGGAGGGCACCCCGGCGGCGATGGCGGCGATCTACCGCTGGTTCGTCACCGGGGAGGCGGCCCGGGCGGGGTTCGGCACGGCGCTGCGGCTGGCGGCGGACGCGGACAACCTGCCGCTGCTGTTCCACTGCTCGGCCGGCAAGGACCGCACCGGCTGGCTGGCGGTGCTGCTGCTCACCGCGTTGGACGTGGACCCCGCGGCGATCCGCGCCGACTACCTGTGCCACAACGAGCTGACCGTGAGCCTGCGCGAGGTGCTGCTGGAGGCGATGGTGGGGCGGCAACCGGCGCTGGACCCGGAGACGGTGCGCCCGGTGCTGGAGGTGCGCCCGGAGTACCTGGACGCCGCCTACGAGGAGGTGCGCCGGGTGCACGGCTCGTTCGACGCGTACCTGCGCGACGGGCTGGGCGTCACCGACGAGGTGCGCGACGCGCTGCGGGACAACCTGCTGGAGTGACCCCGCCCGGGGTCAGCCGGCCAGGTCGTGCCGAGCCGCCCAGACCGCCGCCGAGACCTCCGCGATCAGCCGGCAGGCGTCGTCCTCGACCTCCTCGCCGGTCGCGCCGCCGTCGGCGAGGTCGGTGGTGGTGCAGACGACGATCACGTACGGCGGGGCGTCGTCCGGCAGGACCACGCCGGCGGCGTGCCGGACGCCCCGTACCCAGCCGTTCTTGTGCGCGATCCGGGTGCCCTCGGGCAGCCCGGCGGCCAGGTCCTCGCGGTGTTCCTGGGCCAGCAGCACGTCCGTCATCGCCGCGCAGGCCGCCGGGGAGGCCAGCGGCCCCGGGCGGGCGGCCCCGGTGACCAGCCCGCCGAGCAGCGCCGCGAGGTCGGCGGCGGTGACCAGGTTGGTGATGCCCGCGTCCCGGGCGGCGAAGTCCTCGATGCCCCGGCCGGTGACGCTGTGCCGGGCCCCGGCCAGCGCCCAGGCGCGGGCCACCGCCGGCAGGCCCACCCGGCCGAGCACGATGTTCGTGGCCAGGTTGCTGGACCGGGTGATCATCCGGTCGGCGAGCCAGCGCAGCGGGGCGCTCCCGCCCACCCGCTCCCACACCGCGTCGTCGTTGTCGTAGTGCTGGGCGCAGGAGAAGCGGCGCGTCCCGGGCTGCGCCGAGTCGAACCCGTTGACCACCGAGATCGGCTCGTCCAGGTCCAGCTCGCCCGCCTCGGCGGCCCGGTGCAGCGCGAGCAGCACCGCGACCTTCATCGTGCTGGCCGCGTAGTGGGTGGCGTCGGGCCGGCGGGTCCAGGTCGGCGCCGCGCCCAGCCGCCCCACGTACGCCGAGACGGTGCCGGGCACCCGCTCCAGCCGCGCGTCGAGATCATCCCAGGTCATGCCGGTGACCGTAGCCGATCATCCCCGGCGCGGGACAGCGCGACCCCGGCCCGGGCGCCTACCGTGCCGACATGACGGTTGCCGCGTACGACGCCCACGCCGACTGGTACGAACAGTTCGCCTCCGACACCGCCGCCGACTACATGACGCGGGTCCGCCGGCAGCTCGCCGACCTGCTCGGCCCCGGCCCCGGCCGCTGCCTCGACCTGTGCTGCGGCACCGGCGCGCACGCCGCCGAGCTGCGCCGGTCGGGCTGGGAGCCGGTCGGCGTCGACCTCTCCGGCGGGCAGCTCCGGCACGCCCGCGCCCGGCTGCCGGTGACCCGGGGCGACGCCGCCGCGCTGCCGGTCGCCGACTCGGCACTGCCGGCGGTGGCCTGCGTGCTCGCCCACACCGACGTGCCCGACTACCCGGCGGTGATCGCCGAGGCGGCCCGGGTGCTGGCGCCCGGCGGGCGCTTCGTCCACGTCGGCGTGCACCCGTGCTTCGTCGGCCCGTTCGCCGACCGGTCCGACCCCGGGCGGGTCGTCGTCGACGGCGGCTACGCCGAGCGGGAACGCAGCTTCCGGGTCTGGTCGACGCACGGGGTGCGGGCCCGGGTCGGCGCCTGGCACGTACCCCTGGCCGACCTGCTCAACGCGGTCACCGCCGCCGGCCTCACGCTGACCCGGACCACCGAGTCCGGGTCCGGCCCGGTGCCGGACCTCTTCGCCCTGCTCGCCGTCAAACCGGTCCGGTCGTGACCGACGGCCGGTGTGGAACGGGAACGGGCGGAGCCCGGACCGCAGGGGCGGTCCGGGCTCCGGTGGTGTGCCGGGCGGTGGGTCAGCCGGCGTGCTTGCGGCGGGCGGCGGCCCGGCCGCGCAGCTGCTGGTCCAGCACGACCTTGCGGATCCGGACCGCGCTCGGAGTGACCTCGACGCACTCGTCCTCGCGGCAGAACTCCAGCGCCTGCTCCAGGGAGAGCTTGCGCGGCGGGATCAGCTTCTCGGTCTCGTCGGAGGTCGACGCCCGCATGTTGGTGAGCTTCTTCTCCTTGGTGATGTTGACGTCCATGTCGTCGGAGCGGGAGTTCTCCCCGACGATCATGCCCTCGTACACCTCGGTGGTCGGCTCGACGAAGAGCTGTCCGCGCTCCTGAAGGTTGATCATGGCGAACGAGGTGACGGCGCCGGCCCGGTCCGCGACCAGCGAACCGTTCTGCCGGGTCCGCAGCTCGCCGAACCACGGCTCGTACGACTCGAACACGTGGTGCAGGATGCCGGTGCCCCGAGTGTCGGTGAGGAACTCGGTGCGGAAGCCGATCAGGCCGCGCGCCGGGACCAGCCACTCCATCCGGATCCAGCCGGTGCCGTGGTTGACCAGCTGCTCCATCCGACCCTTGCGGGTGGCCAGCAGCTGGGTGATCGCGCCGAGGTACTCCTCCGGGGCGTCGATGGTCAGGCGCTCGACCGGCTCGCAGGTCTTGCCGTCGATCTCCTTGGTGACGACCTGGGGCTTGCCGACGGTCAGCTCGTAGTTCTCCCGGCGCATCTGCTCGACCAGGATGGCCAGCGCCAGCTCACCACGGCCCTGCACCTCCCAGGCGTCCGGCCGCTCGGTCGGCAGCACCCGCAGCGAGACGTTGCCGACCAGCTCCTTGTCGAGCCGGTCCTTGACCATCCGGGCGGTGACCTTGGCGCCCTTGACCCGGCCGACCAGCGGCGAGGTGTTGGTGCCGATGGTCATCGAGATGGCCGGCTCGTCGACGGTGATCAGGGGCAGCGGGGTCGGGTTCTCCGCGTCGGCCAGCGTCTCACCGATCATGATCTCCGGGATGCCGGCGACCGCGATGATGTCGCCCGGGCCGGCCGAGTCGGCCGGCTTGCGCTCCAGGCCCTCGGTCATCAGCAGCTCGGAGATGCGCACCCGCTGGGTGCTGCCGTCGGTGCGGCACCAGGAGACCGACTCGCCCTTGCGGATGGTGCCCTGCCGGACCCGGCACAGCGCCAGCCGGCCGAGGAACGGGGAGGCGTCGAGGTTGGTGACGTGCGCCTGCAGCGGCGCACCCTCCTCGTACACGGGCGCCGGGATGGTGTCCAGCAGGGTGCGGAACAGCGGCTCCAGGGAGCTGCTGTCGTCCGGCACCGAGCCGTCGGCCGGCTGGGTCAGCGAGGCGATGCCGTCGCGGGCGCAGGCGTAGACGATCGGGAAGTCGATCTGCTCCTCGTCGGCGTCCAGGTCCAGGAAGAGCTCGTAGGTGTCGTCCACGACCTCCTTGATCCGGGCGTCCGGGCGGTCCACCTTGTTGATCACCAGGATGATCGGCATGCGGGCCTTGAGCGCCTTGCGGAGCACGAACCGGGTCTGCGGCAGCGGGCCCTCGCTGGCGTCGACCAGCAGGACGACCCCGTCGACCATGGTGAGGCCGCGCTCCACCTCGCCGCCGAAGTCGGCGTGGCCGGGGGTGTCGATGATGTTGATGGTGACCGGGTCGGAGCCGTCCGCCGGCATGTACCGCACGCCGGTGTTCTTGGCGAGGATGGTGATGCCCTTTTCCCGTTCGAGGTCCATCGAGTCCATGACCCGCTCGGTTACCTCGCCGCGGGCGCCGTAGGCGCCGGCCTGCCGCAACATGGCGTCGACCAAGGTCGTCTTGCCGTGGTCGACGTGGGCGATGATGGCGACGTTGCGGAGGTCGGTGCGAAGCTGCATACCCTCCATACTCCTGTCTACGGTTGCCGGGGCACGTGTCGGGGTCACCCCCAGATGGCCCGGATCTCTGCCGGAACTGCTGTTCCGACCATTCGCGCGGCTGGCATGCTGGCCCCCGTGTTCATGGGGACCGGATGCATGACCTGCTGACCTCGCTGCAGGGCCTGCCGTCCCTGCTGATCTATGTGATCGCCGCGACAATCGTCGCGGGGGAGACCGCGGTGATCTTCGGTCTGCTGGTGCCGGGCGAGGCGACCCTGTTGCTGGTCGGCTTCTTAGCCTACGCGGGGACGCTTCGGCTTGTTCCCGCGCTGCTCGTCATGACAGGTGCGGCGGTGATGGGAGACACACTCGCCTTCCGGTCCGGCCGCCGGTACGGCCCCCGGCTGCGCGCCAGCGGGCTGGGCACCCGGGTGGGATCCGAGCGGTGGGCCCGGGCCGACGCGCTGCTGGGCCGGCTGGGCGGGCGGGGGGTGTTCGCGGCCCGGTGGATCGCCTTCGCCCGGACCCTGGTGCCCCGGCTGGCCGGTGCGGCCGGCCTGCCGTACCGGCGGTTCGCGCCGTGGAACCTGGCCGGGGTGACGACCTGGGTGGGCGGCTCGGTGCTGCTGGGCTACCTGGCCGGCGAGTCGTACGAGACGGTCTCCCGGCTGCTGGGCCGGGCCACCGGGGTGGTGCTGGTGCTGCTGGCCGTGCTGGCCGCGATCGTGCTGGCCGGGCGGTGGCTGGGACGCCATCCCGACCCGGCGCGGGCGCTGCTGGGCCGGGCCGCCGCCCTGCCGCCTGTGCGTTGGGTCACCGGCCGGTACGGCATCCTCTTCTTCCTGATCGCCATGCACCTCGGGCCGGGCTGGGCGTTGCTGCTCAACCTCGGCGCCGGCCTGCTGCTGCTGTCGGCGGCCGGGCTCGCCGTCGCCTGGCTGCTGGAGGCGGTGGTCCGTTTCAGCGGGCTGGCCGTGGTCGACGGCGCGATCGCGGACTGGTTCGCCCACCGCCGCACCCCGGGCGCGATGCAGGCCGCCCTGACGACGGTCTCCGTGCTGCGGGGGTCGTTCCTGATCGTGCTGGTGGCGGTGGTGGCCGGGGTGCTCGCCTGGCGGCACCGGCCCTGGCGGGCGGACCTGCTGAGCGTCTTCGGCACGGTCGGGGCCTTCCTGCCGCTGGTGGTGCTGGCGGTGGTCGCCGACGCCACCCCGTCGGCCCGGGCGGCTGTCATGTTCCCGACGCAGAACGCGGTGGTCGCCGCGAGCCTCTGCACGCTCGCCTGGCTGGTCTCCCGCGACGCCCGCTGGCCGATGGCGGTGGCCGCCTGGACGGCGGCGGCAGCCGGCATCGCCGTGCTCGGCGGGGCCCGTCTCTACCTGGGCTGGAGCACGGCCAGCGGGACGGTTACCTCGGTGCTGCTCGGGGTGGCCTGGACGGCGGTGTTCGTGGTCGCCTGGGCCACCCGGGACCGGGCGGTACGCGCCACCGGCGCCCCACCGTCCCGATAGCCGGGCCCCACTCCCGCGTCAGCGGGGAAGCGGCGGGGGCCGGGGCGCGACCCGCCCCGGCCTCGGAAACGGTCAGTGCCGTGCGGCGACGGGCTCCGGCTGCGCCGGCGCGTCGGGCGCGGGATCGCGGTGGATGCGGCCCGGCGCCCAGAACCGGTCGCCCAGCAGGAAGGCCAGCGCCGGGACGAGGACCGTGCGCACCAGCAGGGTGTCGAGCAGCACACCGATGCAGACGATGATCCCGACCTGGGTCAGCGTGATCAGAGGCAGGACGCCGAGGACGGCGAAGACCGCGGCGAGCAGGATGCCGGCGCTGGTGATGACCCCGCCGGTGACCCGGAGCGCGGAGAGCATGCCGTCCCGGGTGCCCGCGCTGCGGGCGTCCTCCCGGGCCCGGGTGACCAGGAAGATGTTGTAGTCCACGCCGAGCGCCACCAGGAACACGAACGCGATCAGCAGGACCCCGCTGTCCAGCGCCGGGAACCCGAGGACGTGGTCGAAGAGCAGCCACGCCGCGCCGAGGCTGGCGAAGAACGACGCGATGACGGTGAGCACCAGCAGCACCGGGGCGACCAGGCCCCGCAGCAGCAGCACCAGCACGGCGCCGACGAGCAGCAGGATGATCGGCAGGATCAGCCGCAGGTCCTTCCCGTCGGCCTCGGTCGAGTCGTAGGTGGCGGCCACCGGACCGCCGACCACCGCCCCGGAGAACCCGTCCGCGCCGTCGACCGCCGGCGGGCCGGAGTGGGGGACCGCGGCGACCGCGTCCCGCAGCGCCTCGATCGCCCGGTCGGAGGCGGTGGTGCCCGGCTCGGCCGCCAGCACGACGTCGACCTGGGCGATGCCGGCGCCCGCCTCGCCGGGCCGGGCGGAGGCCACGCCGGGGACGGCCGCCGCGGCGGCCGTGACGGCCGGTGCGGCCGAGGGAGTGGTGAGCACGGCGACCGGCTGGGTTGTTCCGGCCGGGAACGCCTTCGCCAGCGTCTCGGCGCCGGCGACGGCCTCGGGCTTCACCCGGAACTGCTCGGTCTCGGACAGGCCGGTGCGGATGCCGAGCCCACCGAGCGCCAGGCCGGCGAGCAGCAGCGTGGCGAGCAGGGCGACCGGTGCCGGCCGACGGACGACGGCGGCGCCGAGCCGGCCCCACAGCCGGCCCTCCCACGCCGCGCTGCCGGCCCGCGGGACGAACGGCCAGAACAGCCCCCGGCCGAAGATCACCAGCGCGGCGGGGAGGACGAAGAGCGCGGAGAGCATGGCGAAGACCACACCGGTGGCGCAGGCCACCGCGAGGGCCCGGTTGAGCTCCTGCTCGGAGAGCAGCAGGGTGAGCACGCCCAGGACCACGGTGATGCCGCTGGCCAGGATCGGCTCGGCGGTGCGGCGCAGGGCGGCGCGCATGGCGACGAAGCGGTCCTCCTCGCGACGCAGTTCTTCGCGGTACCGCGCGATGATCAGCAGCGCGTAGTCGGTGGCGGCGCCGAAGACCAGCACGCTGGCGATGCCGGTGACGGCACCGCCGGGCATGTTGATGCCGAGCGCCGGGACGATCGTGTCGAGGGCGCGCAGGGTGAGCTGCTCGGTCGCCGCGACGACGACCAGCGGCACGATCCACAGGAACGGGCTGCGGTAGGTGATCAGCAGCAGCAGCGTGACCACGGCGGCGGTGACCAGGAGCAGCGTGGTGTCGGCGCCCTCGAAGACCTTGGTGAGATCGGCGGTGAAGGCCGGCCCGCCGGTCACCTGCACGGCGAGCCCGTCGGGCAGGCCGTCCAGGGCGGCGCGGAGCTGGTCCACCGTCTGCCCGACCTGTTCCTGACCACCGGCGGTGGACAGCGGTACGGCGACCAGCGCCACCGTGCCGTCCGGGGCGACCTGCGGCGGGCTGATCCGGCCGCCGACGGCCAACCGGGCCAGTTCGCCCGAGCGGGCGGTCAGCGCGGCGCGGTCGGCCTCGGTGAGCGCCCCGCCGTCGACGCGGCTGAGCACCACGATCGCCGGCTGGGTGTCGCTGGAGGGCAGTTGGTCCTGCAGGCGCTCGACCTGGGTCGACTGCCACTCGACGGACAGGCCGGTGGCGGAGACCGGGTCGGGATTGGCGGGCTTGGGCAGCCCGAAGACCGCCGCGCCGACGACGAGCGCGGCTACCACGGTGAGCCAGGCGGCCAGCCGGCCGCGGGCGACGCGGGTGAACACAGACATCGGATGCCCTCACGGTCCTTCGACTTAAAATCTTGGCTGTCAAGAGTCTTGTCGAGCGAGAGCATCAGTGCAAGCCGTCGAGTATCTTGACAAGCGAGATTGTCGAGGGCTGCTCTATGCTGCACCCGGGCGGCGGTCCGACAGGGGGAACGACCAGACGTGGCAGCGCACGGCATGTATCGACGGCGGGACGACCGACGCAGTCAGCTGGTCGCCGAGATCACCAACGACCTGCGGCGGTACTCGGTGGACGCGCAGCACATCGGGCACGCGTTCGCCGGCCTGCACGGGCTCAACCCCACCGACCTGCACGCCCTGATCGCCGTCATGGACGCGGAACTGACCGGCGACCCGATCACCCCCGGGCGGCTGGGAGAGCAGCTCAACCTCTCCTCCGGCTCGGTGACCGCACTGATCGACCGGCTGGAGCGGGCCGGGCACATCCGCCGCGACCGGGACACGGCCGATCGGCGCAAGGTCTTCCTGCACTACGCCGACCAGGGCGCCGCGCTGGCGATGAGTTTCTTCGGCCCGCTCGGCCGGCGCACCGACGAGGTGATGGCCCGCTTCAGCGACGAGGAGCTGGAGACCGTGCACCGTTTCATGGCGACGATGGTCGACTCGATGCGGGCGCACCGGGACGCGGTCCGGGCCGAGTCGGCCCGCCGCCCGACGAGCTGACCCGGCGCCCGGGCGAGGCTTTTCGGTCAAGGGTTGCACGCACCCGTCCGGCGTGCCGGTCACTCTCCGTTGTGGACTTCGGCTCATCGGGGGCGGCGGCGCGGGTGGCGCCGCGTCCCACGGCCCGTGGTCCCAGCCGGCTCACAGCTTCGTCCCATCTGAAGAGAAGCCATTTGAGCTGGGCGTTTGTCCGTTCGTCCAGTTATCGTTCAGCCAACGCCCGACGAAGTGCATCTCCGGTCGGGCTCGCTCCCGCATCCGTACACCGCCACGCGGTGTCACTGTCGTGCCCGGCCCCTGACCCTATGGAAGGGGGATCCCATGACAACGGCTCCGGCCAATCTGCTGGCCGCCCGCCGCCTGTTGCTCGACAACCTCAACATCGACCCCGACACGTCTCGCGACGACGACCTCGAACCCGGTGAGGTCGGCATCGTCGGCGATCCCGCACATCGTGGCGGCTACCACTGTGGCTCCGACCGGGTGGTGACCAACGACTACTCGGTGGTCGAGTCCACCCGGGACTCGACCGGGCTCACCCTGCACGCCTCCGCGATGGACGTCGGCATCTTCGAGGTCCGCTCCGGCGGCCGGACGCACAACCTGTACACGTTCTCCACCTGGTGTGTCGCCCAGTGCGTGGCGAACACGCCGGACAGCCGCGACCTGCGCGAAATCATCTACTCACCGGACGGGAACGTCGTCCGCCGGTGGGACCGGCTGGGCAGGCGCAGCAGCGGCGACGACTCGCACCTGTACCACACCCACTTCAGCTACTTCCGCGACTCCACGAAGGCGAACCGGGACCAGCGACCGCTGTTCCGGCGCTATCTCACCACCATCGGACTCCTGGAGGACGACGACATGACCCCCGAAGAGCACAACTGGCTGCAGACCGTCCACCGCAACCTGACCGTGCTGGACGGACGTAACCCGGTCGGCCAGATCTACACCCGGATGGCGCTGGGCGAGGACCACACGGACCCCGCGTTCGTCGTCCAGCACCCGACCCTGAAGTCGCTCGGCGCGCAACTCACCGCGCTGCAGACGGCGCTGACCGCGCTCGGCAACAAGGACTTCACCGACGAGGCGGCGATCGTCCAGGGTGTCCTGGCCGGCCTCACGCCGGAGAAGATCGCCGCGGCGATCCCGCCGACCATCGCCAAACAGGTCGCCGACGAGCTCGCCCGACGCATGGTCGCTTGAGCAGGCCGGACACCGGCCGGCCGCGTCGGACCGGTCCGGGGGACGCGCAGTGGCGGCGGCCGACCCGACCGCCGCCACCGGCACGGAACTACAGCGGACGAACGTTGTCCGCCTGCGGACCCTTCTGCCCCTGGGTCACCTCGAACTCGACCTTCTGGCCCTCGTTCAGTTCGCGGTAGCCGCTGGAGGCGATGGCCGAGTAGTGGACGAAGACGTCCGGGCCTCCGCCGTCCTGCTCGATGAAGCCGAAGCCCTTTTCCGAGTTGAACCACTTGACCGTGCCGGTTGCCATGCATCTCTCCCTGTTCAAGACGGGTGAGCACCCGCGCGTCGGCGGATGATCGCCCTGTACTTCCCCGAGAGTAACCGGCGAACCCCCCGTTCGCTGGCTGAAGTGCCGCATGGCGGCAAACGGAAAAATCGCGAGTCGGACGCGAAAGCCGCGCGATGCCCGGTCGGCTCCGGCATGCTCGACCGGTGGGCGGACCCAGCACGGCGGCGTTGAGCGTCCTGGCGCGCGAGATCGACGCGCCGGGCGACGGGCTGGACCGGCTGCGGCTGGTGCCCACGCCGTTCGTGCCGGAGGTGTGGCTGCACCTCGCCGAGGACGCCATCGTCTGGTGGGCCCGGATGGAGGCGGCGGCGGGCCGCACCCTCCCGCCGCCGTACTGGGCGTCGGCCTGGCCCGGCGGGCAGGGGCTCGCCCGGTACCTGCTCGACCACCCCGAGTTGGCCGCCGGACGCCGGGTGCTCGACCTGGCCGCCGGCTCCGGTCTGGTGGCCATCGCCGCCGCGCTGGCCGGCGCGTCCGAGGTCGTCGCCAACGACGTCGACCCGTGGGCGGTGGCGGCGGTGACGGTCAACGCCCGGGCCAACGGGGTGGCGGTCACGGCCACCGAGGGCGACCTGCTCGACGGCGACGCTACCGGGGTGGACCTGCTGCTCGCCGGCGACGTGCTCTACGACGCGGGGCTGGCCGGACGGGTGCTGCCGTTCCTGCGTCGGGCCGCCGCCGCCGGGGCGGTGGTGCTGGTCGGCGACCCCGACCGGGGGCACCTGCCGGCCGAGGCCCTGGAGGTCGTGGCCAGCTATCCGGTGCCCACCACCGAGCCGTACGTCGACTCGCCGGTACGCCGGGTGCAGGTGCTCCGGCCGCGCTGACCCGACGGCCGGCTCAGGGGTGACCCCGAGCCGGGGTTCAGGGCGGGGTGGGGGACCGGACCCGATGTGCGGATCGCCCGCGGCTCATAGCGTCATGGCCATGCTGGATACGTTGGCCCAGGTCGGGGAGCTGCCCACCACCCTGCTGATGGGGGCGCTGGGGCTGGTCATGCTCGCCGACGCCGTACCGCTGCTCGGGGTGCTGGTCCCCGGCGACGTCGCGGTTCTCGCGGCGGTGGGGGTGGGCCGACCGGCGACCGGCGCGGCCACCGTCGCCGCGGTGGTGGTGGGCTGCGTCGCCGGCTGGTCGCTGAGCTTCCTCGCCGGCCGGGTGTACGGCGAGCGGCTGCGGCACAGCCGGGTCGGCGGCTGGATCGGCGAGGCCCGCTGGGCCGCGGCCGAGGGGATCCTGCGCTCCGGCGGCGGGCGGATGGTGCTGGTCGCGCCCTTCCTGCCGGTGTTCAACGCGCTGCTGCCGCTGGCCGCGGGCGGGCTGCGGATGTCGTACCGGAGGTTCGTGGCCTGCGCGACGGCGGGCGCCGCGCTCTGGGCCGGCCTCTACCTGGCGCTGGGCACCGCGTCCCGGTCGCTGGCCGGGCTGCTGCCGGGGGAGAGCAGCCCGATGCTGGTCACCATGGCGGTCGGCCTGGCGCTGGCCGGCGTGGTGCTGCTGGGCACCCGGCGCCGGCTGCGCGCCCTGACCGGCGCCGGCCAGCCGGGCTGACCGGCGCCGGCCAGCCGGGCTGGACCGGCGCCGGACGCCTCACCAGCCGCGGGCCCGCCACTGCGGCAGCGACGGGCGCTCCGCCCCGAGGGTGCTGTCCTTGCCGTGCCCCGGGTAGAACCAGGTCTCGTCCGGCAGCCGGTCGAAGAGCTTCTGCTCCACGTCGTCGATGAGCTGGCCGAAGCGCTCCGGATCCTGGTTGGTGTTGCCGACCCCGCCCGGGAAGAGACTGTCCCCGGTGAACAGGTGCGGGGTGCCGGCCGGGTCGCGGTAGAGCAGCGCGATGGAGCCCGGCGTGTGCCCCCGGACGTGGATCACCTCCAGGGCGCAGTCGCCGACCGGCACGGTGTCGCCGTCGGCGAGTCGTTCCGCCTCGATCGGCAGCCCCTCGGCGTCGTCGGCGTGCACCAGGGCGCGGGCGCCGGTCTTCGCGACGACCTCCTCCAGCGCGACCCAGTGGTCCATGTGCCGGTGCGTGGTGACCACCGCGGCCAACCCGCTGTCGCCGACCAGGTCGAGCAGCCGCGGGGCCTCGTTCGCCGCGTCGACGAGCACCTGCTCGCCGGTGCCCTTGCAGCGCAGCAGGTACGCGTTGTTGTCCATCGGGCCCACCGACAGCTTCGTGACGGTGAGCCGGTCGAGCTCCCGCACGGCGGGCGGGCCGCCGGCGGTGACGTCTCCGGTGTAGCTCATGACGTGTCTATATCCATTCCGGTGGAGTCGGCAGGGGTCCGTCGGGGGTGACGGTCAGCGCCTCGCCGCGGCTGCGCCCGATCAGCCAGGCGGCCAGCTCGGCGACCGGGCCGTTGACCAGCGGCGCGGCCTCGCGTTCACCGACGACCCGCTCGTGTCGGCTGCCGTCGAAGCGCAGCACCATCGCCGGGACGTCGGTGCGGGCGGCCAGGCCGCCGCCCACCTCGTGCAGCAGGTGGTGGGCGAACGCCGCCGGCCAGTCGGCCGCCCGGTAACCCATGTCGAGGTCCACGTGGTGGACCTCGATCTCGCGCAGCCGCCCCCAGACCAGCATCGCGGCCTTCCAGGGGCCGCGCCGGGTCTGCACCGTCGCCGACCACGCCTCGACGGGCATGGCCGCGACCGCCTCGGCGAACCGTTCGGTGGAGTGGCGCAGGTCGTCCAGGTGGGCGCCCGGTGGCCGGGACGCGCCGGCCTCGATGTCGGCGGCGCGGGCCTCCGGGCTGGCGTACATCGGGATGGGCTCGCCGGTACGGGCGGCGGTCAGCAGGTTGACGAAGCCGTCGGCGTTGCGGGCGAGGTGCGCCAGGACGTGCCCGCGGGTCCAGCCGGGCAGCAGCGAGGGCGCCGCGACGTCCGCGTCGTCGAGAGCGGCCGCGGCGCGCAGGAGCCGGGCCGTGGCGTCGTCCACCTCACCGGTCAGCAGAAGCGGATCAGTGGTCACGCACCGACCCTAGCGGTACCGGGCCGGCCCGTCGCCGGGGAAATCGCTTTCGGTGCGTCGCCGCGGCACCTACCGTCGGCATCGAACACGCACCCGGACATCGGAGGAGAGGTGGTGGCCATGCCGGTAGCAGCAGCACGCGTGTACCACCACGACCAGTTCCGACTCCGATGAGGATGCCATGACCATCGATCTGACCGCCCTCGGCCTGGACGCCGACCGGGCGGCGTACGCACGACGGCGCCCCGACCGCCGACCGGGCCGGGTGGCCCGGGTCGACCGCGGGGTCTGCACCGTGCTCTGCGCGGACGGACCCGTCCGCGCCAGCCTCGGCCCGGCGGTGCTCGCCGCCGCGGCCCGCGACCTGACCGCCCTGCCCTGCGCCGGCGACTGGGTGCTCCTCGCCACCTGGCCGGACGGCCCGGTCACCGTCGAGACGGTGCTGCCGCGCCGCACCGCGCTGGTGCGCCGGACCGCCGGCAAGGACGCCAGCGGGCAGGTGCTCGCCGCCAACCTCGACGCCGCCGCGGTCGTCGAGCCGGTGCACCCGGAACCGGACGTCGCCCGCATCGAGCGGCTGCTCTCCCTGGCCCACGAGTCCGGGGCGCGGCCCGTGGTCGTGCTCACCAAGGTCGACCTGGCCGCCGATCCGGCGGCCGTGGCCCGGCAGCTCGCCTCGGTGGCGCCGGGGGTGCCGGTGCTGCCGGTCAGCGCCGAGCGGGGCACCGGGCTGGAGCCGCTGCGTCCGTTCGTCGCCCCCGGGCTGACGCTCGGCCTGCTCGGTCCCTCCGGGGCCGGCAAGTCGAGCCTGGTCAACGCGCTGGCCGGGGCCGCGGTCATGCCGACCCAGGCGATCCGCCGGGTGGACGGCAAGGGCCGGCACACCACCACCTGGCGGGCGCTGGTGCCGGTTCCGGGCGGCGGCGCGGTGCTGGACACCCCGGGGGTACGGGCGGTGGGCCTGCTGGACGGCTCCGCCGGGCTGGACCGTGCCTTCTCCGACATCGCGGAGCTGGCCACCGGCTGCCGGTACGCCGACTGCGGGCACGAGGCCGAGCCGGCCTGCGCGGTGCGGGAGGCGCTGGAGACCGGGGAGCTGCCCGCGCGGCGCTGGGAGAGCTGGAGCCGGTTGCAGCGGGAGGTGGCGTACGAGAGCCGCCGCCGGGAGACCCGGCTGGCGGCCGAGCGGCGCGGCGGGTGGCGGGGTGGCCGCCGGCGGACGGCGCGTCCGGCACCACCGGCGTCACCGGGCGGATTCTGAGCCCCGCCTCGGCGTGGGTTATCCCGGCCCGACCGTGTGAGCTGGGGGAATGTGCGGGCGCGGAAAGTTGTCGTACCTCGGGGCTAGAGTTGCCGAGGCGTCATTTCTGCGCCCGTAAACCGCTCAGATCACGCTCCGAGCGGACAGATCCGCCTCACTTTCTTCACCCGGGAGTACACGGACAGTGGCCGACCGACTGATCATCCGTGGCGCGCGCGAGCACAATCTGCGTGACGTCAGTCTCGACCTGCCCCGGGACGCCCTGATCGTCTTCACCGGGCTCTCCGGCTCCGGCAAGTCGAGCCTGGCCTTCGACACCATCTTCGCCGAGGGCCAGCGCCGGTACGTCGAGTCGCTGTCGTCGTACGCCCGGCAGTTCCTCGGCCAGATGGACAAGCCCGACGTCGACTTCATCGAGGGCCTGAGCCCCGCGGTCTCCATCGACCAGAAGTCGACCTCGCGCAACCCCCGCTCCACCGTCGGCACCATCACCGAGGTCTACGACTACCTCCGGCTGCTCTTCGCCCGCATCGGCGAGCCGCACTGCCCGGTCTGCGGGGAGCGGATCTCCCGGCAGACCCCGCAGCAGATCGTCGACCGGGTCCTCGGCATGGCCGAGGGCACCCGCTTCATGGTGCTCGCGCCGGTGGTGCGCGGCCGCAAGGGCGAGTACGTCGACCTCTTCGCCGAGCTCCAGGCCAAGGGCTACGCCCGGGCCCGGGTCGACGGCGTGGTGCACCCGCTGACCGAGCCGCCCAAGCTCAAGAAGCAGGAGAAGCACACCATCGAGGTGGTGATCGACCGGCTCAGCGTCAAGGCCGGCGCCAAGCAGCGGCTCACCGACTCGATCGAGGCCGCCCTGGGCCTCTCCGGCGGCCTGGTGCTGCTCGACTTCGTCGACCTGGCCGAGGACGACCCCGACCGGGAGCGCCGCTACTCCGAGCACCTGGCCTGCCCCAACGACCACCCGCTGGCGATCGAGGACCTGGAGCCCCGGGTCTTCTCCTTCAACGCGCCGTACGGCGCCTGCCCGGAGTGCACCGGCCTGGGCACCAAGAAGGAGGTCGACCCCGAGCTGGTCGTCCCCGACCCGGAGCGCACCCTGCGCGAGGGCGCGATCCAGCCCTGGGCCACCGGGCACAACCTCGAATACTTCCTCCGCCTGCTGGAGGCGCTCGGCGAGAGCCAGCACTTCGACGTCGACACGCCCTGGCGGGCGCTGCCGTCGCGGGCGCAGAAGACGATCCTGCACGGCTCCGACGACCAGGTGCACGTGCGCTACCGCAACAAGTACGGCCGCGAGCGCTCCTACTACACCGGCTTCGAGGGCGTGGTGCAGTGGATCGAGCGCCGGCACACCGACACCGAGTCGGAGTGGTCGCGGGACAAGTACGAGGGCTACATGCGGGACGTGCCCTGCGCGGCCTGCGGCGGCGCCCGGCTCAAGCCCGAGGTGCTCGCGGTCACCCTGGCCGGCAAGAGCATCGCCGAGGTCTGCAACCTGTCCGTCGGCGAGGCGGCCGAGCTGCTCGCCGGCATCGAGCTGACCGACCGGCAGAAGATGATCGCCGAGCGGGTGCTCAAGGAGATCAACGCCCGGCTGAAGTTCCTGCTCGACGTCGGTCTGGACTACCTCTCCCTGGACCGCCCGGCCGGCACCCTCTCCGGCGGCGAGGCGCAGCGCATCCGGCTCGCCACCCAGATCGGCTCCGGCCTGGTCGGCGTGCTCTATGTGCTCGACGAGCCCTCCATCGGCCTGCACCAGCGGGACAACCACCGGCTGATCGAGACGCTGCTGCGGCTGCGCGGCCTGGGCAACACGCTGATCGTGGTGGAGCACGACGAGGACACCATCCGGGTCGCCGACTGGATCGTCGACATCGGCCCGGGCGCCGGCGAGCACGGCGGCGAGATCGTGCACAGCGGCTCGGTGCCGGCGCTGCTGGAGAACCCGGACTCGGTCACCGGGGCGTACCTGTCGGGGCGCAGGTCGATCCCGACGCCCCGGCAGCGCCGCCCGCAGATGCCGGAGCGGGAGCTGGTGGTGCACGGCGCGCGCGAGCACAACCTGCGCAACCTCACCGTCTCCTTCCCGCTGGGCCAGCTCATCGCGGTCACCGGGGTCAGCGGCTCCGGCAAGTCGACGCTGGTCAACGACATCCTCTACGCGGTGCTGGCCAACCAGATCAACGGCGCCCGGCTGGTGCCGGGCCGGCACACCCGGGTCAGCGGCCTGGAGCACGTGGACAAGGTCGTCGGCGTCGACCAGTCGCCGATCGGCCGGACGCCGCGCTCCAACCCGGCCACCTACACCGGCGTCTGGGACCACGTCCGCAAGCTCTTCGCCGAGACCACCGAGGCCAAGGTCCGGGGGTACGGCCCGGGCCGGTTCTCGTTCAACGTCAAGGGCGGCCGCTGCGAGGCGTGCTCCGGCGACGGCACCATCAAGATCGAGATGAACTTCCTGCCGGACGTCTACGTCCCCTGCGAGGTCTGCAAGGGCGCCCGGTACAACCGGGAGACGCTGGAGGTGCACTACAAGGGCAAGACCGTCTCCGACGTGCTGGAGATGCCGATCGAGGAGGCGGCGGAGTTCTTCTCCGCCATCCCGGCCATCCACCGGCACCTCAAGACGCTGGTCGACGTCGGCCTGGGCTACGTCCGGCTCGGCCAGCCGGCGCCGACGCTCTCCGGCGGTGAGGCGCAGCGGGTCAAGCTCGCCTCCGAGCTGCAGAAGCGCTCCACCGGGCGGACGGTCTACGTGCTCGACGAGCCGACCACCGGCCTGCACTTCGAGGACATCCGCAAGCTGCTGATGGTGCTGGAGGGCCTGGTCGACAAGGGCAACACGGTGATCACCATCGAGCACAACCTCGACGTGATCAAGACGGCCGACTGGCTGATCGACATGGGTCCGGAGGGCGGCCACCGGGGCGGCACGGTGCTGGCCACCGGCACCCCGGAGGAGGTCGCCGAGGTGGCCGAGAGCCACACCGGTCAGTTCCTGCGCCAGGTGCTCAAGCTCGACGGCGAGGCCAAGGGCGCCAAGGCGGCGACCAGCCGGGCGGCCAAGGCCAACGGCAGCGCCACGAAGTCGCGTACCCGGAAGGTGCCGGCCGCGGCGCGCTGAGCGACGGTACGGCGGGGCGGGTCGGGAAACCGGCCCGCCCGTCCCGTTCCCGGCGAGCCGCGGGTCGACCGGATTGAACCGTCCGGCACAGTGTTGCGTGTGCCGAGGTGAGGGCCGCGAGGTCGACGACCGGCGGCGGCAGTCGAGAGAAAGGCCGGAGATGAGTGACGACCAGGTGTTGACCGGACCCGGTACGCAGACGCGGCGGGCCCTGCTCGCGGGCGCCGGCGCGGTGGGGGCGTCGGTCCTCCTGACCGCCTGCGGAGGCGACGACTCCGGGGCCGGGACCACCGCGCCGACCAGCGGCGGACCGGGCGCCACCGCCGGCGACGCGGAGGGCGGCGACCGCGAGGGCTCGTCCTCGCTGGCGACGACCAGCGACATCCCGGTCGGTGGCGGGCAGGTCTACGCCGCCCAGGGCGTCGTGATCACCCAGCCGGAGCCGGGGCAGTTCAAGGGCTTCGACCCGATCTGCACCCACCAGGGCTGCCCGGTGTCGAACGTCGACGGCGGCACCATCAACTGCACCTGCCACAACAGCAAGTTCTCCATCACCGACGGCTCGGCCAAGCAGGGCCCGGCCACCAAGCCGCTCGCGCCGAAGCCGCTCAAGGTCCAGGGCGACCAGATCAGCCTGGCCTGAACCGCCGCCGCCGGCAGCGGGCCTGCGTGATCATGAGGTCGGCGATGCCGGCCTCATGATCCACCGGCCGGGCGGCGGGGGAGCGCCCCCGCGGGTCGGGGGAGCGTGTCGGGGGTGCGGATTAGTCTTGAGGGGTGGCTGACCCCTCGACCTACCGTCCCGCACCCGGCACCATCCCGGAGTCACCGGGGGTCTACCGCTTCCGTGACGGCACCGGCCGGGTGATCTACGTCGGCAAGGCGAGGAACCTGCGCAGCCGGCTCAACTCGTACTTCGCCGACCCGGTCAATCTGCACCAGCGCACCCGGCAGATGGTCTTCACCGCCGAGTCGGTGGACTGGATCACCGTCGCCACCGAGGTCGAGGCGCTCCAGCAGGAGTTCACCTGGATCAAGCAGTACGACCCCCGGTTCAACGTCCGCTACCGCGACGACAAGTCGTACCCGTACCTGGCGGTCACCCTCGACGAGGAGTACCCCCGCCTGCAGGTGATGCGCGGCGCCAAGCGCAAGGGGGTGCGCTACTTCGGGCCGTACTCGCACGCCTGGGCGATCCGCGAGACCCTCGACCTGCTGCTGCGCGTCTTCCCGGCGCGGACCTGCTCCTCCGGGGTGTTCAAGCGGGCCGGCCAGGTGGGCCGGCCCTGCCTGCTGGGCTACATCGGCAAGTGCTCCGCGCCCTGCGTCGGCAGCGTCTCCGCCGACGAGCACCGCGACATCGTCAACGGCTTCTGCGACTTCATGGCCGGCCGCACCGACACGATGGTGCGCAAGCTGGAACGGGAGATGACCGAGGCCAGCGAACAGCTGGAGTTCGAGCGGGCCGCGCGGCTGCGTGACGACGTCGCCGCGCTGCGCCGGGCCATGGAGAAGCAGACCGTGGTGCTCGGTGACGGCACCGACGCCGACGTGGTGGCCTTCGCCGACGACCCGCTGGAAGCCGCCGTGCAGGTCTTCCACGTCCGCGACGGGCGGGTGCGCGGCCAGCGCGGCTGGGTGGTGGAGAAGACCGAGGAGCTGAGCACCGGCGACCTGGTGCACCACTTCTGCACCCAGGTGTACGGCGGCGAGCACGGCGAGGCGGACGTGCCCCGCGAGTTGCTGGTCCCCGAGCTGCCGGCCGACGCCGACGCGCTGGCCGACTGGCTCTCCAGCCACCGGGGCAGCCGGGTGTCGCTGCGGGTGCCCCAGCGCGGCGACAAGAAGTCGCTCATGGAGACGGTCGAGCGCAACGCGAAGGACGCGCTCGCCCGGCACAAGCTGCGCCGGGCCGGCGACCTGACCACCCGCGGCAAGGCGCTCGACGAGATCAGCGAGGCGCTCGGCATGCGGACGTCCCCGCTGCGCATCGAGTGCTTCGACGTCTCGCAGATCCAGGGCACCGATGTGGTGGCCAGCATGGTCGTCTTCGAGGACGGGCTGCCCCGCAAGAGCGAATATCGCCACTTCATCGTCCGGGGCGCCACCGACGACCTCTCCGCGATGTCCGAGGTGCTGCGCCGCCGCTTCGCCCGCTACCTCGACGCCCGGGCCGAGAGCGGCGAGATCGGCGAGGAGACCGCTTCCGACCCGGACCGGCCCGGCATCGACCCGACCACCGGGCGGCCGCGCCGGTTCGCGTACCCGCCGCAGCTGGTGGTGGTCGACGGCGGCGCACCGCAGGTGGCGGCGGCCGCCCAGGCGCTGGCCGAGCTGGGTATCGACGACGTGGCGCTCTGCGGCCTGGCCAAGCGGCTGGAGGAGGTCTGGTTGCCCGACGACGAGTTCCCGGTCATCCTCCCGCGCACCTCCGAGGGGCTCTACCTGCTGCAACGCGTTCGCGACGAGGCGCACCGCTTCGCCATCACCTTCCACCGGCAGCGTCGCTCCAAGCGGATGACCGAATCCGCGCTGGACAACGTCCCCGGCCTCGGTGAGGTACGCCGCAAGGCGCTGCTGCGGCACTTCGGCTCGCTCAAGCGGCTCTCCGCCGCGAGCGTGGAGGAGATCACCGAGGTGCCCGGGGTGGGGAAGCGGACCGCCGAGGCGATCCTGGCCGCCCTGGACGAGGGCACCAAGGCGGGTCGCTGACCTGCCGTCAGCTTCCTTTCGGCTGTTCGCCGGCTGAGCGCGCCGTCCCGGCCGGGTGGCCGCCGGTCGGCTGTTCGCCGGCTGAGCGCGGCGCCCCGGCCGGGGTGGCTGCCGGGCTCGCGGCGCGCGTGAGGTTCCACCACCCGCAGCAACGCCGCTGATTGGTGGGGAACGTTGCGCTCGCGGCCGGCCAGCAGAAGCCGGGCGGTCTGCGGGCTTGGCGGGCGACCGGGCCGCCTGCGTGGCCGGCTTGGGCGCGGGGTCCCGGTCGGCGCGGGGGGCGGGCTACAGGCTGTGTCCGCCCCTCACTTGCCACATGAGCGATATGCCGCTGAGTCATTTTTATGCCTCACAGGCATATCGCTCGATCCTCTTATGCCTCGGGTCGCCGTCCCGCTTCGCCTGTTCGACTCCGAATGTCCGGGTTACCTCGGGTGTTCGCCGGCCAGCTGTCCGGTTTGACCCGCCACGCCGGGTTCGGAGTCACTGGGCCGGTGGAATGGTCGGCGGGGCGGGGTCGTTGTACATGGCAGACCGCCGTGGCCCCCGGCCCGGACTGGTGAACCGGAGAGTCAGGCCTGGCGGAATGCCGGCCGCCCCGGGTTGGTTACATCCCCCCGGACACCCGAGCAGAGCCCCTTGTGCGGCCGCCGGGCATCCCCCTTCTTTGACTTCCTTTCACGCATCGCCGTCCCCCGACGACGGTTGCGTATCCCCCGATCGAAAGGTGCACCCTCATGCGTACCGATCTGATCCGCAAGACCGCCCTGACCTTCGCTGGTGTCGCCGCGACCGCCGGTGGGATCGCCGGCCCGGCCCTCGCCGCGCACGCCGCCCCCACCCACGCCCCCACCGCCTCCATGCAGGCCGACCGTGGCAGCGACCGTAAGTCGCACGGCGAGCGGGAACTCAACGTGCGCTACGAGGCCCAGCCCAACTTCTACTACTGCGGCCCCGCCGCCACCCGCAACGCCCTGTCCGTGCAGGGCAAGAACATTGACGTCGACGCCATGGCCAAGGAAATGGGCACCACCGAGGCCGGCACCAACAGCATCAACGACATCACCCCCGTCCTGAACAAGGAAACCGGCACCAAGGACGCCTACCGGTCGGTGGAGATCCGCGACA
>NZ_JARXXY010000038.1:0-63222 GCF_029893845.1 Micromonospora sp. A200 | reverse complement strand
CTCTGGTGGTGGCGGGTCAGCCGTCGCGGCCAACCCGGACCGGCTCGGCCGGCTCCGACACTGGCTCCTGGTCCAGGTGCCGGGCCCGGCGCCGTAGCCACCAGGTGCTGCCCAGTCCGGCGAGCACCGCGAGGACCAGGCCCGCCCAGGAGATGTCCTTGAGCCAGTGCTCGGCGGCCCGGCCGACGGTGTAGAGCAGGTAGGTCGTGCCGAAGGCCCAGACCAGCCCGCCGGCCGCGTTGGCGACCAGGAACCGACGGTACGGCACATGCAACGCGCCCGCGAGGGGCCCGGCCAGGATGCGCAGCAGCGCGACGAACCGGCCGAAGAAGACCGCCCAGACGCCGTGCCGGGCGAAGCTCTGCTCGGCCCGGGCGAGCTGCGCGGGGCCGAGGTGTCGGGGGAAGCGCCGCCCCAACCGGGCCAGCAGCGGACGGCCGCCGCGCCGGCCCACCGCGTACCCGATGGAGTCGCCGACGATGGCGCCGAACGCCGCGGCGCAGGCCACCCACTCCGGCTCGACCACCCCGGCGGCGGCCAGCAGGGCGGAGCTGACCAGCACGATCTCCCCGGGGAGCGGGACACCCATGCTCTCGACACCGATCACCCCGGCGACGATCAGATAGACCGCGACCGGGGGCAGCGCGGAGAGCCAGTGCTGTACGTCGACCACCCGCCACCCCTTCCGATCCGACCCCGAACCCTACCCGCGCCGCCGCGGCCGGGTGGGGTGCTCGGCGGCTCGGCCGTCCCGCTCACCCCCGTCGGAGCGGGACGGCCGGACCGGCGGCGGTCAGCCGGTGATCGGGGCGACGAATTCCAGCCGGTTGCCGTGCGGGTCCGCGGTGTGGAACCGCCGCATCCCGGGCAGCTCGTCGTCGCCCCAGGTGACCGGGTGTCCGCTGGCGGCCAGCCGGGCGGCGAGGTCGTCGAGGTCGGGGCGGAGCAGGGCCGGGTGCGCCTTGCGGGCGGGGCGGAAGTCGTCCTCGACGCCCAGGTGCAGCTCCGCGCCGTACCCGGTGAACCAGCAACCACCGCGGGCGGCGAGGGCCGGTGGTTTGGGCTTCTCGACCAGGCCGAGCAGGCCGGCGTAGAAGGCCCGGGAGGCCTCTTCGGAGCCGCGTGGGCAGGCGAGCAGGACGTGATGGATCATGATGGCACCTCCTCGTCCCGAACCCTGGCACGAGGTTGCGCGAATAGCAAGACGGACGTACGGTTTTGTTGACGACGAGAATCGGCGGTAAGTGTCACCTAACCTGGGCGGCGCTCCGGCCGGTGCGACAGACTGCTCAGGACTACTCACGGTCGCTGGTGTGAAGGAGTACGACGTGGCGAGCCTCGACACCTTCGGTGCGAAGACCCAGCTACGCGTCGGAGACGCGAGCTACGAGATTTTCAGGATTGACAAGGTGAAGGGCCACGACCGGCTGCCCTACAGCTTGAAGGTCCTGCTGGAGAACCTGCTGCGGACCGAGGACGGCGCGAACATCACCGCCGACCACATCCGCCAGCTCGGCGGCTGGGACCCGACCGCCAACCCCAGCGTGGAGATCCAGTTCACCCCGGCGCGGGTGCTCATGCAGGACTTCACCGGCGTGCCCTGCGTCGTGGACCTGGCCACCATGCGGGAGGCCGTCCGCGACCTCGGCGGCGACGCCACCAAGGTCAACCCGCTCGCCCCGGCCGAGCTGGTCATCGACCACTCCGTCATCGCCGACCTGTTCGGCCGCGAGGACGCCTTCGCGCGCAACGTCGAGCTGGAGTACGAGCGCAACAAGGAGCGCTACCAGTTCCTGCGCTGGGGCCAGACCGCGTTCAACGAGTTCAAGGTCGTCCCGCCGGGCACCGGCATCGTGCACCAGGTCAACATCGAGTACCTGGCTCGCACGGTCATGGAGCGCAACGGCCAGGCGTACCCGGACACCGTGGTCGGCACCGACTCGCACACCACCATGGTCAACGGCCTGGGCGTGCTGGGCTGGGGCGTCGGCGGCATCGAGGCCGAGGCCGCGATGCTCGGCCAGCCGGTCAGCATGCTGATCCCGCGGGTCGTCGGCTTCAAGCTGCACGGCGAGATGCCGGCCGGCACCACCGCCACCGACCTGGTGCTGACCATCACCGAGATGCTGCGCAAGCACGGTGTGGTCGGCAAGTTCGTCGAGTTCTACGGCCCCGGCGTCAGCGCCGTGCCGCTGGCCAACCGGGCCACCATCGGCAACATGTCCCCGGAGTACGGCTCGACCGTGGCGATCTTCCCGATCGACGCCGAGACCGTCCGCTACCTGGAGCTGACCGGCCGCGACCCGCAGCAGGTCGCGCTCGTCGAGGCGTACGCCAAGGAGCAGGGCCTCTGGCACGACCCGAAGCGCGAGCCGGAGTACTCCGAGCGGCTGGAGCTGGACCTCTCCACCATCGAGCCGTCGCTGGCCGGCCCGAAGCGCCCGCAGGACCGGGTGCCGCTGGGCAGCGCCAAGACGCTGTTCCGCTCCGCGCTGACCGACTACGTCGCCGACGACTCCGCCGGTGAGCGTGACCTCAAGCCGGGCGTCGCCCGCGAGCAGCTGCCGCGCGGCGCCAACGGCCCGGCCGACGAGGCCAGCGCCGAGTCCTTCCCGGCCAGCGACCCGCCGGCCAACGAGTTCAGCGACCCGGCCGACGAGCCGCGCGACCTGGAGACCGCCGCGGCCGGCGCCGGCGGGCGTGCCACCAACCCGGTCCGGGTGACCAGCGCCGACGGCGTCGAGTACGAGCTGGACCACGGTGCCGTGGTGATCGCCGCGATCACCTCCTGCACCAACACCTCCAACCCGCAGGTGATGATCGGCGCGGCGCTGCTCGCCCGCAACGCGGTCGACAAGGGCCTGGCCCGCAAGCCGTGGGTCAAGACCACCCTGGCGCCGGGTTCCAAGGTCGTCATGGACTACTACGACCGCGCCGGCCTCACGCCCTACCTGGACAAGCTCGGCTTCAACCTGGTCGGCTACGGCTGCACCACCTGCATCGGCAACTCCGGCCCGCTGCCGGAGGAGGTCTCCGCCGCGGTCAACGAGGGCGACCTCGCCGTCGTCTCGGTGCTCTCCGGCAACCGGAACTTCGAGGGCCGGATCAACCCGGACGTCAAGATGAACTACCTGGCGTCCCCGCCGCTGGTGGTCGCGTACGCGCTCGCCGGCACGATGGACATCGACCTGGCCAACGAGCCGCTCGGCGAGGACAACGAGGGCAACCCCGTCTTCCTGCGCGACATCTGGCCGAACAGCGCCGAGATCCAGGACGTCATCGCCCAGGCGATCGGCGCCACCGGCTTCAGCGCCGCGTACGCCGACGTCTTCGCTGGCGACGAGCGCTGGCAGTCGCTGCCCACCCCGACCGGTGACACCTTCGCCTGGGCCGACGACTCCACCTACGTCCGCAAGCCCCCGTACTTCGAGGGAATGCGGCAGGAGCCGAGCCCGGTCACCGACATCGCCGACGCCCGGGTGCTGGCCAAGCTGGGTGACTCGGTGACCACCGACCACATCTCCCCGGCCGGCTCGATCAAGGCCGACTCCCCCGCCGGTAAGTACCTCGCCGAGCACGGCGTGCCGCGCCACGAGTTCAACTCGTACGGCTCGCGCCGGGGCAACCACGAGGTGATGATCCGGGGCACCTTCGCCAACATCCGGCTGCGCAACCAGCTGGTCCCGGGCGTGGAGGGCGGCTTCACGGTCAACCACCTGACCGGCGAGCAGACCTCGATCTACGACGCCTCGATGGCGTACCAGGAGGCGGGCGTCCCGCTGGTCATCCTGGCCGGCAAGGAGTACGGCTCCGGCTCGTCGCGCGACTGGGCGGCCAAGGGCACCATGCTGCTCGGCGTCAAGGCGGTCATCGCCGAGTCGTACGAGCGGATCCACCGCTCCAACCTGATCGGCATGGGCGTGCTGCCGCTGCAGTTCCCGGTCGACACCACCGCGGAGTCGCTCGGCCTCACCGGCACGGAGACCTTCTCCATCACCGGCGTGACCGCGCTCAACGACGGCGACACCCCGCGCACGGTGAAGGTCACCACCGACACCGGCGTGGAGTTCGACGCCGTGGTCCGGATCGACACCCCGGGTGAGGCGGACTACTACCGGCACGGCGGCATCCTGCAGTACGTGCTGCGCCGGATGATCGCGAGCTGACCTCGTACCGCCGAAGGGCCGCTCCCCGCGAGTGCGGGGAGCGGCCCTTCGCCGACTCCGCTGGCGGGTGCTCGCCCTCAAGCCGGCAGCGGGCTAGCCTGTCAGCTAGGGAGGTGTCCGGTGTCAGGTGAGGCTGCGGCACAGTTCAACATTCATGACGCCGAGACGAACCTGTCGCGGATCATCGAGCGGGTGGAGCACGGCGAAGAGATCGTCATCAGCCGTGCCGGCACTCCCGTCGCCAAGGTCATCCCGCTACGCGCGCGGCGCCGCAGTGGGCGGGGATCACTGCGCGGCCGGGTGACGCTGCCCGCGGACTGGGACTCCGACGAGGTGAACGAGGCGATCGCCCGGGACTTCGGATGAGGCTGCTGCTGGACACCCACGTGGTGCTGTGGTGGCTCACCGACGACCCCACCCTCTCTGACGAGCTCAAGGACCGCATCGACGAGGAGTCCGAGGTCTACGCCAGCCCGGTCACGGTCTGGGAGATCGCCATCAAGCAGTCACTGGGGAAACTCCCGGGTCCAGTCGACCTCGCTGAGCAGGTACGGGACGCGGACCTGCGGGAGCTGCCCATCCACCACGACCACGCCGTGGCCGCCGGGCGGCTCCCACCGATCCACCGCGATCCGTTCGACCGCATGCTGATCGCGCAGGCGCAGTGCGAGGGGCTCACCCTGATGACGCGTGATGCACACATTCAAAAGTACGACGTGCCTGTTCTGGTGGCTTGATTCGACGGCGGCGGGCCGCGCTCTCGCGGCGCACCCCCTCGACCAGCACGAACAGCTCACGCTTGGTGGTCGCGAGGCCCCGGGAATCGAGCTGGTAGCCCTCGATCCAGGTCCACCGGTAGGGGCGGGTGCCGGTCGCAGATCTCGCGAATTACGCGGACGATGATCGGTGCCACGAACTGCGGAGAGGCGGCCCGGGACAGAAGAACGACATCGCCGGCACCGCACCTCGGGCGCGGGCCGGCAGGCCCGGCCCTCATCTTCGCACCGGCCGCCTGGCGGCGGTTCGTGGAGACCACCAAGCGCGGCTGATCCGCCGGCTCCGGACGGCCCTCGGCGATCCGCCGGGGGCCGTCGACGCTCTCGGGCCACGTACGCGGGTCCCACCCGCCCGGCCACGCGCTGTGCCGCACACGAAATGCGGCGTGTCGCCGTATCCGAGTAGCCGGACACCGCGACACGCCGCAAACGGTGTCGGTCGCGGGGGTCAGCCCTCCCGGCGGCGGGCCTCCCGGGTCTTCATGGCGTGCTCCATGAGCGTGACCAGCACGTCCCGGCTGGACTCCCGCTGCCGGGCGTCGCAGAGCAGCACCGGCACGCCCGGGTCCAGGTTGAGCGCCGCCTGGACCTCGTGCAGCTGGTAGCGCCGGGCGTCCTCGAAGCAGTTCACCGCCACCACGAACGGGGTACCCCGCTCCTCGAAGTAGTCAATCGAGGGGAAGCAGTCCGCCAGCCGGCGGGTGTCCGCCAGCACCACCGCCCCGATCGCGCCCAGGGCCAGCTCGTCCCAGACGAACCAGAACCGGTCCTGGCCGGGGGTGCCGAAGAGGTAGAGCACCAGGTCGTCGCTGATGGTGATCCGGCCGAAGTCCATCGCCACCGTGGTGGTGGTCTTGTCCTCCACGCCGGACAGGTCGTCGACCCCGATGCCCGTCTCGGTCAGCACCTCCTCGGTACGCAGCGGCCTGGTCTCGCTCACCGAGCCGACCATGGTGGTCTTGCCCGCGCCGAAGCCGCCGGCGATCAAAATCTTGATCGCGGTGGGCAGCGGCGGCGCTCCCGCCGGCCGGTCAGAGTGCCCGTAGTCCATTGATCACCGCCTCGAAGACGCTCTCGTCAGGTAGGTTGGCGCTGCCGCGCGGCGGCCGCACCATCACCAGTTCGCGGGCCATCAGGTCGCCCAGGAGGACCCGGACGGTCCCCACCGGCAGGTCCAGATGGGCGGCGACCTCCGCCACCGACTGGATCCGCTGGCAGAGCGCGACGATCGCCAGGTGTTCCGGGCCCAGCCCGGACTCCGCGCCGGCATCCGCGCGGGTCGCCGTCACCAGGGAGATGAGGTCGAACGTGCCGGTGACCGGGCGGGCCCGGCCGCGGGTGACCGCGTACGGCCGGACCACCGGCCCGGCGTGGTCGTCCACCCACCTGTCCTCGGAACCGCCCTCGACCCTCATCGCCGCTACTTCCCGCCGGCCGGCTGGTCGAGCCCCCGGGTCGGCGACGCGACGAACTTGCCCACCCGGGTCACCAGCATCGCCATCTCGTAGGCGATCAGACCGACGTCGGCGTCCTCGGCGGCGAGCACCGCCAGGCAGGCGTTGCGCCCGGCCGCCGTCACGAACAGGAACGACGACTGCATCTCGATGATGGTCTGCTGGACCTGCCCGCCGCCGAACCGCTTGCCCGCGCCCCGGGCCAGGCTCTGGATCCCGGCCGCCATCGCCGCCAGGTGCTCACCGTCGTCCCGGCTCAGCCCCCGCGACGAGGCCATCAGCAGGCCGTCGGAGGAGAGCGCCACGGCGTGTTCGGCCTGCTTCACCCGACCGACCAGATCGTCCAGCAGCCACGTCAGGTCGGCACTCGAAGCCGTCTTCTGCCCCACTCGTCGTCCTCTTCTCCCCCGGCTGGTGTCGCCGTACGTCGGTGTTGCCGTGCTCCGTCGCGCGGTCGCTTCTCCTCGCGCCGCCGTCAGGTCGCCTGACCGTCCCCGTTCTCCGCCCCGTTGCCGGACCGCGCCCCGGTGGCGGCGCCTCCCAGCAGGCGGGCCGCATCGGTCCGGCCACGCCGGGTGCCCGTCTGGTAGGAGCTCATCATCTTGCGCACCTGCTCCGGCAGGCGCGCCGCCTGCTCGTCGGGCTCGTCGTCGGCCGCCGCCTGCTCAGCGCGCAGTTCCGGCACGATGTTGGCCTGCCGTACCCGCACCGGCAGGCCGGAATCCGTCACCCGGCCATCCGTGCCGGCGGGCGTCCGGTGGTCCGTGCCGGCCGGCGTCCGGTCGTCCGTGCCGGCCGGCGTCCGGTCGTCGGTGGCCGCGTCCGGCACGGCCGCATCGACCGGCGTCGGGACCATCGCGGGCCGGGCCACGGTGGTCGGCAGGCCGGTCGGCACGGTGGGACCGGTCAGGGCACCCTGCGTCGCCCCGGTCCGGGACCGGGTGGGCAGCCCCGACGTGGACGGCGACGGCGACGGCGGGGTCCCGGCCCGGACCGGCAGCGCCGGAGTGTCCACCGGATCGCCGTCCGCGGCGGTGTCGCTGTCGGCCGCCGGGGCCCCGGCCGGCGGGGCGCTCTCGCCGGCGGCGACCGGCGGCGCCGACCCGGTGCCGACCGGGAAGCCGCCGGAGGTGTTCGCGTCCTGGCCGGTCTCCACCAGGTCGAGGGGGATCAGCACGATGGCGGTGGTACCGCCGTACGCGGACTCCTTGAGCTGCACCTTCACCCCGTGCCGCTCGGTCAGCCGGCTGACCACGTAGAGGCCCAGCCGGGCGGCGTTGGCCAGGTTCAGCTCGGAGCGGTCCGCGATGCGCTCGTTGGCGGCGGCCAGGTCCTCCTCGGTCATGCCGAGGCCGCGGTCCTCGATCTCGAGGGCGAAGCCGTTGGCGACCAGCTGGCCCCGCACCTCCACCGAGGTGTGCGGTGGGGAGAAGGAGAGCCCGTTCTCGATCAGCTCGGCCAGCAGGTGGATCACGTCACCGACCGCCCGGCCGGCGAGCGAGACGGGCCCCAGCGGCAGCACGTTGACCCGGGTGTAGTCCTCGACCTCGGCGACCGCGCCGCGCACCACGTCCACCATGGGCACGTTGCGTCGCCAGGCGCGGCCCGGGGTCGAGCCGGAGAGCACGATCAGGTTCTCGGCGTTGCGCCGCATCCGGGTGGCCAGGTGGTCCACCCGGAACAGGTCCTCCAGCTCCTCCGCGTCCTGCTCGCGGCGCTCCATCGCGTCGAGCAGGGTGAGCTGGCGATGGACCAGGGCCTGGGTGCGCCGGGCCAGGCTGAGGAAGACCTCGCGGACGTTGCGGCGCAGCTCGGCCTGCTCGACCGCGGTCCGCACGGCGGTCTCCTGCACCACGTTGAACGCCTTGCCGACCTGGCCGATCTCGTCGTCGCCGAACTCCAGCGGTGGCGCCTCGGTGGCGACGTCGACCTGCTCGCCGTGCCCGAGCCGCTCCACGACGCCGGGCAGCCGCTCGTTGGCCAGCCGGAAGGCGGCCTCGCGCAGCCGTTCGAGCTGACGGACCAGGGCGCGGGCGGTGGTGATCGAGACGATCACCGAGGCGATGACGGCGATCAGGCCGAGGCCGGCGGCGAGCACCATCCGGACGATCACCCAGATCGCCACCGGGGTGGCCCGGTCGACCAGCGCGTCGCCGCTGGCCAGCACCGTGGCCTCCTGCTCCTGCAGTGCCGGGGCGATGGCGGCCTGCCAGTCGTCGGCCTCCACGGGCAGTGGCGCGTTGGGGCGGCCGTCCCGGACCAGCCGGTCCTCCATCGACCGCAGCCGGACGAAGGACTGCCCGTCGGTCATCCGCAGGTAGCGTTCCCGGTCGGCGTCGGGCAGCTCGGCCAGCGCCTCGCCGGCGAGGAACCGTTGCGCGCCGACCAGGTGGGCGAACTGGGCGTACTCCCGGTCGTTGATCCGGCCGGCGGCGGCCACCCCGGCGAAGAGGGCGTCCTCCTGGGACATCAGCTCCCGCACCCGGACCAGCTGGGTGAGCGTGGCGGTGTCCTTGGCGATCTGCTCGTCGTCCAGTTTGCCCAGGGAGGCGTACACCCGGAACAGCGAGTCGAGCACCCCCGTGTACGAGTCGACGGCGCCGGCCCGGTCGACGGCGCGGATGGCCACCGCGTCCCGCACCGCACCCAGGGCGTCCAGCCGGGTGACCACCTCGTCGATCCGGTCCACCAGCTCGTCGCTGGAGGCGAGCCGGGCCCGCGAGCTGCGGGCCGACTCGGCGAAGTCGGCGGCCCGCTCCTCGCTGCGCCGACGCTGCTCGCGCAGCTGCTCCGCCTGCTCCTGGCTCGGGCGGCCGAGGTAGGCCGCCGACATCCGGCGTTCCCGCTGGAGTTCGGTGAGCAGCGACTCACTCGGCTCGGCGATCTGCGCGTCGAGCGTCTGCACGCCGAGCACGTTGAGACCGTCGCGCAGGGTCACCCAGGCCGCGAAAGCCCAGAGCGCGGCCAGCGAGACCAGCAGGGCCACAACCTTGGTGCGCAGACTTGCACTGCGGGAACCCATCACACCCGTCCCTCGCCGGTCCTGATTCACGTTTCGATGTGGCCGAATAGCGCGACCCCGGCCCCGGCGCACGCTAGCAGTGTCCGGAAGTTCACTCAAGCAGTGCAGACCAGGGGTCTGTCGGGGTATGGGCGCCACCGCGCAGTCGGTCGCCCGCCGCCTTGCGCGCGGCGATCACGGCCGCCCGTACGATCTGTCCAGGATGGTACAGGTCCTTGTCGTGCCACAGTGGAGGGCAGTCGCCTTCGCCGTCCATCACGGACAGTCGGCCGGCCGCTGCCGCCACGGCCGCGTCGAGCGAGGGCGAGGGCCGCCCCGCCAGGAGCACCAGCAGGCCGTACGCGGTCTCCTCCGCCGTGCCGGCCCAGCGCCCCCAGGAGCCGTCGGGCTGCTGACTGTCGAGCACCCAACCGACCGCCCGCTCCACCGCCGGCCGGGCCGACGGACCGCCGTGATCGCGCAGGGCGAGCACCGCGCAGCAGGTGGCGTAGTAGGGCGAGGCGTGCCAGCGGTCGGACCACCGGCCGTCGGCCTCCTGCCGGTCGAGCAGCCAGTCGGTGAGCCGGCGCACCACTCCCGCCGCCCAGGGGCCACCGTCGCCGAGTTGCCGGCCCAGCGCCTCCAGCACGTGCGCGTTGGTGGTCACCGACGCGCCGTTCTCCCCCTGCCAGGTGCAGAAGTGCTCACCGGTGTCGTACCCGGCCAGGCACGCCGGGTCGGCCGGCTGACCCAGCCGCGCCAGCGCGTACAGGGTGACCGCGGTGGTGTCGGCGTCGGTGGGCAGGCCCGGCCCGGTGGCGGCGCCGTCCGGGCCGAGCGCGGCCCGCAGCTCGGCGAGGATCCCGGCCGGCACCGACAGGGGTACGCCGACCCGGGCCAGGGTGGCGAGCACCCAGGAGCGTTCGAAGACGGTGATCGGGGTGGCGCAGGGCACCGGGCCCCCGTGGCCGGCGATCGCCTGGCGCAGGTAGTCCACGCTGGCCGGTGGGCTCCCGTCGGGGCCGCCGAGCCAGGCGGCGGTGGCGGCCGGGGAGGCGCCGACCGCGCCCGACCCGGTGGGGATCACGGTGGGCAGCCGCCGCACCGCCGGGCCGAGCACCTCCAGCGCGTGCAACAGCTTCGGCGGCATCGGACGGCCGGACCGGGCGAGCAGGCGTACCCGGTCGAGGCGCTGCGAGTCCATGCCGGCCGGCAGCGGTGGCGGACCGGCGGCGCGCCGGCCGGCGAGCGCCGCCGGCGGCTCGGCCAGCCGGTCGCCGATCCGCTCGACCAGCGCCGGGACGATCAGGTCCGCGGCCGGCAGGTCGGGCACGGGGTACGTCGCCGGGCCGGCCGCCCGGTCGTACAGCAGGCGCAGCGCCCGGTCCACGGCGTTGCGCACGCCGTCGTGGGACCAGCCGACGGGGGCGTCCCGCTCCAGCGCGGCGAGCAACGCCTCGACGGCGCTCAGCGTGGGCACCAGCGCGTAGCCCTCCGGCCCGCCCCAGCCGCCGTCCGGGCGCTGCCCGGCGAGCAGGAAGCGGATCCGCTCGGCGTGCTGCGGCAGCCAGGGCGCCAGGGAGACCAGCCGACCGGTCTCGTACGGCGACGCGGACGTACGGCCCGCCGGACGGACGGTCAGCCCGGCGACCAGCTCGCCCGCCGCCATCGCGTACCCGGGATCCTCCGGCGGTGCGGCGTCCCGGGCCAGAGCCTCCGTGCTCACGCCACCCCCCAGAAGTCGGTCGACCGGTAGAAGCCGCTGGTGTAGCCGAGCTGCCGGGTCAGGTAGGCCGCCTCCCGGGGGCAGTCGACGCGCAGTTCGTCGAGGAGTTCGGTGGCCCGCGCGAGAAGGCCGGTCAGCTCCCGCTCGACGACGGCCCGGTCCTCGACCAGCAGGATCGCGTTGAGGTCGCCCCAGCGCAGGTCCCGCTTGTAGGTGGCCAGGTCGTTGACCAGCCGCAGGGCGCGTTGCACCGCGTCGCTGGCGGCGACCAGCCGATCGAGCCGGTCGGGTGTGTCCGGGTCGCCGGTGGAGATCCAGTGCCCCACGTTCACCACGGTGCAGGCCAGGTTGTCGGCGTTGGCCAGGTAGTCGGCGAGCGACGGCAGCGGCAGCAGGCCGTCGCGGCCGGCCGTCCGCCAGTGCCATTCCCGCCGCATCGCCTCCAGCGTCCGGCGCACCGCCTCCCGCCACGCCCCGCCCAGCGTCGCGAAGGCCGGCGCGGCGGCCAGGTCGGCGCGGAACTCGGCGAGGAACCGGCCCAGCGGGTCGTTCGCCGTCGCGGGCGCCCCGGCGGCGACCGCGAGCTGCCGGCGCACCAGCTGGTCGACTTCGGCGGCCGAGGTGGCCAGGTGGTCCACCTGCCAGTCCAGCGCGAACCCCCAGAGCACCGCCCGGTTGGTCAACCGCAGCTCGGCGGCGTCGCACTCGGGGGCGCTGAACGCGATGGCCAGGGCGACGCTGCTGGCCAGGGCCGCGTCGAAGGGGCCGGCAGCGAAGAGGGCCGGGTGGGCGGCCAGGCAGCGTTGCAGGTCCCGCTGGCCGTGCGCGGCGAGGGCGCAGATCCGTCCGTGCTCGGCGGCCTCCCGCAGCTCGTCGACCGCCCGTACGTCAGCTGCCACGGCGGTCAGGCCAGGGCCGGTTGCCGGTGCGGGGTGAGCATCAGCGGCACCGGCCCCCCGGCTCGCAGGGACGCGGCGAGCTGCGGTGCCGGCATCCCGGGCTCGCAGAGCCGGTACCGGAACCGGCTGAACAGGGTCGCCAGGATCAGCGTCGCCTCCAGCTGGAACAGATACTGCCCGATGCACTGGTGGGCGCCGCCGCCGAACGGGAAGTAGGCGTACCGGTGCGCGCGCCGGGGCGCATCGGGGCCGAAGCGCTCCGGGTCGAAGACCTCCGGGCGGTCCCAGAACCGGGCCAGCCGCTGGGTGACGTAGGGGCTGAGGGCGATCGTCGCGCCGGCGGAGATCCGGGTGCCGCCGATGACGTCGTCGGCGACCGCCGTCCGCGGGACCAGCCAACCCGACGGATAGGCGCGGAGCAGCTCGTCCAGCACCATCCGGGTGTAGCGCAGCTCGCCGACCTGCTCCCGGGTGACCACGTCGCCGGGGCCGACCACCCGGTCGATCTCCTCGTAGAGCCGGGCGGCGACGTCGGGCACCTGCTCCAGCAGCGGGAAGAGCCAGGTGAGCACCGTGTACGTGGTCTCGGTGGTGGTGGCGAAGGTGGACACCACGTCGTCGCGGACCCGCCGCTCGTCCAGCTTGTTGCCGTCGGCGTCCCTGGCCCGGGCCAGCGCGGCGAGGATGTCGTCGCCGCCCTCGGGGCGGGCGCGCTCAGCGCGGACCAGCGGGAGCAGGATCTCGTCGATGTTCCGCACGGCCCGACGGAAGGCCCGGTCGCCGGGCATCGGCACGGCGTCCGGCAGGAACGGCGCGAGCAGCCGGAACCGCAGCGCGGTCGCCACGGTGTTCTGCTCGACGACCACCCGTCTGGCGTCGGCAGTGTCGATCTTGGCGCCGAAGAAGACCCGGCTGACGGCCGCGCAGATGATCCGGGAGACCTCGGCGGCCGCGTCGACCGGGGTGCCGTCGCGCGCCGGGCCGGCCAGCTCGTCCACGGCGTCGCTGATCGCCCGGCTCATGTCGGCCACGGCGGCGTCGAGCCGCTTGGGGGTGAAGTGCGGCTGGAGCCGCCGCCGGCTCGCCTCCCACTTCGGGCCCTCGGAGAGGATCCCGTCGCCGCCCAGCTTCCGGACCGACCGCCACAGCATGCTGTCGCCGGCCCGGGTGTAGTTCGCGGCGTTGTCGCGCAGCACGTGCTGGACGTGCGCCGGCTCGGTGACCAGGTACGGCCGGATGGTGCCCAGGTTCAGCCGGACGACCTGCCCGGGCGTCGCGTCCGCGAGACCGACCAGGGTGCCCAGCGGGTCGCGGAGCAGTTTGGGCAACGTGTGGCGCAGGGTGGCGACGTGCGGCTTGCGGTGAACCGGGGCGGTCGATTCAGTCATGGCTCACCTGCACGGGTCCTCCTCCGGTGCTGCACCGCCTCGCGCTGCGTGGTGCCGTGGTGATGGCGCGTGACGGTTGCGGTGAGCATGTCACTGATGAAAAGGCTTTTCCAGATTTTGCGTCCGGAGAAATTCTCACAGTCAACAAAGGTCGTCCACTGTGCACGGTCCCAACCGGACGCTAGCCCGACAGATCGCGCAGGTAGCGCCACTCCGCAGCCACCGGCCGGTAACCTAATCCGCGGTTCAGCGTGAGCATCGGCACATTACCGGCGTCGTTACTGGTGTACGCGTACCGCAGCCCGGCCGCCCGGGCCCGGCTCAGCGAGCGGTGCTTGACCGCGCGGGCCAGCCCCCGGCCCCGGTGCCCGCGCCGGGTGCCGGTCATCCCCGACCGGTAGCGGGTCCGGCCGTCGGTGAGCGCGAAGCCGAACGCGAGCACCTCCCCGTCCCGGACGGCCACCGTGGTCAGGTCCCGGTCCAGGTCGGGGCGCTCCCAGTAGGCGGTCCGCCAGTCGGCGTAGCTGATCTCGTCCATCGTCACCTCGCCCGGCTCGTCCCGGGAGGCGTCGAGGTCGGCCAGATAGAGCGGGTGCGGGTCGGGCAGCTCGGCCGCGGCGAGCAGCCGCACCCCGGCCGGCAGCGGCGGGGCCGACGGCAGCTCCGCCTCGGCCAGGTCCAGCAGCAGGAACTCGGCCCGCCGTCCGCGCCGGTAGCCGCGCCGCTCGGCGAAGCCGGTGCTGGCCGGGTCGTCGGCCACCTTCGCGTACGCGGCCAGCGCCCCCAGCCCGGCGAGCCGCCGCTCGGCGGCGACGAGCAGGGCCGTGCCCGCACCCCCGCCGCGCCACTGCGGGTGCACGGAGATGTTGGCGAAGCCCAGCCCCGGATCCGCGCTCTCGTGCAGCAGCCCGGTCCGCGCCTCGCCGACCACTCTCCCGGCGCTCTCGGCGACCAGCACGCCGAACCGCTCGGCGGCCGGCGCGCCGGTGAGGCGCCAACCCAGCCACTCCTCGGTGATCATCTGGTACGGCGCGGCGGCGGCCAGCACCTCGGCGACCGCCGGCACGTCGGCGGATCGCCATGGGCGTACGACAGGGGCCATGGTGGCCGAACCTACCCCGACGCGGCACCGTCCGGGGGGGTGCGAATCCGGGCGCGCCGGGGCGCCCTGTGCCAGGCTCAGGGGCATGGACGACACCACCATCCTGAACCGGATCTCCGAACTCGTCGACGAGGAGCACCGGCTGCGCTCCGCGGCGCAGGCCAACGAGTCCGGCACCGACGACGAGGCGCGCGAGCGGCTGCGCGCGTTGGAGGAGTCCCTGGACCAGTGCTGGGACCTGCTGCGCCGCCGCCGGGCGGCCCGGAGCGCGCACGGCGACCCGGACGCCCAGGGTGAGCGGCCGATCCCGGCGGTCGAGCGCTACCTCCAGTAGAACGGCCCGCCGGGCGGCGATGCCCGGCGGGCGAGGCGGGTACGCCCCGGACGGTCCACGGACCGTCCGGGGCGTACCCGGATCAGCGGATGCCCGCCTCGCGCAGCAGCAGACCGGTCAGCTCGGCCGGGTCCACCTCGGCCGCCGGCAGCCCCCGCGCGGCGAACCAGGCGCCCACCACCTTCACGTCCCGGGCCAGGAACTCCGGCCCCTGCGGGTTGGCCACCACGTCGACCACCTGCGGCAGGTCGATCATGACGAGACGCCCCCGGTGCACCAGCAGGTTGTACGGCGACAGGTCGCCGTGGGCGTACCCGGCGCGGGCCAGCACGACCAGCGCGTCCACCATCTGCTCCCACAGCGAGCGCAGCTCGCCCGCCTCGGGGCGCAGCTGGGCCAGCCGGGGCGCCGCCGCGCCCTCGTCGGCGTCGCCAACGAACTCCAGCATCAGCTCGGTGCCGATCAACTGCACCGGGTAGGGCACGGCGATCCGCCCGGAGTCCGCGCCGATCTCCCAGAGCCGGCTGAGGGCGGCGAACTCGGCCGCGGCCCACTGCCCGGCGATCATCTGCCGGCCGAACGCGGTACGCCCGGCCATCGCCCGGTTCTCCCGGGACCGCCGCACCCGGCGCCCCTCCAGGTAGCCGGCATCGCGGTGGAAAAGCCGGTGCTGGGCGTCCCGGTAGCGCTTGACCGCCAGCAGGCAGGACCGGTCGGTGTCCGGCACCGCGCGGCGGACGAGGTGGACGTCCGCCTCCTTGCCGGTCTTGAGCACCCCGAGCTCGGTGTCCCGGGCGGCCAGTTCGGTGACCAGCCACTCGGGGTGGGGTTCGGGGCCGTGGACGGCCTCGTCCCAGGAGGACCAGCGGTCCTCGGGTTCGGGCTCGTCGTCGGGCTCGACGAGGGCCGGCTCGGCGTGCCGGCCGTGCTTCAGGAAGTGTGGTTCGTCGTCGTCGAAGCGGCTCTTGCCGCGGCCACGGCGCTGCGGCGCCGGGAGGTCGTGTTCGCGCACGGAAGTGGTGATCCCTTGATCGAGGCTGATGGAGGCAGGTGGAACGACCCTGCAAAGACGGCCATGACCGACCTCCTTCTCCTCGACCGGGCTCGACCCGGCTGCGCACCCGCGCGGGACCATGCTGAACCGACGCCCGATCCGGCGGCAACCGAATTACCGGACCCCGCCCGGGCCGCCGTGCCTCAGCCGGCGAGCACCGTGGCGACGGCCGCGATCAGCGAGTCGACGGTGCGGGTCGGGGCGAACCGGTTGTCCGGCCAGGTACGCCCCCGGTGCAGCCAGACGCTGGGCAGGCCGACGGCGGCGGCCCCGCCGATGTCCGCCTCCGGGCTGTCCCCCACCACCCACGCCCCGCGCAGCGGCATCCGGGCCCGCTGGGCGGCCAGCGCGAAGATCCGCGGATTGGGCTTGCTGACCCCGGCCTCCTCCGAGATCACCCAGTCGGCGACGTACCGGTCCAGCCCGGTCCCCCGGATCTTGGCGTCCTGCTGGCGGACCGAGCCGTTGGTGACCACCACCGGCACCCAGCCGGCGTCGTCGGCGATCCGCAGCGCGCAGGCGACCAGCGGATCGAGGCGGGTGTTCGCCACCACCCCGTCGTGCAGCTCCTCGACCAGGTCGATGGAGGGGATGCGCAGCGCGTACCGGTCGCGGATGGCGTCGGCGACGTCCCACCGGTCGGTGAGCCCGTCGGCGTCGATGGAGAGCAGCCAGTCGATGTCGGTGTGGGGCGCGCCGATGCTGTCCAGGAACCGCTCACCCCAGGCGCGGAACGGACCCGCCCGTTCGAGCAGGGTGTTGTCCAGGTCGAGCAGGAGCAGCGGCACGCGGGCACCTTACGGGAGAGAGGGTCGCCGTCGACAGGGCCGGGCGGTCGGCGACGTCCGTCAGGCCGGCAGCGCCGTTCGGGGGAGCCCCTGGTCGGCGGGCCGGTCGGCGAGCATCGAGTGGGCCGAGCGGGTGGCCGCCAGCGCGGCCGGCTCCAGGGTGGCGACCAGCACGGCCTCGCCGTCGTCGGCGCCGCGCACCAGCGGCCGCCCCTCCGGGTCGTAGACCGCCGCGCCACCGTTGAACCGCCACGGTTCGGCGCCCCCGACGGCGTTGGCGAAGACGACGTACATGGTGTTGTCCAGGGCCCGGGCGGCGTAGTAGAGGTCCCGCCGGTGCGCCGACCCGGCGAGGTAGCCGCTCGGGCAGAGGTAGCCGTGCGCGCCGTCGGCCGCGGCGGCCCGGGCGTGCTCCGGGAAGCATCCGTCGTAGCAGATGCCCAGCCCGAGCCGCCAGTCGTCGACCAGCAGGGTGGCGCCCCGCCGGCCGGCGTCGAACAGCTCCCGCTCGCCGCCCCAGAGCTGCTGCTTGTCGTACCCGACCCGGATCGCGCCGGTCGGGTCGGCGATCAGGGCGGAGATGGTCCGGCGGTCGTCCGGGTGGCGGACCGCGGCGCCGACGACCAGGGTGATCCGGTTGTCGCGAGCGGCGGCCCGCAGCGGGTCGAGCCGGGGATCGTCGACCGCGCCGTCGCCGGTCGCGGCCACGTCCGTGCGCGCCGGATCGGCGGCCAGCGTCGGCGGATGGTACGCCGGCAGGAACAGCTCCGGCAGCACGGCGACCCGGGCGCCGGCACCGGCGGCCCGGGCGGCCAGGCCGGCGGCGACCCGCGCGTTGCCGGGCACGTCGCCGGGGACCGGGGCGGCCTGCACGGTGGCGACGGTCAGCGGGGCGGACGGAAGGGGGGCGGAGGCGACCGGGGGCGTCGTCACCCGCCGATCCTAACCGGAGCCCCCCGGCCGGCCCGTCCCACCACGCAAGATCCCAAGCCGTACGTACGGTTTGCGTAACGCAGGGTCAGCTGGAACGATCGACCCGTGCCCAGAGTAAGTCAGGACCAGCTCGACGCGCGCCGACAGGAGATCCTCGCCGCGGCGCGGGCCTGTTTCGCCCGGCACGGCTACGAGGGAGCCACCGTGCGCCGGCTGGAGGAGGCCACCGGGCTGTCCCGGGGCGCCATCTTCCACCACTTCCGCGACAAGGACTCGCTCTTCCTCGCCGTGGCCGAGGACGACGCGGCGGCCATGGTGGAGACCGTGGCCCGCAACGGCCTCGTCCAGGTCATGCGGGACCTGCTGGCCCGGGCGATCTCGCCGGACACCACCGGCTGGCTGGGCAGCCAGCTGGAGGTCTCCCGCCGGCTGCGCACCGACCCGGCGTTCGCCCGCCGCTGGGCCGAGCGCTCGGCCGCCATCGCCGAGGCCACCCGGGACCGGCTGGTCCGGCAGCGGGAGGCCGGGGTGCTGCGCGAGGACGTCCCGATCGACGTGCTGGCCCAGTTCCTGGAGCTGGCGTACGACGGCCTGGTGCTGCACCTGGCGATGGGCCGGCCGGCCGGCGACCTGGGCCCGGTGCTGGACCTGGTCGAGGAGGCCGTCCGCCGGCGCTGACCGCCGGACGTATCGGCTTGGTAACTCGGCCCGCACGGCGGTCGGCGCGTGGCGGCCCTGCTCCACAATGAGGCCGCGGTCCCCTCGCGTGACAGGAGCAGAGCCATGATGCTGGCGGCCGACACCTGGGGCATTCCCGGCCCGACGTTCCTCCGGTTCTATCTGCTGGCGGCCCTGGTGGTCGTCGTCGGCTCGATCATGTACCGGTCCCGGATCCTCGCCGGTCAGCCGGCGGCCGGGGCCGGCCAGCTCGGGCCGCAGCAGGTCGCGTACCTCAACGGCGGCGACCAGCTCGCGATCTGGACGGCGCTGGGCGGCCTGCGCGGCTGCGGCGCGGTCGGGGTGCGTCCCGACCGACGCCTCACCACCGGCGGCCCCCTGCCCAGCGGCGTCACCCCGCTGGACCAGGCGGTCCACCACGCCGCCCGCAACCACCTGTACACCCGGGAACTTGCCCGCGAGCAGCGGGTGTCCCGCGCCCTCACCGAGCTGCGCGAGGGCCTGCAGCGGCAGGGCCTGGCAGTGCACCCCGAGCAGCGCGCCGCGGCCCGGCGCGGCGCGTGGCTGGTGGTCGCCCTGATGGCGCTCGGCGCGGCCCGGATCGCCGCCGGACTGGCCAACGACCGACCGGTCGGCTTCCTGCTGCTCGCCGTCCTGGCCCTGATCGTCCCGCTGGTGCTGCTCTCCCGGGTGCCGTGGCGGACCCGGGCGGCCGACGCCGCGCTGCGCGAGCTGCGCCGGAGCAACATCCACCTCTCCCCCGCGTCCACGCCCGCCTACGCCACCTACGGCGCGGCCGGGGCGGCCATGGGGGTGGCTCTGTTCGGCACCGCCTCGCTCTGGGCCCTGGACCCGGGCTTCGCCGAGCAGGCGGAGATCCAGCGGCAGGCGCTGAACAGCAGCGGTGGCAGCGGCGGCGGCTCCTGCAGCGGCGGCAGTTCCTGCGGTGGCGGCGGTGGCGGCGGTGGCGGCGGTGGGTGCGGCGGCGGTGGTGGGTGCGGCGGATGACCGGTCCGAGCGGGGTGGGCATCGGCTGGCGGCCGGAGATCGCCGGCTTCGTCGCCGAGCTGCCCGGGCTGCGCTTCGTCGAGGTGGTGGCCGAGTCGGTCCCGTCGACCGGCCCGCTCCCGCCAGGGCTCGCCGAGCTGCGCGGACGCGACGTCACGGTGGTACCGCACGGGTTGCGGCTCTCCCTCGGCGGCGCGGAACCGGTCGACCCGGCCCGGGTGACCCACCTGGCCCGGGTCGCCGAACTCCTCGACGCGCCGCTGGTCAGCGAGCACATCGCGTTCGTCCGGGCCGGCGGCCTGGAGGCCGGCCACCTGCTGCCGCTGCCGCGCAGCCGGGAGGCGGTGGCCGCGGTGGTGGCCAACGTCCGGCGGGCGCAGGGGCAGCTGCCGGTGCCGATCGCCCTGGAGCCGATCGCCGCGCTCTTCGACTGGCCCGACGACGAGCTGGACGAGGCGGACTTCCTCACCGAGATCCTGGACGCCACCGGGGCGACGCTGTTGCTCGACGTCGCCAACGTGCACGCCAACGCCCGCAACCGGGGCGGCGACCCGCTCGCCCTGCTCGACCGGCTCCCACTGGACCGGGTCGCCTACGTGCACGTGGCCGGGGGTGCCGAGCGTGGCGGCTTCTACCACGACACGCACACCGACCCGGTGCCGCCGGAGGTGCTCGACCTGGTCGGCGCGCTCTGCGCCCGCCGCCGGCCCCCGGCGCTGCTGCTGGAACGCGACGGGCACTACCCGCCCGCGCCCGCCCTGCGAGCCGAGCTGGACGCGCTCGCCGCCGCCTCCGGGTTCCCGGTGGTCACGTGAGCGACCGGACGGTCCCCGGTCCGCCCGACGGTGCGCCGGGCGGCGAACTGGGCGCCCGGCAGGCGGCGCTGGTGGCGGCGCTGGTCGCCGGGGCGCCGCTCCCGGCCGGCTTCGCGCCCGGGCCGGTGCGGGCCGCCCGGGTCGCCCTGCTCGGCAAGCGGGCCGGCGAGGTGGCCCGGCACTGGCCGCTGCTCGCCGCCTCCCTCGGCGACGCCTGGTGGGACACCTTCCGCGAGTGGGCGGCCGACCGCCCCACCAACGGCTCACTGCGCGACGGCTGGGACCTGGCCCGCACGCTGCGCGAGCGGGGCACCCTGCCCCCGCTCGGCGCGGAGGAACTGGTCGCCCGTGAGGCGGGCAGCCGCTACGACGGCCACCACCCGCCGCGACCCCGTCGGCTGCCGGCCGTCGCCCGCGCCGGCGGCGCCGTCGCGGTGCAGCTCGCCGGTCGGGTACGCCTGCTGCGCCCCGCCCGGCGCTGACCGCCCACCCGGCGCGTCGCGCACGCGGGTACGGCAGGATCGGCGGCATGGATCTCGGACTCACCGACCGGGTGTACGTGCTGACCGGCGCCTCCCGCGGCCTGGGCTTCGCCACCGCCGAATGCCTCGTGGCCGACGGCGCGCGGGTGGTCCTCTCGGCCCGCGCCCCGGAGCGCGTCGCCGAGGCCGTCGAGCGGCTCGGCGGTCCCCGGCACGCCATCGGGCTCACCGCCGACCTGGCCGACCCGGAGACGCCGCAGCGGCTCGTGGTGGCGGCGCGGGAGCACTTCGACCGGCTGGACGGCGCGCTGGTCTCGGTCGGCGGCCCGCCCCGCGGCACCGCCGCCCAGGTTACCGACGAGCAGTGGCGGCAGTCCTTCGAGACGGTCTTCCTGGGCAGCGTCCGCGCCGCCCGTACGGTGGCCGGCGCGCTCACCGACGGCGGCGCGATCGGGCTGGTGCTCTCCACCTCGGCCCGCGGCCCGGTGCCGGGCCTCGGCATCTCCAACGGCCTGCGTCCCGGCCTGGCCGGGGTGGCCAAGGACATGGCCGACGAGTACGGCCCGCGCGGCGTGCGGGTGCTCGGCCTGCTGCCCGGACGGATCATGACCGACCGCAACCGGGAACTCTTCGCCGCCACCGGAGACGCCGAGGCGGCCCGGGCCGAGGCGGAGGCCGGCATCCCGCTGCGCCGGATCGGTGACCCGGCGGAGTTCGGGCGGGTCGCCGCGTTCCTGCTCTCCCCCACCGCGAGCTACGTCACCGGGGTCACCGTGCCGGTCGACGGCGGCGCGCTGCGCGGCCTGTGAGCCCCGCCGACCGCTCCGACGACCCGGCCGGTGCCCGGCCGGGTCGGCCGGCTGCCCGGGCCGGGTCCGGGCCTCGGGGCCACCAGTCCCGGCGGCCGGGGCCGACGTCCGGTCGGCCGCCCGCCGGCGCGCAGCCGGACGCGACGGCAAGGGCCTCCGGCGCGACGCGGGGAGCCTCCGGCGCGGGACGGCCGACAAAGGACGAGTTGGCGGCCGCGGCCGACCGGACCATCCCGGACCTGATCGCGCCCGGGCTGGACGTGCTCTTCGTCGGCATCAACCCCGGGCTCTGGTCGGCGGCCACCGGCTGGCACTTCGCCCGACCCGGCAACCGCTTCTGGCCGGCGTTGCACCGGGGCGGCTTCACCCCGCGCCAGCTGCACCCGAGCGAACAGGACCAGCTCCCCGGCCTCGGCCTGGGCATCACCAACATGGTGGCCCGGGCCAGCGCCCGCGCCGACGAGCTGACCCCGGCGGAGCTGGTGACCGGAGCGGAGATCCTGACCGGCAAGGTCGCCCACTACCGGCCGGCCTGGGTGGCGGTGGTCGGGGTGACCGCGTACCGGATCGGGTTCGCCCGGCCGAAGGCCGGTTTCGGCCCGCAGCCGGAGACGCTGGCCGGGGCCCGGCTCTGGGTGCTGCCCAACCCGAGCGGCCTGAACGCCCACTTCACCCCGGCGACGCTCGGCGCGGCCTTCGGGGAGCTGCGGGCGGCCGCCGCCGGCTAGTTCGCCGCCGCCGGCGGCAGCGCCTCCTGGGCGACGTACGTGCCCAGCGGCACCGTGGTGATCACCGGCTCGGGCTCCGTCGCCGCGTACGGCGCCGGCGAGTCGGCGACCGCGAACTGGGTGCGGTACAGCTCGGCGTAGAGCCCGCCGACCGCGACCAGCTCCTCGTGCCGGCCGCGCTCCACGATCCGGCCGCCGTCGAGGACCAGGATCTGGTCGGCGTCGCGGACCGTGGAGAGCCGGTGCGCGATGACCAGCGCGGTACGCCCGGTCAGCGCGACCGCCAGCGCCCGCTGCACCGCGGCCTCGCTCTCCGAGTCCAGGTGGGCGGTGGCCTCGTCGAGGATCACGATCGACGGCGCCTTGAGCAGCAGCCTGGCGATGGCGATGCGCTGCTTCTCGCCGCCGGAGAAGCGGTAGCCACGCTCACCGACCATCGTCTCCAGCCCCTCGGGCAGCGCCCGGACCAGGTCGGCGACCTGCGCGCCGGCCAGCGCCGCCCAGATCTCGTCGTCGGTGGCGTCCGGCTTGGCGTAGCGCAGGTTCTCGGCGATCGTCTCGTGGAACAGGTGCGAGTCCTGGGTGACCACGCCGATCTCGTCGCGCAGCGAGGCGAGGGTGGCGTCGCGGACGTCCACGCCGCCGACGCGCACCTCGCCGTCGGTGACGTCGTAGATCCGGGAGATCAGCATGGACAGCGTCGACTTGCCGGCGCCGGAGGGCCCGACCAGGGCCACCATCTGACCCGGCTCGACGGCGAACGACACGCCCTTGAGCACCGGCTCGTTGACCGTACGGTCCAGGGTGGCGACCTCCTCCAGCGAGGCCAGCGACACCTCGGCGGCGGCCGGGTAGCGGAACCGCACGTCGCGGAACTCGACCCGCCCGTTGCCGCGCGGCACCGGCACCGCGTCCGGCTTCTCCTCGATGCCGGGGCGCAGGTCCAGCACCTCGAAGACCCGGTCGAAGGAGACCAGCGCGCTCATCACGTCCACCCGGACGTTGGACAGCGCGGTCAGCGGGCCGTAGAGGCGGGTGAGCAGCAGCGCGAGGGTGACCACGGTGCCGGCGCTGACCGCGCCGGTGACCGCGAGCCAGCCGCCGAGCCCGTAGGTCAGCGCCTGGGCCAGCGAGGCGACCAGCAGCATCGCCACGAAGAACGTCCGCGAGTACATGGCCGACTGGATGCCGATGTCGCGGACCCGCTCGGCCCGGCCGGCGAAGCGGCGGGCCTCGATCTCGGGCGAACCGAAGAGCTTGACCAGCAGCGCCCCGGCCACGCCGAACCGCTCGGTCATCGTCGCGTTCATCTTGGCGTCGAGGTTGTACGACTCCCGGGTGATCTCGGCCAGCCGCTTGCCGACCCGCCGGGCCGGGATGATGAAGATCGGCAGCAGGACCAGCGAGAGCGTCGTGATCTGCCAGGAGAGGGTGAACATCACCCCGGCGGTCAGCACCAGCTGGATGACGTTGCTGACCACCCCGGAGAGGGTGGAGGTGAACGCCCGCTGGGCGCCCATCACGTCGTTGTTGAGCCGGCTGACCAGGGCGCCGGTCTGGGTGCGGGTGAAGAACTGCAACGGCATCCGCTGCACGTGGTCGTAGACCCGGGTGCGCAGGTCGAGGATGATCCCCTCGCCGATCCGGGCGGAGTACCACCGCTGGGCGAGGGAGAAGAGGGCGTCGGCGACCGCCAGCGCGGCGATCACCAGCGCCAGGCGGACCACGGTCGCCCCGGCCTCGGCACCGCCCCGGGTGATGGCGTTGATGACCTTTCCGGCCAGCACCGGGGTGGCCACCCCGATGATCGCGGCGATCACCACCGTGATCAGGAAGACGACGATGTCCCGCCGGTACGGCCCCGCGAAGGCGACGATCCGCCGGGCGGTGCCCCGCTTGAGCCGGTGCGCGGAGACCTCGTCGCTGCTGCGCATCGACCGGAGCATGCTCCACCCGGCCATGCCCCCACCGGACATCGGGTTGGACATCGGTCACCTCCGGGATCTGCGGCAGCGCGCACCGTCGGGTTCGATTCTCCCGACGACTACGACAACCTCAGTAGTAACCCGGATCTTCCCGAACGGTCCTTACTATTCTCCCCGTCCGGCGAGGTCGCGCAGGCGGCGGGTCTGCGCCTCCCGCTCGGCGCGCTGCTGGTCGGCGTGCGAGCGGCCGGCCGCGCCGGCGAGCAACGCCTTGATCTCGACCACCGCGTCGCGGTTGTTGGCCAGCAGCCCGGCGGTGAGGTCCCGCACCGCGCCGTCCAGGTCGGCGGCGGGCACCACGAGCGTGGCCAGCCCGATCCGGTCCGCCTCGGCGGCGTCCATCCGCCGGCCGGTCGCGCAGATCTCCAGGGCCCGCGCATAGCCGACCAGCTCGACGAGGCGCTTCGTCCCGGCGAGGTCGGGCACCAGGCCCAGGGTCACCTCGGCCATGGAGAGCTTGGCGTCCTCGGCGAGCACCCGCAGGTCGCAGGCGAGCGCCAGCTGGAAGCCGGCGCCGATGGCGTGGCCCTGCACAGCCGCCACGGAGATCACGTCGGGGCGGTGCAGCCAGCTGAAGCCGCCCTGGAACTCCGCGATCCGGTCGGCGCACTCCTGCTCGGGCAGGGTCGCCAGCTCGGCGAACGAACCCGGCCCGGACGCGCCGGCCACCGACAGGTCGAGGCCGGCGGAGAAGGATCGCCCCTCGCCGCGCACCACGACGACGCGCACGTCGCCAGGGAGATCCCGCGAGAAGTCGCTCATCGCGCGCCACATCGCCGGGGTCTGCGCGTTGAGCACGTCGGGCCGGCACAACGTCACCGTCGCCACCGGCCCGTCGCAGTCGAGTCGTACCCCGGTCGTCTCGGCGGTCACCGGACGGCCCGGAACACGACGCTGATGGACGACGCTGGTGGGCGGGTCACGCCTTCTTGCGGCGCCGGGCGCCGCCGCGCTGCCGCAGCTGGACGCCGGACTCGGTGAGCACCCGGTGGATGAACCCGTAGGAACGTCCGGTCGAGGCCGCGAGCGCGCGGATGCTCTCACCCGAGGTGTACCGCTTTACCAGGTCCTTGGCGAGCGTCTGACGCTCGGCTCCGACGATCCGGCGACCCTTCTCAGTGCTGGTGGCTGTGCCAGTGGCTGCCATGCTGATTCCTCACGTCCCAGACTGTGCGGTTCGGATACGGTCCCACCTATTAGACCGCCTCGAACGATCATGCGCCAGATATCAACTCTTCGCCAACCGACACGCTATGCGATGTCAGCTTCCCGATAGAGTGATCCTTCCGACCGGGCCCGCAGGACGTGCGCGCCGGGGCCGTTCGGGGCCCGCCCCGCGGCCCGTACCCTGCCTGGCGGGACCGACCTGCTCGCCGCCGCGGCCGGTGCGGCCCTGGTGTTCGCCGCGACCAACGTGGACGACATCGTCGTGCTCACCGTGCTCTTCGTGGCCGCCCGCGCCACCGGCCGGCCCCGGCCCTGGCAGATCGTGGCGGGCCAGTACCTGGGCATCGGCGCACTGGTCGCGACCGCCCTGGTGATCGCGGCGGGGCTGCTCGTGGTGCCCAACCCGTGGACCGGCCTGCTCGGCCTGCTGCCGATCGGCCTCGGAATCCGGGCCCTGCTGGCGCGCACCGACGACGAGGCGCCACCGGCGGTGGTCGGCGGCGCGCTCGGGGTGGCCGGCGTGACCATCGCCAACGGCGCGGACAACATCGCCGTCTACGTGCCGGTGTTCCGCTCCCTGGAGCCGGCGGCCGGGCTGGTCTGGCTGGCGGTCTTCGCCGCCCTGGTGGCGCTCTGGTGCGCGGTCGCCGCCCTGCTCGGCGGGCACCCCCGGGTGGTCCGGCTGGTCGGCCGGGCCGGCCACTGGCTGGTACCGGCGATCTTCGTCGGCGTCGGCCTGGTCATCCTGGTCACCTCCGGCGTGCTGACCCGCCTGGCCGACCTGGCCCCCTGAGCCCGCCGGCCGGGCGCGGCCTCCTCCGGCCGCCGTGATCGACCCCGTCACGGCGAGGTGGCGGGGTCGGGACGCTACCGACCCCGCCACGTCGCCGTCATGGAGTCGATCATGCCGGCGGGCGACGACAGCCGCGCCGGACCGGCCCGTCAGGCCAGTTCGACCAGTTCGAGCAGGTCGTCGCTCCAGGCATCCTCGTCGCCGTCGGGGAGCAGGATCGCGCGGTCGGGCTTGAGCGCGAGCACCGCGCCCGGGTCGTGAGTGACCAGCACGATCGCGCCCGGGTAGTTGGCGATGGCGTCGAGCACCTGCTCCCGGCTGACCGGGTCGAGGTTGTTGGTCGGCTCGTCCAGCAGCAGCACGTTGGCCCCGGAACAGACCAGGGTGGAGAGGGCGAGCCGGGTCTTCTCGCCGCCGGAGAGCACCCCGGCCGGCTTGTCCACGTCCTCCCCGGAGAAGAGGAACGCACCGAGGATCTTGCGCAGGTCGGTGTCGGACTGCTCGATGGCGGCGGCCCGCATGTTCTCCAGCACGGTCCGCTCGACGTCCAGGGTCTCGTGCTCCTGGGCGTAGTAGCCCAGCCGCAGGCCGTGCCCGGCGTGCACCTCGCCGGTGTCCGGCGTGAGCAGGCCGCCGAGCATCCGCAGCAGGGTGGTCTTGCCGGCGCCGTTGAGCCCGAGGATGGCGACCCGGGAACCACGGTCCACCGCGACGTTCACGTCGGTGAAGATCTCCAGCGAGCCGTACGACTTGGAGAGACCGGTCGCGGTGAGCGGGGTCTTGCCGCACGGCGCCGGGGTGGGGAAGCGCACCTTCGCCACCTTGTCGGAGACGCGTACCTCCTCCAGGCCGGAGATCAGCTTCTCGGCGCGGCGGGCCATGTTCTGCGCGGCGACGGTCTTGGTGGCCTTCGCCCGCATCTTGTCGGCCTGGGCCATCAGGGCGCCGGCCTTCTTCTCGGCGTTGGCCCGTTCGCGGCGGCGGCGCCGCTCGTCGGTCTCCCGCGCCTCCAGGTACGCCTTCCAGCCCAGGTTGTAAACGTCGACCACCGAGCGGGTGGCATCGAGGAACCACACCTTGTTGACCACCGACTCCAGCAGCGCGCCGTCGTGGGAGATGACGATCAGGCCGCCCTTGTGGTTGGCGAGGAAGTTGCGCAACCAGGTGATCGAGTCGGCGTCGAGGTGGTTGGTGGGCTCGTCGAGCAGCAGGATGCCGCCGCCGTTCTCGCCGGCGTCCCGGAACAGGATCCGGGCCAGCTCGATGCGGCGGCGCTGGCCGCCGGAGAGGGTGCCGATGGTCTGGGCGAGCGCCCGGTCGGGCAGCCCGAGGTTGGCGCAGATCCGGGCCGCCTCGGCCTCGGCGGCGTACCCGCCGAGGGCGGCGAACTGGTCCTCCAGCGCGCCGTAGCGGCGGACCAACTTGTCGTCGGCGTCGTCGGCCAGCTTGGCCTCGATCTCCGTCATCTGGGCCATGAGCACGTCCAGCCCGCGGGCGGAGAGCACCCGGTCCCGCCCGGTGACCTCCAGGTCGCCGGTACGCGGGTCCTGCGGCAGGTAGCCGATCGCGCTGCGCCGGTCGATCTGGCCGGCGTACGGCTGCCCCTCCCCCGCCAGCACCTTCAGCGTGGTGGTCTTGCCGGCGCCGTTGCGGCCCACGAGGCCGATCCGGTCACCGGGCTGCACCCGCAGGGTGGTGTCGGACAGCAGGATCCGGGCGCCGGCACGCAGCTCCAGGCCGGTGGCAGTGATCATTTTCCGGTACTCGCTCTCGGGGTCTGGAAGGGCTGACTCAGGGCACGCGAAACGGCCGGCGGGCCCGATGGACCGTCGGCGCGGGGCGGTTCAGCCTTCGCAGAGCAGCACGAGGCAAGTGTACCGGGCCGGCTTCGGCGCCCCGCCCGGATTACCGAGCAAGATCATCGGGTACCGAAACGCCGTCCGGACCCGGTCCGGCACCGCAACCACCAAACGTGATGAATCGGTGATCGGGGTCAACATGGAGCTGAACGAGAACGCGCAGATCGACACCAGTCAGGTGGACGATCGGCGAGGGTCCGGCGGGGGTGGCGGGATGGGCATTCCCATCCCGATCGGCGGCGGTCGCGGAGGGATCGTCGGCATCATCATCGCCGTCCTGGTCGCGCTGGTCGGCGGCGGCTTCGGGCTGAACGCCGCGACCAACGGCGGCGGCGGTGAGCAGGGCGACAACACGTCGCTGCAGCAGAAGTGCTCGGCCGACGACGCGCTCCAGCAGCTGGACTGCCGCAACACCGCGTACGTCAACTCGATCCAGGCGTACTGGCAGGCCGCGCTGCCGGAGAAGTTCGGCGAGCAGTACCGGCCGTCGAAGACGGTCTTCTTCAGCCAGGGCGTGAACACCGGCTGCGGCCAGGCCGACTCCGGCGTGGGCCCGTTCTACTGCCCGGCCGACGACCAGGTCTACATCGACCTGACCTTCTACCGGGTGCTGGCCGACCAGCTCGGCGCGGAGGGCGAGTTCGCCCAGCCGTACGTGCTGGCCCACGAGTACGGCCACCACGTGCAGGACCTGCTCGGCACCGAGGCGCAGATGCGCCGCCAGCAGCAGCGCGACCCGGACAACGCCAACGCGCTGTCGGTGAAGCTGGAGCTCCAGGCCGACTGCTACGCGGGCGCCTGGGCGAAGAACGCCACCGGCACCGCCGACGCGACGGGCCAGAAGATCTTCAAGAGCGTCAGCGAGCAGGACATCGCGCAGGCGATCGACACCGCCGAGAAGATCGGCGACGACGCCATCTCGGAGCGGGCGAACCGCCCGGTGAACCCCGAGGAGTTCACCCACGGCTCCTCCGCGCAGCGCAAGGAGTGGTTCAGCCGCGGCTACGACAGCGGCGACCCGAAGTCCTGCGACACCTTCGGTGGCAGCCGCTGAGCGCCCCGGTCCCGAGACACCCGGCGGCGGCCGGTGGGTTCCCCACCCACCGGCCGCCGTGGCGTTTCCGGGTCACCGGTTCCGGCCGCGTCCGGCCACCATGGCTGTCGTCGAGTCAGGTCTGCCGTCGACCCGGCAGCCGCCGGTGACTGCGCCGCCTGAGGCCCTGGCTCGTGACGGCGTGGTAGATGATCATGACGATGATTCCGATCAGGCCCACCACGGGGTTGACGAACCAGCCGACTGCGGCGCTGCCGCCGTAGAGAAAGATGCCGGTGATGGGGCGGGCCCGCTGGGCGTGCAGGTGTTCGGTGGAGATCTCGGGTGCCAGCAGCGCGGGATGGCGTTCCAGGTAGGCGAAGAAGGCCAGCCAGGGCACCGACATCAGCGCGGCGGACAGTGCGTACAGGACCACGGCCACCCGCCGGTCGGCGGTGCCCGCATGGGCGAATGCCGACGCGAGCACCGCGGTGGGAAACGGGATGATCACGGCGCCGAACAGCAGGGCGAGGTTGATCCAGTTGAGTGTGAGGTTCGTCCGGCCGACCAGTAGCAGCAGCGCGTGGTGGTTCAGCCAGAGCACGCCGATGTAGACGAACGAGATGACGAAGGCGAGGTAGGCGGCCTTCTCGTGCAGGAGCGCGTCGAGCAGCCCACCGGATTCGTACGCCGGTGGGCGAAGTTCCAGCACCAGGAGGGTGATGACGATCGCGAACACCCCGTCGCTGAACGCCGTCATCCGGTCGGTCCCGGTCGTCGTCGTGCCCCGCGCCGCCGGCACGGCCCCCTCGCGTGCGGCCATTTCCGCAGGCTAGCGGCCGGAACGCAACGAGTTGGCCACGCCACACCGAGCAGCGGTTCAGGGAGCGTCGGGTGCGGCGTCGCGGACCAGGATCCGCACCGCGCGGGCCGCGGCGATCGCGGCGACCAGCACCGCGTGTCGGGGCTCGGGCACGTCGAGCAGCCGCTCGGCCCGCAGCGCGGCGAGCGGGGCCAGCCGCCGGTCGGCGAGCACGGTGTCGACGGCCCGCCGGTCACCGCCGCAGACCAGCGCGCGCAGCGTCGCCGCCTCCGGCAGCAGCAGCCGTACGGCCAGCTCCGCCGCGTCGCCGAGGGCCGCCTTCGCCTGGTTGTCCCGCCGCCGGGCGAAGCGCTGCTGCGACCACCCGCCCGCGGCGGTGCGGCCCTGCACGTAGCGGGTGTCCACCTTGGAGACCACCAGGTCCTCCCCCACCGCGACGCCGACCGCCACCGCGCCCTTGCGGGCCAGCAGCAGGCCGATCCGGCGCGGCTCGGCCGCGGCGGCCACGAATTCGGGTACGTCCCGGGTGGGCGGCGCCCCGGGCGGGGTGTGCAGCTCGGCGGTCGCGCCGTCCGGGGCGGCGAGCAGCAGGCCGTACCCGCCGACGGTGGTGGTGGGCGGGCCGTGCCGGTCGGCGAAGCCCTCGACCCAGCGGGCGACGCGGGTCGGGTCGACCTCGACCCACCGGCCACCCCCGGCTGCGGGTCGACTGGTCATGGCCGAACGGTACCGAACTGCCGGACCACGGGCGGCGCCCGACTCCGGGGCTTTCATGGACATCGATGAGCGCTTACCATCCGGTAACCGAATGTTTCTCGGATCCATCCTCCGTCTGCGAGGTCCCCATGCAGCCACGCGGTCCCGTCCCACCGCACCCCGCCCGTCGCGCCGTCGCCCGCCGGCTGACCGCCGCCGCCGCGGCGTCGGTCACCGTGGCGGCCCTGCTCACCGTCTCCCCCACCGCCCCCGCCGCCGCCGCACCCGCCGCCACCGACGCCACCACCAGCAGTTTCGCCGCGGCCGACCACTGTCTCGGCGAGTGCTCGGACATCCTGCCGCCGGGGCAGAACGGCAACGCCACCCTCGTCGAGGTGCTCGCCAACCAGGCCCTCGGCACCCTGCCCCGGCACGCCGGTGACCAGCTCGGCCGGTACGCCGACCTGGTCTACGGCTACGCGGGGCTGCGCGAGGACCAGCTCGGCGCGTTCTTCAACGACGCCGGCTTCGGGGTGCCGGCCGATCAGATCGAGCGCCGCTACTCGCCGCGCGCCGACGTGACCATCGTGCGCGATCGGGCGACCGGCGTCCCGCACGTCACCGGCAGCACCCGCGGCGGCACCATGTTCGGGGCCGGCTACGCCGGCGCCGAGGACCGGCTGTTCACCATCGACCTGCTGCGCCACGTCGGGCGGGGCACCCTGACCCCGTTCGCCGGGGGCGCGCCCGGCAACCGGGCGCTGGAGCAGAGCGTCTGGCGCAACTCGCCGTACACCGAGGCGGACCTGGCGGCGCAGGTGGAGGCGCTGCGGCGCAAGGGCCCCCGGGGCGAGCAGCTCTACGCCGACGTGCAGGAGTACATCGCCGGTATCAACGCCTACATCGGGCACTGCATGGCGCACCGCAACTGCCCCGGCGAGTACGTGCTCACCGGGCACCTGGACGCGGTCACCAACGCCGGCGGGCCCGAGCCGTTCCGGATGACCGACCTGATCGCCATCGCCGGCGTGGTGGGCGGGCTGTTCGGCGGCGGGGGCGGCAACGAGATGCAGTCGGCGCTGGTCCGGCTGGCCGCGCGGGCCCGCTACGGCGTGGTCGAGGGTGACCGGGTCTGGACCGCCTTCCGCAGCCAGGAGAACCCGGAGACAGTGCTGACCCTGCACGACGGGCAGAGCTTCCCGTACGGTGGCGCCCCGGCGAACGCGGCCAGCGTGGTGCTGCCGGACGGCGGCTCGGCCCGGGTGGAACCCGTCGTCAGCGACGCCACCGGCGCGGCCACCGGCGCCGCCGTCGGTGGACCGTCCGAGCTGGCCGCCGCGCTGTCCGGGCTGACCATCGGCCGGGCCGACCGGGGCATGTCGAACGCGGCGGTGATCTCGACCGAGCACTCCGCCACCGGCCACCCGATCGCCGTGTTCGGCCCGCAGACCGGCTACTTCTCACCCCAGCTGCTGATGGTGCAGGAGTTGCAGGGGCCGGGGATCAGCGCGCGCGGCGCCGCCTTCGCCGGGCTCAACCTCTACGTGCTGCTGGGCCGGGGCCAGGACTACGCCTGGAGCGCCACCTCGTCGGCCCACGACATCACCGACACCTACGCCCTGCCGCTGTGCACGGTGGACGGCAGCGCACCCACCCTGGCCAGCAACCACTACCGCTACCGGGGCCGGTGCCAGCCGATGGCGGAGATCTCGCACGTCAACGCGTGGCGGCCCACCCTCGCCGACGGCACCGCCGCCGGGTCGTACCGGCTGGTCGCCCGGCGCACCGCGCTCGGCCTGGTCGCCTGGCGGGGCACCGTGGGCGGCCAACCGCACGCCTTCACCCACCTGCGCTCCACCTACCGGCACGAGGCGGACTCGGCGATCGGCTTCCAGATGTTCAACGACCCGGCCGCGATGGGCGACGCCGCGGCGTTCCGCGAGTCCGCCGGCACCATCGGGTACGCGTTCAACTGGTTCTACGTGAACTCCACCGAGTCGGCGTACCTGAACTCGGGGCTCAACCCCGTCCGCGCGGCCGGGTCCGACCCGAACCTGCCGATGCGGGCCGATCCGGCGTACGAGTGGCGCGACTTCGACCCGACCGCGAACACCGCCGCCTATCAGCCGCTGGCCGAGCATCCGTACTCGGTGGACCAGGACTACTACGTGAGCTGGAACAACAAGCAGGCCAAGGACTTCGGCGCCGCCGACGGCAACTTCAGCTTCGGCCCGGTGCACCGGGTCGACCTGCTGGACCGGCCGATCCGGTCAGCGCTGGCGGCCGGGCGCACCTTCGACCGGGCCACGCTGACCTCGCTGGTCGAGCGGGCCGGCCTGACCGACCTGCGCGGCGCCGAGGTGCTCGACGAGCTGATCCGGGTGCTGGAGAGCCAGCCGGTCACCGACGCCGACCTGGCCGCCGTGGTGAGCAAGCTCCGGGCCTGGCGTGCCGACGGCGCACTGCGGGTCGAGACGGCCCCCGGCACCAAGGTGTACCGGCACGCGGACGCGATCCGGATCTTCGACGCCTGGTGGCCACTGCTGGTCAACGGCCAGTTCAAGGCACCCCTCGGCCCGGAGCTGTACCAGGCGCTGGTCAACGCCATGCAGATCAACGAGTCGCCGTCCGGGCAGCAGCGCGGCGACGAGTCCACCCTGCCCACCGCGGCCAACGAGGCGCAGGGGCACAAGGGCTCGTCGTTCCAGTACGGCTGGTGGGGGTACGTCGACGCCGACCTGCGGGCCGTGCTGGGCGAGCCGGTGCCCGGCGGGTCGGACCGCCGGTACTGCGGCGGCGGCGACCTCGCCGCCTGCCGGCAGATCCTGCTGGACACGCTGCGCAGCGCCGTCGCCCGGCCGGCGACCGAGGTCTATCCCGGCGACGCGAGCTGCGCGGCCGGCGACCAGTGGTGCGCCGACGCCATCGTGCAGTCCCCGCTCGGCGGGCTGAAGCAGCCCGTGATCGCCTGGCAGAACCGGCCGACCTACCAGCAGGTGGTGTCGTTCCCGGCCCGCCGCGGCGACGACCTGACCAACCTGGCCGCCGGCCGCCCGGTCACCGCCTCCAGCAGCCAACTCTTCCTCCCGGCCAGCCGGGCGGTGGACGGCGATCCGGGCACCCGGTGGTCGAGCGGCTGGTCGGACAATCAGTCGATCACCGTGGACCTCGGTGCGGTCCGGCCGGTGGCCCGCGCGGTGCTGCGCTGGGAGGCGGCGCACGCCCGGTCGTACCGGATCGACGTCTCCACCGACGGCGCCGCCTGGCGGACGGTCTGGTCCACCACCGCCGGGGACGGCGGCACCGACAACGACCGGTTCGCCACGACAAGTGCCCGCTACGTGCGGATGGTCGGGTTGACCCGGGCCACCTCCTACGGCTTCTCGCTCTGGGAACTGGAGGTGTACCCGCACTGAGCCGGCCGGCTTACCAGATCATCCGCAGCGCCAGCAGCACGATCAGCGCGCTGGCCAGCAGCGCGGTGACCAGCCGGCCACGGTCGGAGGTGAGCAGCCGACCGAGCAGCGTGCCGCCGCCGGCGACCAGCAGCTGCCAGCTCGCCGAGGCGGCGAACGCCGCGGCCACGAAGGCCACCTGGCCGGCGGGCGTCCACCCACCGGACGCCTGCCGGCCGATCACCAGGGCCACGAAGTAGACGATGGTCATCGGGTTGAGCAGGGTGAGCGCCAGCAGCCCGGCGAAGGCCCGGGCGGGCGTGGCCAGACCCCGCTCGGCCCGCGCCGGGTCGGGCGGGCGACGGTGCCGGCGCAGCGCGCCCACGGCGAGCTGCCCGGCGAGGAAGAGCAGGATCACGACGGCCGCCCAGCGCAACGGGGTCGCCACCGGGCGCACCAGGCCGGCGAGGGCCGCGCCGCCGAGCACGGCCAGCGCGGCGTAGAGGCCGTCCGCGGCGGCCACCCCGAGGGCGGCGGCGGCGCCGACCCGCAACGAGGTACGGGCGGTGAGTCCGATGACCACGATGGCGATCGCCCCGACCGGCACCGCCACCCCGTAGCCGGCGAGCAGGCCGGCGAGCAGCGCGTCACCCATGGCGGCGGGTACCGGGTCGCAGCCGCCGCGGCACCGGCCGCTGTCGCCCGGCGGCGATGGCCGCGGCGACAGGGACGGTGCGGGACGACGTCGACTCGATCACGCGGCGATTGTCGCCGGACGCCGTCCGGGCCCGCCACCGGTTATCCGTGGGTGCGTGCGGGCCGCACCGACGACAAAGGCCCCGACCTGAGGTCGGGGCCTTTCGTCCGGTCAGCCGGCGCGGTGGGTCAGACGTTGAAGCCGAGCGAGCGGAGCTGGTCGCGCCCCTCGTCGGTGATCTTGTCCGGGCCCCACGGCGGCAGCCAGACCCAGTTGATCCGGATGTCGTTGACCAGTCCCCCGCCGGGGCCGGTGGTCAGCGCCTGCCGGGCCTGGTCCTCGATCACGTCGGTGAGCGGGCAGGCCGCCGAGGTGAGCGTCATGTCCAGCGTCGCGACGTTCTCGTCGTCGACGTGCACGCCGTACACCAGGCCGAGGTCGACCACGTTGATGCCGAGCTCCGGGTCGACGACGTCCTTCATCGCCTCCTCGATGTCGGCGACGACGGCCTTGCCGCCCGCCGGCGTCGGAGCGCCGTCGGTCGCCACGGCACCGGTCGCCGGCGTCGTGGCGGCGTCACCGGCCTCCGGCGTCGCCGCGGTGGCGGTGTCCTCGCTGTTCATGCCTTCACCTCCGTCGGGCTCACGCCCACGCCGGCGCGTGCCGCGGCGTCCTTGAACGCCATCCACGGCAGCAGCGCGCACTTGACCCGGGCGGGGTAGCGGGCGACGCCCGCGAAAGCCACCCCGTCACCGAGTACGTCCTCGTCCGGCGTGACCTGGCCACGCCCGGACATCAACTCGACGAACGCCTCGTGCACGGCGAACGCCTCACCCGCACCCCGACCGCGCAGCAGCTCGTGCAGCACGCTCGCCGACGCCTGGCTGATCGAGCAGCCCATCCCGTCGTACGAGATGTCGTCGAGCGTGTCGCCGTCGGTGGCCACCCGGACGGTGATCTCGTCACCGCAGGTCGGGTTGACGTGGTGCGCCTCGGCGACCCGGGCGTCCGGGTCGGCGTCGCGCAGGCCACGCCCGTGCGGGTGCTTGTAGTGGTCCAGGATGATCTCCTGGTAGAGCTGGTCGAGCTGCATCAGTCGAACACCTTCCGCGCCTGCTCGAGCCCCGCCACCAGGGCGTCGATCTCCTCCGTGGTGGTGTACAGGTAGAACGACGCCCGCGTCATGGCCGGCACGCGGAACCGCGTGCACACCGGCTTCGCGCAGTGGTGCCCCACCCGCACCTGCACGCCGAGCGAGTCGAGGACCTGCCCCACGTCGTGCGGGTGGATGTCACCGAGCGCGAACGAGATCGTCCCACCCCGGCCGACCGGCACCGTCGGTCCGAAGATCCGCAGCCCCGGCACGGTGGCGAGGGCGTCCAGCGCGTACGCCGTCAGCTCCTTCTCGTGCCACTGGATGGCGCGCATCCCGATGCCGGTGAGGTAGTCCACCGCCGCGCCGAGCGCGACCGCCTCGGCGATCGGCGGGGTGCCGGCCTCGAACCGGGCCGGCGGCGCGGCGAACGTCGAGCCCGCCATCGACACCGTCTCGATCATCGACCCGCCGCCGAGCACCGGGGGCATCGCGGCGAGCAGCTCGCCCCGGCCCCAGAGCACGCCGACGCCGGTCGGGCCGCACATCTTGTGGCCGGTGAAGACGATGAAGTCGGCGTCGTAGTCGACCACGTCCATCGGCATGTGCGGCACCGACTGCGAGCAGTCGAGCAGCAGCAGCGCACCCACCTCACGGACCCGCTGGGTGATCCGGGAGGTGGCGTTGACCGTGCCGAGGATGTTGGACATGTGCACCAGCGAGACGATCTTCGTCCGCTCGGTGACCAGCTCCTCCAGCCCCGACTCGTCCAGCCGCCCGTTGTCGGTGACCGGGAACCAGCGCAGGGTCGCGCCGGTGCGCTCGCAGAGCAGCTGCCACGGGACGATGTTCGAGTGGTGCTCCATCTCGGAGATCACCACCTCGTCGCCGGGGCCGAGCCGGAACCGGGGGTCGGCGTCGGGCCGCAGCGAGGCGTTGGAGAACGCGTACGCCACGATGTTGATCGCCTCGGTGGAGTTCTTGGTGAACACCACCTCGTCCACGCTCGGCGCGTTGATGAACGCGGCGATCTTCGCCCGCGCCCCCTCGTACGCCTCGGTCGCCTCGGTGCCCAGGGTGTGCACCGAGCGCGACACGTTGGCGTTGTGCATCGCGTAGTGCTCGGCGAGGACGTCGAGCACCTGACGCGGCTTGTGCGAGGTGTTGGCGCTGTCGAGATAGACCAGCCGGTGCCCGTTGATCTCCCGGTCCAGGATCGGGAAGTCGGCGCGCACTCCTGCCACGTCGAACCGTGGCACGTCGTCGAACTGCGGCATCCCGGACGGGATCGCGATGGTGGTCATCTCAGCCGGCCCCTGTCGTGTCGTGTCAGGCCCGCGCCGAACCGGCCCCGGCGGCGTACCGCTCGTAGCCCTCGGCCTCGAGCTTGTCGGCCAGCTCCGGCCCGCCCTGCTCGACGATCCGGCCGGCGACGAAGACGTGCACGAAGTCCGGCTTGATGTAGCGCAGGATGCGGGTGTAGTGGGTGATCAGCAGCACGCCGGTGTCGCCGGTGTCGCGGACCCGGTTCACGCCCTCGCTGACCACGCGCAGCGCGTCCACGTCGAGGCCGGAGTCGGTCTCGTCGAGGATGGCGATCTTCGGCTTGAGCAGCTCCAGCTGCACGATCTCGTGCCGCTTCTTCTCGCCGCCGGAGAAGCCCTCGTTGACGTTGCGCTGGGCGAACGCCGGGTCCATCTGCAGGCGCTCCATGGCGCCCCGCAGCTCGCCACCCCAGGTGCGCAGCTTCGGCGCCTCCCCGTCGATGGCGGTCTTGGCGGTACGCAGGAAGTTGGCCACCGAGACGCCGGGGACCTCGACCGGGTACTGCATGGCCAGGAAGAGGCCGGCGCGGGCCCGCTCGTCGACGGACATGGCCAGCACGTCCTCGCCGTCGAGGGTCACCGAGCCGCCGGTGATCTCGTACTTCGGGTGGCCGGCGATCGAGTACGCCAGGGTGGACTTGCCGGAACCGTTCGGCCCCATGATCGCGTGCGTCTCACCCGAGCGGACGGTCAGGTCGACACCGGCCAGGATCGGCTTGAGCTCACCCTCGGGCAGCTTGACCGACACCTTCAGGTCGCGGATCTCCAGGGTGCTCATTATCGGGTCACTCCATTGCTCGGCGTCAGGCTGACGTAGATGTCGCCGTCGCGGACTTCGACGGGATAGACGGGGACGGGTTCGGTGGCGGGCAGCCCGGTGGGCTCGCCCGTCCGAAGGTCGAAACGGGATCCGTGCAGCCAACATTCCAGCGTGCACCCCTCGACCTCACCCTCGGAGAGGGCGACCGCGGCGTGCGAGCACTCGTCGTGGACGGCGTAGAAGGTGTCGTCCTCGCCGTGCACGACCGCGATCGCGGTGCCGTCGACGTCCGCGCTGATCACGGTCCCCTTCGGCACGTCCTCGGTCGAGCAGATCTTGATCATCAGGCGCCCGCCTTGGCCAGCCGGGCCTCGATCGCGTCGCCGAGCCGCTCGCGCAGCTCCTCGACCGGGATCTTGTTGATCAGCTCGGCGAAGAAGCCGCGCACCACCAGGCGGCGGGCCTCGCCCTCCGGGATGCCCCGGGCCATCAGGTAGAACAGCTGCTCGTCGTCGAAGCGGCCGGTCGCGCTCGCGTGGCCGGCGCCGGCGATCTCGCCGGTCTCGATCTCCAGGTTGGGTACGGAGTCGGCCCGCGCGCCGTCGGAGAGCAGCAGGTTCCGGTTGATCTCGTACGTGTCGGTGCCGGTCGCCTCGGCGCGGATCAGCACGTCGCCCACCCAGACGGTGTGCGCGTCGTCGCCCTGCAGGGCGCCCCGGTAGCCGACGTAGCTGCGGCAGTCCGGCACGTTGTGGTCGACCAGCTGGCGGTGCTCCAGGTGCTGGCCGCCGTCGGCGAAGTAGACGCCGTACAGCTCGGCCTCGCCGCCCCGGCCGGTGTACTCCACCGAGGTGTACTGCCGGACCAGGTCGCCGCCGAGGCTGACCTGGATGTGCGTCACCTTGGCGTCGCGGCCCAGCTTGACCTTGAGGTGCTGGGCCTGCACCGCGTCGGCGGCCCAGTCGGCGACGGTGACCAGGATCAGCTTCGCGCCCTCGGCCACCGACACCTCGACGTTGTCGGCCAGGGTGGCCGAGCCGACGTGCTCCAGCACCAGGGTGACCTCGGCGAACCGGCCCACGTCGACGAAGGTGTGCCCGAAGGCCAGCCCCTCGGCGCCGTCGCCGACCACCCGCAGGGTCACCGGCGCGCCGACCACGGCGTCCCGGGCGACCTCCACCAGCAGCGCGTCCCCCGCGCCGCCGTACGCCAGGGCGCTGACCCGGTCGACCGGGGTGAGCACGCTGCCCACCCGCGGGTCGTCCGCGCCGATCCGCCCGACGGTGACGCCCTCGGGCAGGTCGCCGTACTCGTGCCGGACCGTGGCGGTGCTGGCCTGCGGCTCACCGACCAGCCCGCGCAGCCGCTTGAGCGGGGTGAAGCGCCACTCCTCCTCCAGGCCGGTGAGGGCCGGGAAGTCGGCGACGTCGTACGAGCGGAGCGCCTGCGTCTTGGTGCTGGGCGGCGCGGAAGCCTGGGTAGTCATCTCTTCCTTGGTCTGTTCTACGACGACAATGTCTGGTGCCGGGTCGGGCGGACCGGGGATGCCGGCCCGCCCGTGCGGCGGGCGGCGTCAGCCGACCGCGCCCTCCATCTGGAGCTCGATCAGGCGGTTGAGCTCCAGGGCGTACTCCATCGGGAGCTCCTTGGCGATCGGCTCGATGAAGCCACGCACGATCATCGCCATCGCCTCGTCCTCGCTCAGACCGCGGCTCATCAGGTAGAAGAGCTGGTCGTCGCTGATCTTGGAGACGGTCGCCTCGTGCCCCATCGCCACGTCGTCCTCGCGGATGTCGACGTAGGGGTAGGTGTCCGAGCGGGAGATGGTGTCGACCAGCAGCGCGTCGCACTTGACCGTGCTCCGGCTGTGGTGCGAGCCCTCCAGCACCTGGACCAGGCCCCGGTACGAGGTGCGGCCGCCGCCCCGGGCGATCGACTTGGACACGATGGTGGAGGAGGTGTGCGGCGCGGCGTGCACCATCTTGGCGCCGGCGTCCTGGTGCTGGCCCTCGCCGGCCATCGCCACCGAGAGCACCTCACCCTTGGCGTGCTCGCCGGTCATGTAGACCGCCGGGTACTTCATGGTCACCTTGGAGCCGATGTTGCCGTCGACCCACTCCATGGTCGCGCCCTCGTGGCAGACGGCGCGCTTGGTGACCAGGTTGTAGACGTTGTTCGACCAGTTCTGGATGGTCGTGTAGCGGCAGCGCGCGTTCTTCTTGACGATGATCTCCACCACCGCACTGTGCAGCGAGTCGGAGGAGTAGATCGGCGCGGTGCAGCCTTCGACGTAGTGCACGTACGCGCCCTCGTCGACGATGATCAGCGTCCGCTCGAACTGGCCCATGTTCTCCGTGTTGATCCGGAAGTAGGCCTGCAGCGGGATCTCCACGTGCACGCCCTTCGGCACGTAGATGAACGAGCCGCCGGACCACACGGAGGTGTTCAGGGCGGCGAACTTGTTGTCGCCGACCGGGATCACCGTGCCGAAGTACTCCTTGAAGACGTCCTCGTGCTCGCGCAGCGCGGTGTCGGTGTCCAGGAAGAGGACGCCCTGCTCCTCGAGGTCCTCACGGATCTTGTGGTAGACCACCTCGGACTCGTACTGCGCCGCGACACCGGCGACCAGGCGCTGCTTCTCCGCCTCGGGGATGCCCAGCCGGTCGTAGGTGTTCTTGATGTCCTCGGGCAGGTCCTCCCAGTTGGCGGCCTGCTTCTCGGTGGAGCGGACGAAGTACTTGATGTTGTCGAAGTCGATCCCGGTGAGGTCGGCGCCCCACGCCGGCATCGGCTTGCGGCCGAACAGCCGCAGGCCCTTCAGGCGCAGGTCGAGCATCCAGGCCGGCTCGTTCTTCTTGGCCGAGATGTCCCGCACCACCGCCTCGCTGAGACCGCGCTGGGCGACCGACCCGGCGACGTCGGGGTCGGCCCAGCCGTACTCGTAGTTGCCCAGGGCGGCGAGCTGCTCATCCTGGGTCAGGGGCTGGACGATCTGCTCGGTCATCTATCTGTCCTCACAGTGGTGACGGTGGTACTGGACTGGGCACGCGGCTGGGCCGGGATGTGCGTGGTGCACACCCCGTCGCCGTGCGCGATGGTGGCCAGGCGCTGTACGTGGGTGCCGACCAGACGGGAGATCACCGCGGTCTCGGCCTCGCACAGCTGGGGAAACTCGGCGGCCACGTGCGCCACCGGGCAGTGGTGCTGGCAGAGCTGGCCGCCGGAGGCGATCGTGGACGCGTTGGCAGCGTATCCCTCGGCGGTGAGGGCGCTCGCGAGCGCCTCCGCCCGCGCGAGCGGGTCGTCCCCGGCGTCCTCCATGGCGGCCCGGCAGCGGGCCTCCAACGCGGCGACCTGGTCGGCGGCGAACGCCTCGACCGCCGACGAACCGCCGTTGCGGGCGATCCAGCGCAGCGCGGCGGTGGCCATGTTGTCGTAGTGGTGGGTGCCGCAACGGACCCGGGCGGCCTCGGTCAGCAGGAAGACCTTGGCCGGGCGACCGCGCCCGCGGCTGCCGCGCACGGCCTGCTCGCGGGCGACCACGTCACCGTCGGCGAGCATCGCGTCGAGGTGCCGACGGATCGCGGCCGGGCTGAGCCCCAGCGCCGAGCCGAGCTGGGCGGCGGTGGTCGCCCCCCGCTCCAGCAGCAGCTGGGTGACCCGGTCCCGGGTCGAGAGGTCGGTGGACGCGGTCTGCGACAACTCCAGCTCGGCGCGTCTGACGCCGCGCCGCGACCTGGAGCCGCCGCCGGCGACCGTCCCGGTCGCCGGCTGCTCGGAGAGCGCCGCCGCGTTTTTCACAACGCCAACGTTACGTAATTCGCCGGAGGCCCGCAAACCCGGCCCGCGGTGATCCCTGACACCGGCCCGGCGGAGTCACCCGATCGTGCTCCACTACGGTGCGTAGGATTCGCTCCGTGAAGCGATCCGTCCGGTTCCCGGTCTCTACCGCTCTGCTGCGCCTGCTCGACCGGTTCCCCGTGTCGACCGCGCTGCTGCGCCGCCTCGCCTACGCCTCGATCATCTCGAACGTGGCGATCGTGGTGACCGGTGGGGCGGTGCGGCTCACCGCCTCCGGTCTCGGCTGCCCCACCTGGCCCCGCTGCACCGACGACTCCTACACCACCACCGCCGAGATGGGCGTGCACGGGGCGATCGAGTTCGGCAACCGGCTGCTCACCGTCGTCGTCGGCCTCATCGCGCTGGCCACCGTCCTCGCGGCGCTGGCCCACCGGCCGCGCCGCCGGGAGCTGGTCCAACTGTCGGTGGCGGTCTTCCTTGGCATCCCGGCGCAGATCATCCTCGGCGGCATCACCGTGCGCACCCACCTCAACCCGTGGGTGGTCGGCCTGCACTTCCTGCTCTCGATGGTGGTGATCAGCTTCGCGTACGCGCTCTGGCGGCGGATCGTGGACCCGGACGCACCGTCGGTGCCCGCGGTGCCCACCCCCCTGCGCACCCTGGCGCTGCTCACCACGGCGGTCAGCGCCGCCGTCCTGGTGGTGGGCACCTGGGTGACCGGCAGCGGCCCGCACGCTGGCGACCATGGCGCCAAGCGCAATGGTCTGGACCCGGAGTCGATCTCCCAGGTGCACGTCGACGGGGTCTTTCTGCTGATCGGGCTCTCGGTGGCGCTGATCTTCGCCTTCCGGGCGGTCGGCGCGACCCGGGCCACCCGGGCCGCCGTGGTGCTGGTGGCGGTGGAGCTCTCCCAGGGCCTGATCGGGTTCGTGCAGTACTTCACGCACCTGCCTGCGCTGCTGGTCGGCGCGCACATGCTCGGCTCCTGCCTGGTGCTGCTGGCCACCCTGTCGGTGCTCTGGTCGACCCGGGAACGCCGCCCGTCCCCCGTCCCGACCCCCGCCTCCGCCTCCGCCTCCGCCGAGGATCGGGTCCCCGCGACCGCCTGACCCCCACCCCTCGAGGGCGCTCCTACAGAGAAAAGAGTGGCTATTCCGGCTCGGATAGCCACTCTTTCTCTGTGTCTGCGGGCGCTGAGGGGGTTGGGGCGGGGCGGGCGGGTCAGCGGGTGAGGTGGGTGAGGTGGGTGAGGATGGCGTCGGCGAGGCGGGCGGGGGCGCCGTCGGCGTACCCGAGGAAGAGCGACGGCTCGGTCAGCTCCAGCTCCACCAGGACGGGCCCGCCGTCCGGGCCGGGGATCAGGTCCACCCGGGCGTAGAGCAGGCGCTCGGATCCGCCCGGCACCTCGGCCAGGACCCGCTCCGCGACGGCCAACTGCTCGCCACCGGCGGTGCGGGCGCTGATCTCCTCGGGCTTGTAGAGCCCGTCCACGCCGAGATCCGGGCCGTCCAGCATCGCGCCCTTGCGGATCGCGTGGCTGAACGCCAGCCCCTGCGGGCCGGCCAGGAACAGCAGCGCCGTCTCACCGGCCGTGTCCACGGCATCGAGGTACGGCTGCACCATGGTCAGCCGGCCGGCGTCCGACAGCCGCCGCACGTGCGCGGCAGCCAGCTCGCGGTGCCCCGGGTCGGCCAGGTCGTAGCGGCCGGTGTCCTGGCTGCCGGCGCTGACCGCCGGCTTGATGACGTACTCGCCTGAGTCGGCGGGCGGTCGCCAGGACTCCCCCGGCGCCACCCACGAGGTCGGCACGACCGGCACGCCGGCCGCCGACAACTCGCCCAGGTAGCGCTTGTCGGTGTTCCAGCGGACCACGTCGACGGGGTTGGCCAGGGCCGGCACGCTCTGCGCCCAGGCGACGAACTCGTCGCGGCGCAGCGCGTAGTCCCAGGGTGAGCGGAGCACGACCAGGTCGTACCCGGCCCAGTCGACCCTCGGGTCGTCCCAGACGGCCACCTCGGCGGTGACGCCACGGGCGGCGAGCGGGGCGAGTACGAGTCGGTCATCCGGGTCGAGGTCGGCGAGCCGGTCACAGGTGACGAGAGCGACCCGGGGTTCCCCCCGGGTCGACTGGTGGTGGTTGGTCAATTTATGTCAACGGGCCATCGTGCGCCGGGCCATCGACCGCCAGAGGTCGTTGCTCGGACGCATCTGGTCCATCAGTTCACGCTCCCAGGCGTTCTCGACGGTGACTCCCGCCTTGGCGCACGCCTGCCGCGCGACGACGGTGTCGTCCGCGAACTGGTCGGCCCACGCGCCGTCCTCGCCGACGAGGACGATCCGCGCGCCACGCTTGCCGACGTACTCGATGACCGCCTTGGCGCCACCGTGGCCGGCGGCGAACGACTTGATGCCCGAGACCAGCCCGTTGGGGGCGTTCTCGGGGGTCTGCTCAGCCGTCAGCGTCGTATCGGAACCATCTGCCATGACGCGAAGCCTAAGCAGACATGCCCCCGTACGTGCGAGAAGGATGAACTATTTGTGATGCCAATTACCTACGGGTTTAAGGAAGACCACAGGTAAATCGCCCGTACTTGTCGGATAAATACTCACGACTCGGGCAGCCAGGATCGCCCCGATGAGTCCGAGTTGCGGTGATGGAAAAGACCGAAAACCGACTCTGAAACTTCATGACCCTGACTGTGACGGACCGGACCGGAAGGCCGCCCGGCGGCGGTCAGACCAGCGCGTCGAGGGCGACGGCGGCGAAGAGGATGGTCAGGTAGGTCGTCGACCAGTGGAACAGCCGCATCGGCTTGACGGCCTCGCCCCGGGTCACCCGGCGGCAGAGCCGGTGCGCCTCGACCACGAAGATCCCGCCCACCACCAGCGTCGGCACGCCGTAGATCGGGCTCATCCCCATCGGCCAGAGCGCCAGCGAGAGCAGCACGGTGATCCAGGCGAAGGTCAGGATCTCGGCGTTGACCCGGCGGGCCGAGGCCACCACCGGCAGCATCGGGATGCCCGCCCGGGCGTAGTCGTCCTTGTACTTCATCGCCAGGGGGTAGAAGTGCGGCATCTGCCAGAAGAAGACCACACCGAAGAGCACCCAGGCCTGCGGCGCCAGCGAGCCGGTCACCGCCGCCCAGCCGATCAGCACCGGGGCCGCCCCGCAGGCACCGCCCCAGAAGGTGTTCGTCGGGGTGGTGCGCTTGAGCCAGAGCGTGTAGACGACGTCGTAGTAGACGATCGCCGCCAGGGTCAGCCCGGCCGCCAGCAGGTTGGTGAAGGCCGCCATCAGGACCACCGACACCGCCGCCAGCACCAGGCCGAAGACGAGCGCGTTGCGCGGCGAGACGGTGTGCGCCGGCAGCGGGCGGCGCTTCGTACGCCGCATCAACTGGTCGATGTCCCGGTCGATGTAGCAGTTGATCACGCTGGCCGCGCCGGCCGCGAGCGATCCGCCGACCAGCACCACGGCCACCAGCCAGAGCGAGGGCAGGCCGCCGTCGGCGAGCATCATCGCCGGCACCGTGGTGACCAGCAGCAGTTCGACGATGCGGGGCTTGGTCAACGCGACGTACGCGGCGACGACCGCCCGAACGTCGCGGCGGGCCGGCTCCGCGACCACCGTGCGCACCGGCGGCTGCCCGGCAGAGTCGCTGACGGGGCGCTCGGTGATCATGCTCACGGATTGCCACCTTCCGGCATCGGCAGGGGTGATCAGGTCGGCGGGACCCGGGGAGGGTCGACACACCGACCCACAGACTACGCGTCGTCGTTTTGGCTGCCCGGGCGACCCGAGAACGGTGCGGGCCGTCACACCGACGGGCTGAACGACCAGACGGGTCCGACCCGTACCCAACAGGGTGGAGTGATCCCCGGGCGGACGTTTAGGGCCGCTCGATAGGGTCATCAGTGAGGGTTCCGCCCATCTGCCGAGGAGCACAACCATCGTGGCTGCCAACCGACCCGAGCACCCCGCACTCAACTGGACCGACCTCGACCGCCGGGCCGTCGACACCGTCCGCGTGCTGGCCATGGACGCCGTGGAGAAATCCGGCAACGGCCACCCGGGCACCGCGATGAGCCTGGCGCCCGCGGCGTACCTGCTCTTCAACCGGGTGATGCGCCACAACCCGGCCGACCCGAACTGGTCCGGCCGGGACCGGTTCGTCCTCTCCGCCGGGCACTCCAGCCTGACCCTCTACATCCAGCTCTTCCTCTCCGGCTACCCCCTCGCGCTGGAGGACCTGAAGTCGCTGCGGCAGTGGGGCTCGCTCACCCCCGGCCACCCGGAGCACGGGCACACCCCCGGCGTGGAGACCACCACCGGCCCGCTCGGCCAGGGCCTGGGCAACGCGGTCGGCATGGCGATGGCCGCCCGCCGCGAGCGGGGCCTGTTCGACCCGGAGAGCGAGCCGGGCGGCTCGGTCTTCGACCACGACATCTGGTGCATCGCCTCCGACGGCGACATCGAGGAGGGCATCAGCCACGAGGCCAGCGCGCTCGCCGGGCACCAGCAGCTGGGCAACCTCACGGTGATCTACGACGACAACGAGATCTCCATCGAGGACGACACCCGGATCGCCAAGAGCGAGGACGTGGCGGCCCGCTACGAGGCGTACGGCTGGCACGTGCAGACCGTCGACTGGCGGACCGGCGACGCCGACCAGGGCGACTACCACGAGGACGTGGCGGCGCTGCACCAGGCGCTGCTGGCCGCCAAGGCGGAGACCGGGCGTCCCTCCTTCATCGCGCTGCGCACCATCATCGGCTGGCCCGCGCCCAACAAGAAGAACACTGGCAAGATCCACGGTTCGGCGCTCGGCGCCGACGAGGTGGCCGCCACCAAGCAGCTCCTCGGCTTCGACCCGGCGCAGAGCTTCGAGGTCGACGAGGAGGTGCTGGGCCACGCCCGCCAGGTGATGAGCCGCGGCGAGGCCGCCCAGCGGGAGTGGACCACCGCGTTCGACGCCTGGTCGCAGGCCAACCCCGAGCGCAAGGCGCTCTGGGAGCGGATGGCCGGCCGGGTGCTGCCGCAGGGCTGGACCGAGTCCCTGCCGAGCTTCCCCGCCGACGCCAAGGGCGTGGCCACCCGAGCCGCCTCCGGCAAGGTGCTGGAGGCGCTCGCCCCGGTGCTGCCGGAGCTCTGGGGCGGCTCGGCCGACCTGGCGGAGAGCAACAACACCACCATGAAGGGCGAGCCGTCGTTCATCCCGGCCACCCACGCCACCAAGGACTTCCCGGGCCACGAGTACGGCCGCACGCTGCACTTCGGCATCCGTGAGCACGCCATGGGAGCGATCCTCAACGGCATCGCCCTGCACGGCGGCACCCGCCCGTACGGCGGCACCTTCCTGGTGTTCAGCGACTACATGCGCCCCTCGGTGCGGCTGGCGGCGCTGATGAAGCTGCCGGTGGTCTACGTCTGGACGCACGACTCGATCGGCCTGGGTGAGGACGGCCCGACCCACCAGCCGGTGGAGCACCTGACCGCGCTGCGGGCCATCCCCGGCCTGGACGTGGTCCGCCCGGCGGACGCCAACGAGACCGCCTGGGCCTGGCGGCAGGCGCTGGAGCACACCGACCGGCCGACCGCGCTGGCACTGAGCCGTCAGGCGCTGCCGACGCTGGACCGGGAGACGCTGGGCAGCGCCGAGGGCGTCACCAAGGGCGGCTACGTGCTGGCCGAGGCGTCCACCGGCAAGCCGCAGGTGATCATCGTCGGCACCGGCTCCGAGGTGCAGCTCTGCCTCACCGCCCGGGAGCGGCTGGAGGCTGACGGCACCCCCACCCGGGTCGTCTCGATGCCCTGCCAGGAGTGGTTCTACGAGCAGGACGAGGCGTACCGGGAGTCGGTGCTGCCGCGCGGGGTAAAGGCACGGGTGAGCGTGGAGGCGGGCATCGCCATGTCCTGGCGTGGGATCGTCGGCGAGTGCGGCGAGACCGTGAGCCTGGAGCACTACGGCGCGAGCGCCCCGCACACCGTGCTCTTCGAGCAGTTCGGGTTCACCCCCGACCGGATCGTGGCCGCCGCGCACGCGGCGCTGACCCGGGTGGGCGACATCACCGGTTTCACGACCGGCAACTGAGGGGAGCGTGGACGGCATGACTGACAGGCTGGGTGAGCTCAGCGCCGCGGGTGTGGCGATCTGGCTCGACGACCTTTCCCGGACCCGACTGAGCTCCGGCGGGCTGGACCAGCTGCGCCGGGAGAAGCACCTGGTCGGGGTGACGTCCAACCCGACCATCTTCGCCAAGGCGCTGAGCGACGCGGACGAGTACAACTGGCAACTGAAGGACCTCGCCATCCGTGGGGTGGACGTCGAGGAGTCCGTCCGCATGCTCACCACGTACGACGTGCGGTGGGCCTGTGACGTGATGCGGCCGGCGTACGACGCGAGCGCGGGTGTCGACGGCCGGGTTTCCATCGAGGTGGACCCGCGGCTGGCCCACGAGACGGAGAAGACGGTCGCCGAGGCCGGGGCGCTGTGGTGGCTGATCGACCGGCCCAACCTCTTCATCAAGATCCCGGCCACCGAGGCGGGACTGCCGGCGATCACCGCCACCCTGGCCGAGGGGATCAGCGTGAACGTCACGCTGATCTTCGGCCTGGACCGGTACTCCGCGGTGATGGAGGCGTTCCTCGCCGGCCTGGAGCAGGCGAAGGCGAACGGCCACGACCTGTCCAAGATCGGATCGGTGGCGTCGTTCTTCGTCTCCCGCGTCGACTCCGAGGTCGACAAGCGATTGGAGAAGATCGGCTCCGACGAGGCCAAGGCGCTGCGCGGCAAGGCGGCCGTCGCCAACGCCCGGCTGGCGTACGAGCGCTACGGCAAGGTCTTCTCCTCCGACCGCTGGCAGGCCCTGGCCGACGCGGGCGCCCACCCGCAGCGGCCGCTGTGGGCGTCCACCTCGACGAAGAACCCGGACTACCGGGACGTCATCTACGTCGAGGAGCTGATCGCCCCCGGCACGGTCAACACCATGCCGGAATCGGTCATCCACGCCTACGCCGACCACGGCGAGACACGGGGCGACACCATCACCGGGGCGTACGACGAGGCCCGCAAGGTCTTCACCGACCTGGAGTCGGTGGGCGTCGACATGTCCGACGTGATCGCCACCCTGGAGCGGGAGGGCGTGGAGAAGTTCGAGGCCAGCTGGCTGGAGCTGCTCGACGGGGTGCGTAAGTCCCTCACCGCCGCCGCCAAGGGCACCGGCGCCCCGAACAAGGCCGCCAAGGGCAGCGCGCAGGCCGCCGAGCAGGCCGGGGGCAACGCGTGACGGAATGCGTCGGACGCGTCGCGGGGCCCCGCCCCGCGACGCTCCACGCCGCCATCCACCCAGGGTGGCGACATGGGTGACCTGCTGGCCGGCCCGGCGGACGTCGCCGCCGGGCTGGCCGTGCACGGCGCGGACGCGGTCGACAGGTCCGCGCCCGCGTCCGTGCGGGACGCGCTGGCCGGCCGGGACGTCCCGGCCCGGCTGGCCGCCGGGGACCCCGGACTCTGGGGGCCGGCCGTCGAGGAGGAGGCGAGGACCCGCCTCGGCTGGCTGGACACCCACCGCCGCAGCCGGGAGCTGCTCCCCCAGCTCGCCGAGCTGGCGGCGGAGCTGGAGGACCTGGACCACGTGGTGCTCGCCGGGATGGGCGGTTCCTCGCTCGCCGCCGAGACCATCACGCGCACCCTGGGCCGGCCGCTGACCGTGCTCGACACCACCGACCCGGGCCGGGTCCGAGCGGCGTTGGCCGACCGGCTGGAGCGCACGGTCGTCGTGGTGGCCAGCAAGTCCGGCACGACGGTGGAGACCGACAGCCACCGCCGGGCGTACTGGCAGGCGTTCCTGGACGCCGGGATGACCGAGGCCGAGGCGGCCCGGCACTTCGTGGTGGTCACCGACCCGGGCTCGCCGCTGGAGGCCACCGCCGACGAGATGGGCGTGGTGGTCCTGCCGGCCGACCCGCAGGTGGGCGGGCGGTACTCGGCGCTGACCGCGTTCGGCCTGGTCCCCGCCGCGCTGGCCGGGGTGGAGGTGACCGAGCTGCTGGACGACGCCGAGGCGGTGTCGGCCGCGCTGGGCGGGGACCGGGACAATCCGGGCCTGGCGCTCGGGGCGGCGCTCGCCGCGGCGGCCACCACCGGCCGGGACAAGCTCGCCCTGGTCCCCGACGGCACCGGCCTGGACGGCCTGGGTGACTGGATCGAGCAGCTGCTCGCCGAGTCGACCGGCAAGGCCGGGCTCGGCGTCCTGCCCGTGGTGGTGGAGTCCCCGCAGGCGCCGGGGGCCACCGGACCGGACGTGCTGACCGTCAGCCACGGCGGCGCGCTGACCGCGGGGAACGTCCCCGGCGGCGGCTGCGAACCCGACCTGGCGGTGAACGGCCCCCTCGGGGCCCAGTTCCTGACCTGGGAGTACGCGACCGCGGTCGCGGCGGTGGTGCTCGGTGTCGACCCGTTCGACCAGCCGGACGTCGCCGCGAGCAAGGAGAACACCCGGCGGATCCTGGAATCCGGACCGCCGGCGCAGGCGCCCTCGTCCACCGAGGGCGCGATCGAGGTGTACGCCCCGCCGGGCACGCCCGCCGACCTCACCGGCGCGCTGCGCCACCTGCTGGACGGCGTGGGCGACGCCGGCTACCTCGCCGTGACGGCGTACCTGGACCGGGTGGACGACGCGGCGGCGGCGCGGCTGCGGCCGCTGCTGGCGCAGGCCGCCGGGCGGCCGGTCACCTTCGGCTGGGGCCCCCGGTACCTGCACTCCACCGGGCAATACCACAAGGGCGGCCCGCCGGTCGGCAGCTACCTTCAGCTCACCGGCGCGGTGCACGTTGATCTCCCGGTACCGGGTCGGCCGTACTCCTTCGGAGAGCTGCAGGCGGCGCAGGCCGCCGGCGACCGGCAGGCGCTGGCCGACCGGGGCCGACCCGTGCTACGCCTGCACCTGACCGACAGGTCGGCGGGCCTGGCCCAGCTGCTGGATGCGATCGAACGATGGCGGGCGTGAGATGAGCGACATGGACCAGACGGAGCGAGGAGGCGGCGTGAACCCGCTGCGCGACGCGCAGGACCGGCGACTGCCCCGGATCCCGGAGCCCTGCGCTCTGGTGATCTTCGGAGTCACCGGTGACCTGGCGCGCAAGAAGTTGCTGCCAGCGGTCTACGACCTGGCCAACCGGGGGCTGCTGCCGCCCGGGTTCGTGGTGCTGGGCTTCGCCCGGCGGGACTGGGGCGACGGCGACTTCGAGTCGCTGGCCCACGACGCGGCCAAGAAGCACGCCCGTACCCCCTGGCGGGAGGAGGTCTGGTCGCGGCTCGCCGGCAACATCAAGTTCGTCGGTGGCTCGTTCGACGACGACTCCGCCTTCGACCACCTCGCCGCCACCCTCGACGAGCTGCGGGACAGCCACGGCATCCACGGCAACGCCGCGTTCTACTTCTCCATCCCCCCGGCGGCCTTCCCGGTGGTGCTCAAGCAACTGGCCCGCACCGGGATGGCCGACAACGCCAAGTCCGGCGGCTGGCGCCGGGTGGTGGTGGAGAAGCCGTTCGGCAACGACCTGCCGTCGGCCAAGGAGCTCAACGACCTGGTCGACGACGTCTTCACCCGCCAGGACGTCTTCCGGATCGACCACTACCTGGGCAAGGAGACGGTCCAGAACATCCTCGCCCTGCGGTTCGCCAACAACCTGTTCGAGCCGCTGTGGAACTCCAAGTACGTCGACTCGGTGCAGATCACCATGGCCGAGGACGTCGGCATCGGCACCCGGGCCGGCTTCTACGACTCCGTCGGCACCGCCCGGGACGTGCTCCAGAACCACCTCCTCCAACTGCTCGCCCTGGTGGCGATGGAGGAGCCGACCAGCTTCGACGCCGACGAGATCCGGACCGAGAAGCTGAAGGTGCTCAAGGCGATCACCCTGCCCGAGGACATCGCCCAGGGCACCGTGCGCGGGCAGTACCTGCCCGGCTGGGTCGGCGGCGAGCGGGCGCTCGGCTACCTGGAGGAGGAGGGCGTCCCGGAGGACTCGACCACCGAGACGTACGTCGCCGTGGAGCTGGGCATCCAGAACCGCCGCTGGGCGGGGGTGCCGTTCTACATCCGGGCCGGCAAGCGGCTGCCGCGCCGGGTCACCGAGGTGGCGGTCGTGTTCAAGAAGGCGCCGCACCTGCCGTTCAACGCGGCCGACATGGAGTCGCTCGGCCCCAACCAGCTCGTCATCCGGGTGCAGCCGGACGAGGGCGTGGTGCTGAAGTTCGGCTCCAAGGTGCCGGGCACGACCATGGAGGTCCGGGACATCGCGATGGACTTCCAGTACGGCGAGGCGTTCACCGAGTCCAGCCCCGAGGCGTACGAGCGGCTGGTGCTGGACGTGCTGATCGGCGACCGGACGCTCTTCCCGGACGCCGCCGAGGTGGAGCAGAGCTGGCAGGTGGTGGACCCGCTGGAGCACGCCTGGGCGGGCACGAAGCCGGAGCCGTACCGGGCCGGCGAGTGGGGGCCCCGGGCGGCCGACGAGATGCTGGCGCGCGAGGGCCGCGCCTGGCGGCGGGCATGAGCGCGCGGATGATCGGACACAGCGGCGTGCGCGGGCACAGCCAGCGGACCGGGAGGCTCCAGTGATCGGCCTGTGGGACACCACCGGGAACGAGGTGGTCAAGGCGCTCGCCGCCGAGCGGCGCAGCGCGGGCGGGGTGGCCAGCGGCATGGCGCTGACCCTCATCGTGGTGGTGGACGAGAAGCGGGTCCGCGAGGCGGAGGCGGCGGCGACCATCGCCGCGGCCGCCCACCCGTGCCGGCTGCTGGTCGTCGTACGCACCGACGTGGAACGGGAGCGCAACCGGCTGGACGCGGAGATCGTCGTCGGCGGGCGGCTCGGCCCGTGCGAGGCGGTGGTGACCCGGATGTACGGCCGGCTGGCCCTGCACGCGGAGTCCGTGGTGATGCCGCTGCTGGTGCCGGACGTCCCGGTGGTGACCTGGTGGCACGCCGACCCGCCGGCGGAGATCGCCACCGACTTCCTCGGCGTGGTCGCCGACCGGCGGATCACCGACGCCGCCCAGGCGGTCGACCCGATCGAGGCGCTGCGCCAGCGGGCCCACGACTACGCCCCCGGCGACACCGACCTGGCGTGGACCCGGATCACCCCGTGGCGCACCCTGGTCGCCGGGGCGTTCGACACCACCGAGGCCCGGGTCACCGGGGCGACGGTGGTCGCGCCGCGCACCGACCCGACCGCGGCGCTGATGCGCGGCTGGCTGGCGGCCCGGCTCGGCATCGACCCGGTGTGGGAGCACACCGACGAGTACCCGCGCATGCGCGAGGTGCAGCTGCGCTGCGCCAACGGCGACGAGCTGACGCTGACCCGCGACGACAACATGGCGGTGTTCCGCCGTACCGGTCAGGAGGACCGGGCCCTGCCGCTGGTGCGCCGCCCGCTCGGCGACGAGCTGGCCGAGGAGCTGCGCCGGCTCGACGCCGACCAGGTGTACGCCGAGGCGCTGGGCGCGGCGGCCGGCATCTCCGGCCTGGACCAGCAGCCCGCCGGGCGGGTGCATGTCTGGAAGGACCCGGCGACCGCGCAGCGGGCCGAGGCCGGGGTCACCGCCCACGCCGGCACCAGCGCGACCCCCTGACCGCTGCCCCCGGGGGGGCCGAACGTTTCCCCGGGGCGCGGGAGGGGGCGACGGACGGGCCGACCGGCCTCCGGGCACGACGAACACGGACCGCGCGAGCGCGGTCGGGAGACGAAGGCACAACATGAGTGAGGCGAGTGTCGCCGTACACGCCGATGCCGACCTGCTGGCGCAGGCGGTGGCGGCCCGGCTGGTGGTGAAGCTGCTCGACGCGCAGGCGGACCGAGGTCAGGCGTCGGTGGTGCTGACCGGGGGGCGGATCGCCGCCGCGGTGTACCGGGCGGTGGCCGCGCTGCCGGCCCGGGACGCGGTCGACTGGGCGCGGGTGGACGTCTGGTGGGGCGACGAGCGGTTCCTGCCCGCCGGCGACCCGGAGCGCAACGAGACGCAGGCCCGGGCGGCGCTGCTCGACTCCGTGCCGCTGGACCCGGCCCGGGTGCACCCCATGCCGGCCTCCGACGGCCCGCTGGGCGCCGACCCGGAGGCCGGGGCCGCCGCGTACGCCGAGGAGCTGGCCCGGGCCGCGCGGCCCGGCCACGCCGCGCTTCCCCACTTCGACGTGCTGATGCTCGGCGTCGGCGAGGACGGGCACGTGGCGTCGGTCTTCCCCGAGCACCCGGTGCACTACGACAACCGGCCGGTCAGCGCGGTGCGGGGCAGCCCCAAGCCGCCGCCGCTGCGGACCACGCTCACCCTGCCGGCGATCAACACCGCCGAGGAGGTCTGGCTGGTGGCCAGCGGCGCCGACAAGGCCCGGGCGGTCGGCATGGCGCTGGCCGGGGCGGGCCCGGTGCAGCTGCCGGCGGCCGGCGCGCGGGGCGTGTCGCGTACCCTCTGGCTGCTGGACCGGTCGGCGGCGGCCGACGTGCCACCCCGGTCGCGCAGCCTGCGCTGAGCCATCACGACGATGAGCCCCGGCCCCCGGTGGGGGTCGGGGCTCCGGCGTGTCACTCCCGGCCGCGACGGCGGCGCAGCGCGGCGAGTGCCTCGGCCAGGATGGCCGCCCCCTCCTCCTCGCTGCGCCGCTCCTTCACGTACGCCAGGTGGGTCTTGTAGGGCTCGGGACGACTCCGCCCGGGCGGGTTCTCCGCGTCCCGGCCGGCGGGCAGCCCGCAGCGGGGGCAGTCCCACAGCGGGGGCGCCTCGGCGTCCACCGCCATTCTGATCTCGGTGGCGTGCCCGTTGCGGCACCAGTAGGTCACCGCCCGGCGGGGTGCGGGCTCGTAGCGCTCGGCGGGGCGTTCGGGGGCGGACCCGATCCGTGAGCCACGGATGACGTTGCCACTGGGCACGGCTGCTCGCTCCTGTCGTCGGAGGGACCGCCGCTCGGCAGGGGGGTGGGCGGCGGCGACGCGCTGCACAACGAACTGCGCGCGGTCCGTAACGGACCGCGCGCAGATTGTACGCTGAGACTCCGACGGGCTCAGGCCCCGGTGTTGAGCTGGAGCCGGAGCCAGAGGCCGAGCCCGACGATGCAGGCGAACCAGACGATGCTCACCAGGACGGTGTAGCGGTCGAGGTTCTTCTCGGCCACCGACGAGCCGGCCAGGCTGGAGCTGACGCCGCCGCCGAACATGCTCGACAGCCCGCCGCCCTTACCCCGGTGCAGCAGGATCAGCATGGTGAGCAGAACGCTCGTGATGACCAGCAACACGATCAACGTGTATGCGAACCAGATCGGCATGGCTGGGGTCAGTCCTCTCGTTACGATCCTCGCCCGGACAGATCGGGCACGGTGGCACCGACCGGTGGACGGGCGGCCTCAAGGATAGCGAGCGATCAGCGGGCGGTGTGCTCCGGGAACCGGCAGATCTTCGCGAACTCCTCGGCGTCCAGGCTGGCACCGCCGATCAGGGCCCCGTCCACGTCCGGCTGGGCCATGATCGCGGACACGTTCGAGGACTTGACCGACCCGCCGTAGAGGATCCGGACCTGGTCCGCCGTGCCCTGGTCGTGGGTCTCGACCAGCCGCTTGCGCACCTCGCCGCAGACCTCCTGGGCGTCCTCCGGCGTCGCCGTCTTGCCGGTGCCGATCGCCCAGACCGGCTCGTACGCCACGACGACCTTGGCCACCTGCTCGGCGGTGAGCCCACGCAGGGCGCCGTCGAGCTGGTCGCAGCAGTGCGGCACGTGCCGCAGCTGCTCCCGGATCTCCAGGCCCTCACCGATGCAGAGGATCGGGGTGAGCCCGTTGGCCAGCGCCGCCGCCACCTTGGCGTTGACGATCGCGTCGTCCTCGTAGTGGTAGGCGCGCCGCTCGGAGTGCCCCACCACCACGTACGTGCAGCCCAGCTTGGCCAGCATCGGCCCGGCGACGTCCCCGGTGTAGGCGCCCGACTGGTACGGCGACAGGTCCTGCGCGCCGTAGCCGATCAGCAGCTTGTCGCCGTCCACCGCGGTCTGCACGGTGCGCAGGTCGGTGAAGGGCGGCAGGACCACCGTCTCGACCTCGGTGAGCTGCTTCTCGGTGAGGCTCGCGGCCAGCTTCTGCACCAGCAGGTTGGCCTCGAGGTGGTTCAGGTTCATCTTCCAGTTGCCGGCCATCAACGGCCGCCGGGTGACGCTCGCCATCACTTCTCCAGGGCCGCGATGCCGGGGAGGGTCTTGCCCTCCAGGTACTCCAGGGAGGCGCCACCGCCGGTGGAGATGTGATCGAAGGCGGACTCGTCCAGGCCCAGGGCACGGACCGCCGCTGCGGAGTCGCCGCCACCGACCACCGTGAACGCGCCGGACTTGGCGATCGCCTCGGCGACCCCGCGGGTGCCGGTGGCGAACGCCGCCATCTCGAACACACCCATCGGGCCGTTCCAGAAGATCGTCTTCGCGCCCTTGAGCGCGGCGGCGAACCCGGCCACCGTCTCGGGGCCGATGTCCAGCCCGACCCGCTTGCTCGGGATGCCGTCGGCCGGCACGGTGTCGTGCGCGGCGTCCGGGGCGAACGCGTCCGCGGCCACCACGTCGACCGGGAGCAGGATCTTCCCGCCGGAGCGCTCCATCAGGTTGCGGCAGGTCTCGACCATCTGCTCCTCGAGCAGCGAGCTGCCCACCTCGTGGCCCTGCGCCTTGAGGAAGGTGAAGCACATCCCGCCGCCGATGAGCAGCCGGTCCACCGTCGGCAGCAGCGCCTCGATGACCGCCAGCTTGTCGGAGACCTTGGAGCCGCCGAGCACCACGACGTACGGGCGCTCCGGCTGACCGGTCAGCTTGGAGAGCACCTCCACCTCGCGCAGCACCAGCCGGCCCGCGACGTGCGGCAGCCGGGCGGGTACGTCGTACACGCTGGCGTGCTTGCGGTGCACCGCGCCGAACGCGTCGTCGACGTACGCGTCGCCGAACGCGGCGAGCTGGTCGGCGAACGCGCCCCGCTCGGCGTCGTCCTTGCTGGTCTCGCCCTTGTTGAACCGGAGGTTCTCCAGCAGGGCGACCTGGCCGTCGGCCAGCGCGTCCACGGTGGAGCGGGCCGAGTCGCCGACGGTGTCCTCGGCGAAGTGGACCGGCGCGTCGAGCAGCTCGCCGAGGCGACCGGCGACCGGGCGGAGGCTGAACTGCGGGTCCGGCGCGCCCTTCGGGCGGCCCAGGTGCGAGCAGACGACCACCTTCGCGCCGGCGGAGACCAGCGCGCTCAGGGTCGGCAGGACCGCGCGGATGCGGCCGTCGTCGGTGATCTCACCGGTCTGCTTGTCGAGCGGGACGTTCAGGTCGGCGCGCACCAGCACGCGCCGACCCGACACCCCCTCGGCGAGCAGGTCGTCGAGGTTGCGGATGCTCACAGCGAGGAACCCACCAGCTTGACCAGGTCCAGGAGGCGGTTGGAGTAGCCCCACTCGTTGTCGTACCAACCGACGACCTTGACCTGGTTGCCGACGACCTTGGTCAGCGGCGCGTCGAAGATGCAGGACGCCGGGTCGGTGACGATGTCCGAGGAGACGATCGGGTCCTCGTTGTAGACCAGGATGCCCTTGAGCGGGCCGTCGGCGGCGGCCTTCATCGCGGCGTTGACCTCGTCCACCGTGGTCTCCCGGCCGACGTTGACGGTCAGGTCGGTGGCGGAGCCGGTCGGGATCGGCACCCGCAGCGCGTAGCCGTCCAGCTTGCCCTTCAGCTCCGGCAGCACCAGGCCGATCGCCTTGGCGGCGCCGGTCGAGGTCGGGACGATGTTCAGCGCGGCGGCCCGGGCCCGACGCAGGTCCTTGTGCGGCGCGTCCTGCAGGTTCTGGTCCTGCGTGTACGCGTGGATGGTGGTCATCAGACCGTGCTGGACGCCGAACGTGTCGTGCAGGACCTTCGCCATCGGGGCGAGGCAGTTGGTGGTGCAGGACGCGTTGGAGATGATGGTGTGCTTGGCCGGGTCGTACTGGTCCTGGTTGACGCCCATCACCACCGTGACGTCCTCGTTCTTCGCCGGCGCGGAGATGATGACCTTCTTGGCCCCGCCGTCGATGTGCGCCTTGGCCTTGGTGGCGTCGGTGAAGAAGCCGGTGGACTCGATGACCACGTCCGCGCCGACCTCGCCCCACGGCAGCTTCGCCGGGTCCTTCTCGGCGTACGCCTTGATGGTCTTGCCGCCCACGGTGATCTCGTCGGCGGTCGCCTTCACCTCGTGCGGGAGGCGGCCCAGGATGCTGTCGTACTTGACAAGGTGGGCGAGCGTCGCGTTGTCGGTCAGGTCGTTGACCGCCACAACCTCGATGTCAGCGCCGGACGCCAGCACTGCCCGGAAGAAGTTACGGCCGATCCGGCCGAAGCCGTTGATGCCAACCCGGATGGTCACAGGTCCCATCTCCTCGCGTTCTGGTCCGCCGGCGTCAGACCCGGGCCGGCGGAGGTGTGTGCGCCGACCGTTGGAGCCGGCCGTTGACGGTTCATCTCGGCCACCCCGCCGCGGTCCGTGAAGACCTGACCGCCCGAGGCGGTGAGCACGGCGAGAGTGCCTGCGCCGGCCCCCTTGCCGTACGCAGCGACCTTATCCGAGCGTGCGGCGTCACGCTGCGGCGGGTGGTGATCCCGCTCGCATCGTGGAGCCCCACCGTCCTATCAGACCACGAGCATGTCGGGCGTGACGGCCGCTTCCGTATCCGGGATGCCCAGGTCGCGGGCCCGCTTGTCGGCCAGGGCCAGCAGCCGGCGGATCCGGCCGGCGATGGCGTCCTTGGTCAGCGGCGGGTCGGCCAGCGCACCCAGCTCCTCCAGCGAGGCCTGGCGGTGCTCCAGGCGCAGCTGCCCGGCGGAGGTCAAATGGTTCGGCGCGTCCTCGGCCAGGATCTCCAGCGCCCGGGTCACCCGGGCGGCGGCGGCCACCGCGGCGCGGGCCGAGCGGCGCAGGTTGGCGTCGTCGAAGTTGGCCAGCCGGTTGGCGGTGGCCCGGACCTCGCGGCGCACCCGGCGCTCCTCCCAGGCCAGCACGCTGGAGTGCGCCCCGATCCGGGTGAGCAGCGCGGCGATCGCGTCACCGTCCTTGACCACCACCCGGTCCACCCCGCGCACCTCGCGGTTCTTGGCGGTGATGCCGATCCGGCGGGCCGCGCCGACCAGGGCCAGCGCGGACTCCGGCCCCGGGCAGGTGATCTCCAGCGCGCTGGAGCGGCCCGGCTCGGTCAGCGAGCCGTGTGCCATGAACGCGCCCCGCCAGGCGGACACGGCGCAGCAGACGTTGGCCGCCACCACGTGCGGCGGCAGGCCACGCACCGGGCGACCGCGCACGTCGAGCAGGCCGGTCTGCCGGGCCAGCGCCTCGCCGTCCTTGACCACCCGGACGATGAAGTGGCTGCCCTTGCGCAACCCGCCGGAGGCGAGCACGTGGATCTCGCTCGGGTAGCCGTACACCTCGGCGATCTCCCGGCGCAGCCGCCGGGCCACCGCCCCGGTGTCCAGTTCGGCCTCCACCACCACGCGGCCGGAGACGATGTGCAGCCCGCCGGCGAAGCGCAGCAGCGCGGCCATCTCCGCCCGCCGGCAGCAGGGCTTGGGCACGTCGACCCGACTCAGCTCGTCCTTGACCGCAGCCGTCATCGCCATTCTGCGCCCCTCCACGGACCGGTACCGGCGTGTCGCCGGTGATTACGTACGTGCTTAACGATCGGCGCCCAGGACAGGCACCAACGCGGCGCCCAGGGCGGCCGGATCATGACGGGGAGAGCCGTCGGTGACGGCGACAGGGGCGAGGACCAGACGGGCACCCAGCGATTCTGCCGCACGTCCGGCCGGTTCGGGATCACCCACCGCCTTCGAATCGGCCAGCACGAAGTCCACGGTGAGCTGCGGAAGGTACGAGTGCAGGGCGGCCAGGTGGTCGGCGACGGAGAGGCCGAGGGTCTCCTTTTCGGCCGCCAGGTTGAGGGTGACCAGCCGTCGGGCCCGGCTCGCGACGATCGCGGCGGCCAGCCCCGGCACCAGCAGGTGCGGCAGCACGCTGGTGTACCAGCTGCCCGGCCCGAAGATCAGCCAGTCGGCCTCGCCCACCGCGGCGACCGCCTCGGCGCACGCGTCCGGCGCCGTCGGCGTGAGCCGCAGCGACTCCACCCGGCCGGTGGTCACCGCCACCTGGTGCTGGCCGCGCACCGTGCGTACCTCGTCGGGGCGCGCCGGGTCGGCGCCGCGGACCCGCGCCTCGATGCCCACCGGCTGGCGGGACATCGGCAGCACCCGGCCCACCGCGCCGAGCATCGCCCCGGCGTGTTCCAGCGCGGCCACCGGGTCGCCGAGCTGCTCCATCAAACCGCAGAGCACCAGGTTGCCCACGGCGTGCCCGGCCAGGCCGTCGCCGGAGTCGCCGGCGAAGCGGTGCTGGAAGAGCCCGGCGCTGCGCCGGGTGGCGGGGTGGTCGCCGGCCAGCGCGACGAGAGCCTGCCGCAGGTCGCCCGGGGGCAGCCCGCCGCGCTCGGCGCGCAGCCGGCCGCTGGAGCCGCCGTCGTCGCCGACGGTGACCACGGCGGTGATGTCCAGGTCAAGGTCGCCGGCGCAGTGGCGCAGCGCGCGCAGCGAGGCGGAGAGCCCGTGCCCCCCGCCGAAGGCGACCACCTTCGCCGCCGTCATTCCCGCCCCAGGTCCCGGTGCTGAGCGTTGGCGGCCAGATCCGACTGGCGCAGCCGGCCGGCCAGTTCCTCCGCGATGGCCACGCTGCGGTGCTTGCCACCGGTGCAGCCGACCGCCACGGTCAGGTAGCGCTTGCCCTCCCGCTCGAAGCCCGCGGTGGTGGCGTTGACCAGGTCGGCGTACGCGGCGACGAACGCGTCCGCACCCTCCTGGCCCAGCACGTACGCGCTGACCGCCTCCTCCCGCCCGGTGTGCTCGCGCAGCTCCGGCACCCAGTACGGGTTGGGCAGGAACCGGGCGTCGAGCACGAAGTCGGCGTCGGGCGGCAGGCCGTACTTGAAGCCGAAGGAGATCACGGTGACCCGCAGCCGGCGGGCGTCCTCACCGCCGAAGAGCTCCTCGATGCGCCGCCGCAGCTGGTTGACGTTGAGGTGGCTGGTGTCGATGATCACGTCGGCCTGGTCGCGGGCCTCCTCCAGCAGGCCGCGCTCCACGGCGATGCCGTCGGCCAGCCGCCCCTCGCCCTGCAACGGGTGCGAGCGCCGGACGCTCTCGAACCGGCGGATCAGCACCTCGTCGTCGGCGTCGACGAAGACCACCCGGGGTGAGAAGCCCCGCTCCCGCAGCTCGCGGATCGCCCCGGCGAGATCGGTGGAGAAGGCGCGCGAGCGCACGTCGAGCACCATCGCGGTACGCCGGGCCGCGCCGCCGGCCTTGACCGCCAGCTCGGCCATGTCCAGCATCAGCGCCTGGGGCAGGTTGTCCACCACGTAGTAGCCGACGTTCTCCAGCGCCCGGGCGACCGTGCTCCGGCCGCCACCGGACAGCCCGGTGACCACCACCAGGGTGGTGTCCGCCTCCGCCGTCGCCGCGCCGCCGTCCGGGGCGTACCCGTCGGTCGTCCGCACCTCGCTCACCCACTACCCCCCAGCCGTGCCGCGTCCGGTTCGTCCCGGACACGCATGGTCGATCAGCGACTCTATCCCGCCGGGCGGCGTCGATCGGTTCCCGCCCGTCCGACCGGTGCCGGTGTCGGCACGGCGGCCTTTTCAGGAAGCGGCGACGGCGGATCGGGTATTCCCGCGCGGGTCGGCGGCGGCGGGTTGTCGGCGTCGGCTCGTAGACTCCGCGGATGACCTCCCCCACCGACCTGCGCACCGAGGACGCGCTGCGGGTGCTCCGCCGGGTCTTCGGCTACGACGCCTTCCGCGGCTTCCAGCGGGAGGTCATCGACCACGTGGTGGCCGGCGGCGACGCGCTGGTGCTGATGCCCACCGGCGGCGGCAAGTCGCTGTGCTACCAGATCCCCGCCCTGGTCCGCGAGGGCGTCGCGGTGGTCGTCTCCCCGCTGATCGCGCTGATGCAGGACCAGGTCGACGCGCTGACCGCCGTCGGCGTCCGGGCCGGGTTCCTCAACTCGACCCAGGATCTGGAGGCCCGCCGCCAGGTGGAGAAGGCCTTCCTCGCCGGCGAGCTGGACCTGCTCTACCTCGCCCCGGAGGCGCTCGGCTCCCGGGCCACCCTCGGCCTGCTCGACCGGGGCCGGATCGCCCTGTTCGCCATCGACGAGGCGCACTGCGTCTCGCAGTGGGGGCACGACTTCCGCCCCGACTACCTGGCCCTGTCGATGCTGCACGAGCGGTGGCCGACGGTGCCCCGGATCGCGCTCACCGCCACCGCGACCAGCGCCACCCGCGCCGAGATCGCCAGCCGGCTCAAGCTGACCGACGCCCGGCACTTCGTGGCCAGCTTCGACCGGCCCAACATCCAGTACCGGATCGTGCCGAAGAAGGAGCCGCGCAAGCAGCTGCTCGCCCTGCTGCGCGACGAGCACCCCGGCGACGCCGGCATCGTCTACTGCCTGTCCCGGGCGTCGGTGGAGAAGACCGCCGAGTTCCTGGTCGCCAACGGGGTCGCCGCGCTGCCGTACCACGCAGGCCTGGACGCGGCCACCCGCGCCGCCAACCAGCAGCGTTTCCTGCGCGAGGACGGCCTGGTGATGGTGGCGACGATCGCGTTCGGGATGGGCATCGACAAGCCCGACGTCCGGTTCGTCGCCCACCTCGACCTGCCGAAGTCGGTGGAGGGTTACTACCAGGAGACCGGCCGCGCCGGGCGGGACGGCCTGCCGTCCACGGCCTGGCTGGCGTACGGCCTCCAGGACGTGGTGCAGCAGCGCAAGATGATCGAGACGTCGGAGGGCGATCTCGCGCACCGGCGCAACCTCGCCACCCACCTCGACGCGATGCTGGCCCTCTGCGAGACGGTCCGCTGCCGCCGGGTGCAGCTGCTCGAATACTTCGGCCAGAGCGGGGCGGCCGGCTGCGGCAACTGCGACACCTGCCTCACCCCGCCGGAGACCTGGGACGGCACGGTGCCGGCGCAGAAGCTGCTCTCCACCGTCTTCCGGCTGGACCGGGAGCGCAACCAGCGCTTCGGCGCCGGGCACTGCGTCGACATCCTGCTCGGCAAGCAGACCGACAAGATCACCCAGTACGGCCACGACTCGCTGAGCACCTTCGGCATCGGCACCGAACTGCGGGAGGCCGAGTGGCGCGGGGTGGTCCGGCAACTGCTCGCCGAGGGGCTGCTCGCCGTCGAGGGCGACTACGGCACCCTGGCCCTCACCGAGGCCAGCGCGGAGGTACTGGGCCGCCGCCGCACGGTGACCATGCGGCGGGAGCCGGAACGGCCGGTGTCCGGCCGGTCCGCGAAGCCCCGGGGCGCGGCCACCGTCGTCGCCGACCTCGCCCCGGAGGCGGCGTCGGTCTTCGAGCGGCTGCGCGCCTGGCGGGCCGCCACCGCCAAGGAGCAGGGCGTGCCGGCGTACGTGATCTTCCACGACGCCACGCTGCGACAGATCGCCACCGAGGCTCCCACCTCGCTGGCCGGGCTCTCCCAGATCAACGGCGTCGGCGAGAACAAGCTGGCCAAGTACGGCGAGGGCATCCTCGCCGTACTTGCGGAGGGCTGACCCCCGGGT
>NZ_JARXXY010000037.1:0-63800 GCF_029893845.1 Micromonospora sp. A200 | reverse complement strand
CGAGGAAGACGGCTCAGCTCATCGCGAACGCCAAGGACATCTACTACCCCGGCGCGCCGCACGGCATCACGTCCACGCTCCAGGACCAGGTCAACAAGGATCTGCTCGCGTTCCTGCGGAGTTGACCGAGGCGACATAGCCTTTGGGCTCACCGATTCGGCCAGACCCGGCCCCTACCCCTCCCTCGTAGCCCCCTGCACCTGACGGCTGGCAGTTCTGGGTCAGCGACTGACCGGGTGCCCCGGTCAGCGACTGACCGGGTGCCCCTTGTCGGGACGAGTGCGTTCCCTTGTGGACCGTCCCTGGCTAGGGCAAGAGGTGTTCGAAGCCCTTGGCGGTGCGGGAGGGAACGAACTCTGTCACCGCGTACTCGGCAAGGCCCCGCTGGCAGAACGGATCCGAGGCGAGCCTGCGCTCAAGATCTTCCCGGGAGAGGTTCCGAGCCAGAATCACGCCACCGACACGGGGAACCCGACGACCGGAAGCGATGAACGCTCCGTCCGCATACTGCTGGTCCAGCCAGGCGATGTGGTCCTGAAGCGCATCGTCGATCTCAGCGAGATCGGCGACGTAGGTCAGTATCACCACGAACATTTCATGATCGTATGTTGGCGATGACCTGCCCTCGTCACGGGTCCCGACGTACGAATCTGCCGCTGCCCGCCCGTTCGACGGACCGTCGACTCCGCGCCAGTGGCCGGCTGAGCAGCAGCTCGGTGGGTAGTGGTACTCGATGCCGAGATTCTGCATGGGGTGTTTCACGTACGCGGTTCGGGGGGATCAGTGACCCTCGTAACTTCCGATCGAGGGGAGACGGGGAGCCGGTACTGCCCGAAACCGCCCGGTCGTACGTCGTGACGAAGCGATGGCACCCCCGCGGTGCCGGGAATGGAGCTGACGTGAACGCATCGGATCTGACGCCGCTGTCGATGGAGGAGTTGGCCGCGGAATCGGCAACCGCGCTGCCCACGAAGGAGGTGATCTCCCTCCTGGACCTCAACGTGGACCTCGATCTTGCCTTGGATCTCGCGGCGCCGATCGACCTCGCGGTGGCCGCCAACGCCAACATCGCCGCCCCGATCGACGCCGCCGTCGGCGCGAACCTGTTGTCGACGGGCTCGACCGCCGCCGCGCTGGCCGACCAGGGCGTACTCGTCGACCAGACGATCTCCGGCGACGCGATCGCCACCGCGCCTCAGGACAGCGTGATCGACCAGTCCAACGACGTGGTCGACCCAGGCACCAGCGAGCCCACCCCGACCGATCCCGCCCCGACCGACGGCGAAGTGACGGTGCCGACCGACCCGACCTCAATGCTCGACGGTGACCTGCTCAACGTCGACGTGAAGGTCGCCCTCGACGCCGACCTGGCAGCCCCGGTCGCCGGCGCCGTCGCCGCGAACGCCAATGTCGCGGCCCCGATCGACGCCGCCGTCGCGGCCAACGTCGCGTCCGTCGACTCCAGCGCGACCGCCATCTCCCAGCAGGACGCCATCATCACCCAGCACCTCGACGACGTGACGGCGCAGGCCACGGCCGACCAGCAGGCCGAGATCACCCAGTAGACCCATGAGTGTCATCTCGCCGATCGACACCGACGCTTTCCCCGGGCGGGGCGCCTCCACCACGGCCCCCCGCCCGGAGGGGCAGCCAGATGGACGCGGTCCCGACCACGAGTGGGTGGAATCGTCCGGGCCGGAGGTTGTCCCGGCCCGCGCGCCAGGACTGGAACTGCTCGGTGAACTTCCCGGCTCCGGCTACCGCCAGCCACCCGGCCTCGTCCGACGCGCCGACGGGCAAACCTGCCAGCTCAGCCGGCTGCTCTACCTCATCCTCGAGACGACAGACGGCCGGCGAACCTACGCGCAGATCGCGGCGGAGCTCACCCGTAGAACCTCCCGGCTGGTGAGCGCCGACAACGTGCGCATGCTGGCCGAGGTGAAGCTGCGCCCGCTCGGCCTGCTCCGGTCCGCCGACGGGTCCTCGCCGATCGCGCCGAAGTCGAACCCACTGCTCGCGCTCCGGTTCCGGTTCGTCGTGTCGAACCCACGGGTGACCCGGCGCATCACCGCCCCCTTCGCGGTCCTGTTCCGTCCCCTCGTCGTCGCGATCATCCTCGCCGCGTTCCTGGCTTCGGCCGGGTGGGTCCTGTTCGACAAGGGGCTGGCCTCCGCCACTTATCAAGCCTTCGACGAGCCTGGCCTGCTCCTGCTGGTCTTCGCGATCACGGTCGTCTCGGCCGGCTTCCACGAGTTCGGCCATGCTGCCGCCTGCCGGTACGGTGGTGCCACACCCGGCACCAGGGCGTCGGGCTCTACCTGGTCTGGCCGGCCTTCTACACCAACGTCGACGACAGCTACCGGCTCGGACGAGCTGGTCGGATCCGGGTCGACCTCGGCGGCCTGTACTTCAACGCGATCGTCGCCGTCGCGATGTTCGCCCTGTGGGCCGCGACGCGCTGGGACGCGCTCCTGCTCGTCATCGCGGCCCAGGTGTTGCAGATGCTCCGCCAACTGGCACCGTTCGTACGCTTCGACGGCTACCACATCCTCGCCGATCTGACCGGCGTCCCCGACCTCTACGCCCGGATCAAGCCGACACTGCTCGGGCTACTGCCCACCCGGTGGGGCAGCGCCGAGTCGAAGGTGCTCAAGCCGTGGGCCCGGGTGGTGGTGACCATCTGGGTGCTCACAGTCGTGCCGCTGCTCCTGATCTCGCTGGTGCTTATCGTGACGGCGCTCCCTCGCGTCGCGGCGACGGCATGGCGGAGCCTGCAGCATCAGGCGGTGCTTCTCGGCGTGAACTGGGCAGACGGCGATGCGGCCCGCATCGGCGTTGGGCTGCTCTCGATCCTTGCCATCTCCCTACCGCTGCTCGGCACGGCGTACCTCCTGATCCGTCTGGTCCGGCAGACCGTCAGATCGGCGTGGCGGGCCACGGCGGGCCGGCGGAAGCACCGGATGGCCGCCTTCGCCGTCGCCGGCGCCCTCATCGCGGCGCTGGCCTGGGCGTGGTGGCCGGACGGCACGAGGTACCAGCCGATCCAGCCCCACGAACGCGGTGCCGTCGCCGACGCCGTACCGATCGCGAGCCGTCAGGACACCGCACCGCGGGTCGACCGGCCACTCCAGGTCGGGCAACGTCGCACCGTGGCCACTGTATGGCCGTCGACCGCCCCGCCGCCCGTCGAGGACCAGAAGCGCCTGGCGCTCGTCATGGTGCCCCGGCACCCCGCTCCGTCCGACAGCGGCACCCCAGCACCGGCCTGGGTCTTCCCGTTCAACCCACCTGCGGCGCCCGGAGCCGGTGACAACCAGGCCCTGGCGGTCAACACCGAGGACGGCTCGACCCTTTACGACGTTGCGTTCGCTCTCGTCTGGGCCACCGACGACACCATCGACAACAGCAACGCGGCATACGCGCTCGCCAGCTGCCATGACTGCCAGACAGTGGCGGTCGCGTTCCAGGTGGTACTCGTCATCGGTCCCGCCGACGTGGTCGTACCGAAGAACATCTCGGCGGCCGTCAACTACTCGTGCCAGGACTGCCTGACCTATGCGCTGGCCTCTCAGCTGGTGGTCACCCTGCCAGGGGAGTTGAGCGACGACACCAAGGCCAGGTTGACCGCCCTGTGGGAGCAGATCGAGGAGTTCGGACAGAACCTCCAGGCGTTGACTCCGCAGCAGATCCAGGCGCAGCTGGAGAGCTACAAGGCGCAGATCCTGGCCATCATCAGCGCGGACCCGGCTGCCAGCCCAACGCCGAGCCAAGCGCCCGCCACGGTCGCACCGGAAAGCTCCCCAGCCATGACCCCTACCCCGAACCCCACCGGCACTGCTTCTGCCACGCCGCTGCCGACCAACAGCCCGACCATGCCGCCGACTCCGGCGGCGCCGGCATCCCCCGATGGCACCCCGATGCAGGGGACCACGCCGCCGGACCCGACCGCCGAGGTGACGTCTCCGGCACCGACCAACGAGCCCACGTCGTCAGCCGCACCAGAGCAACCGCCGACCCCGTAATCCATCGAGGCCACGCCTTCGACAGCTCTGCTGCCTCCCTGCTGCCTCCGGCTGACGAAACGCCCTCGGAGAGCGCCTTGGATCAGCACGAGGAGGGCCTGTGAGCTGCGGCGGAGCGCTTGTCCGGAATAGGAACGACCCCCGTCGGGGGGAGCCTGGTCGGCGTTGTCGACCAGTGTCAGCCGGTGTCGTTCGCCGTGGTCCGCCCTCGCTGTCGCGCCGTTCGCGGCCGTTGGTGTCGGTCGCGTATCACCGGGCTCGCTGACTTTCTGCTGACCCGGCCGCCATCTCCCCTCCGGGTGAGTGAGCCCACCCGCCGGCAGGCTTTCCGTCCCGATTCCCAGCTGCCAGGGTGACGTCATGATTGACAGTGAGGTGACGCGTCGCGTCGTCGGCGACTTCCTCCGGTACGTCCGCTCCGGCCAAGAGCCGCGGCGGGCGGTGGAGTTCATGGCGCCGACGGTGCGAGCCCACCAGGTGCAGTCCGAGGACTTGGCCACGGTTGAACGGACTCCGGACGACTACGCCGAGCACGTCCGGGAGATGACCGCCACCTGGGGCGCGTTCGACCTCACGATCGAAGAGTTCCTGGTTGACGGTGCGCGAGCGCATGTCCGGCTGGCCCAGGTGGGGCACCACCTCGAGCCGGTGGATGGCATTGCGCCGACCGGTCGGATCGTCCGCCAGATCAACTCGGTCGTCTATCACGTCGAGGACGGGCTGATCACGGAGTACTGGATCCAGATCGATCGAGCCGGTCTGCTGGCCCAACTCAGGGACGGTTCCTGACGGCATCGCCCAGGGGGAGTGCTCGCACACTGGCGGCGGACGTCTCGCTTACAACTTGGACAAGCTCCCGTCCGTCCAACACCGGATCCGATACAGCGGCCCTACTTCACATCCTTGGCTAGGACTGCGACCGCGGCCTTGCCCACCACCGTCGTCAGGGCGTAGTTGGTTGAACCACTGAAAACGACACCTACGCCGACTGGGATCGCCTTTGCCATCGCCTTCTGGGTGAAGGTGATGGACACCCGCTTGAACAGCTGCTTGACCGTGATCAAGGCGGGTCCCCGCAGGTACTGGTAGACCAACTTCTGGGCGATCTTCTGGACTGCTGCCTTGCCGCCGGTCGCCGCCATCTGTTCCGCCGAACCCGCCAACGCGAGCACGAAGGCGAGGTGCTTCTTATCCTCACTGCTCAGCTCGGCCTCGTAGACCTCAACCAGACACATGCACATGTCAATCTGGAGCTTGAGTGCCACGGCGAGGTCCGTGGCCCCGCCGCCCAAGACAGCGATCGCCGTCCCGAGCCCCGGAATCACGCTCGGGGCCGCAGTGACCACACCAGTGGCTGCCGAAAGTTTGGAGTACCGGCCAATGACCTTGGCGGCGATCCGGCGCTTGTCCTCCAGGCTCTCGGGCTCCCGCTTGAACTTGACCTCGAAGGTCGCCCGGTAACCGTCCACGAGCTTAGTGGCCGCCTCCGGCGTGATGGCGATCGCCTCCACGGCCTTCTGGATCCGAGACGGCTCGAGCTCGCCCACCGCGTGGTTCATCACTTTCCTTCCAAGTCCGCTGCACCTCACGAATAGAGCAACTTGCACTGTGCACAGTCCTGCACGTGGAGAGCCTGTGATTTATGCAGCCCATCCCCGAGCCCAACTTTCACGAAATCGGTCTCGCGATGGGCCAGGCGAGAAATAACCGCGGCTGGTCCATCACCGCCTTGCCGAGGAGTCTGGGCTGGCTCGGCGGTCAGTATCAACTTGGAGAATGGTCACCACGAACCCAGACTGATGACGCGATCCACGATGTCGCCCACGCGTTGCAGTCGCCGACGAGCATCCACTAACAATTGCGGCAGATTCCTACTCACCCTCGCCTTGAGTTGAGTTGACTGGAAAGAAGTCAAATGTTCGCAATAGCGCCTGCTCGTCGGCCATCCTCTGACCAGCTACTTCTAGGCGCTAAACGTCGAAGCGGAACTGCGAGCCGTGATTGGCTCACCAGCGGGAACAGCGCTCGACACCTGCTCACACGGCGTCCCAAGCTGCCAGGGCTACTCCCTGGTCGACACCGTTTGACAGTGTCTCGTGCCCCCTGTGTGTCCCAGACAGCCGCGCCGACAAAGGGTGAGACCTGGCAGGATCAGCCCGGTGATGACTTCCGCCGGGTTGCTGCGCTGCGAGGCGATCGCATGGGTCGACGAAGACTGGCCGGGGTGGGTCCGTGTGCGGCTGGTCGACGCCGACGGACGAAGCTGGTCCTTCGTCGACAAGGTCCCGATCTTCTTCACGGATGACGGCATCCTTCCTGGCGCTTCTCTCCCCCGGCCGGCGTTCGTGCGGTGCTACGTCGTCGGCCAGCAGGAGGACGAGGTCCTGGTCGTTAGCACTGATCCAGACCACGTGGAAGCTGAGGACGGAACCACCCAGTTCCGGGTCCGCCCGAATCAGCTGGAGCGGACGAGCCGGGCTGATCAACTTGAACTCTCAGCTTGGAGATCCGAATGATCCACTCCTCGCTGCCCGGGCTGCTCCTGCGGGTCCTGCTGTGAGGCGCCGAGTGGTAGGCACCATCGCCCTGATCGCACTGTCTGTTGCCCAGGCCGGCTGCTCCGAACCGTTCAACTGCCCAGCGCCGGAGGTGACGGTTGACGCGTCCGTTCACACCGAAACCGTGCCAATCGAGCGGGAGCTGCAGCCGCTCGGCGGGGTGCTGGAGGTCCACTGGTGGGAGTGGACTGCGAGCGGCCGCTGCGACTTCAACATCGGCGACCTCATCCTGCTGCGGGAGGGCGTGGCCCGGCTTGCGCCCGCCGACGCCGCCAGGCTGACCCTGCTGACGACATCCGACGCCGCGGAACTCCCCGATCCAGACTCCCGGCTGTCGTCCTGGCTGCCGTCGGCACCGGCCTGGCGTAGCGGGACGGGCCTGGATTGGCGTGAGGGTGAGGAAGGCTCTTTCGTGTCAGCCTCGTATTGGCTGGACCCGGCCAGCGGCGTCGTCTACTTCCTGTCCGACGCCGACCACGACCCGGCGGCCACTCCGACCGCCTCACCCTCCTGACGCCGTCGCGGCGACCCGCCTTGACGACTGCAGCATCGTCCTGAAACCGGCCGGCCTTGAGAAGCCGGGCCGAAACCTAGGTAGAACGTCAACCATCTTCCGTGACCGGGGCGGTCGCCCACTGCGTCGGTCGAACTTCCGCCGCCGGGTCTGGCTGCCCTCGTTGGTCCGCGCCGGGCTGCTCGGCCCGGTCGTCAACACCGGTCCGCACCGGTACCACGCGGTCTGGCCCGATCGGGAGGGCGTCGAGTGGTCGGCAGAGTTCACCACCGAGCGGGAGGCCGTCGCCTGCGTGGCGGCCGAGGCCGTCGGCGGGATGCGGTTCCACGACGTGCGGCGCGCCTACGCCACGTGGCTGGTCACGGACGGCGTCCCGATCAACCTGGTGCAGCGAGTCATGGGGCACGAGCAGGCGTCGACGACGTTGGATCGTTATACGCACACGCCGGCCGGCTATGCCGCTCGGATCTTGGATGCCTTCACGCTGCCTGCTGACGATCTGCTGACTCCGGACCGGGCAACACCCTCTGAGAGCGCGTTGGATGAGGGCGAGGAGGGCCTGTGAGCTGGGCTGGAGCGCTGATCCGAATAGGGACGACCCCCGTCGGGGGGATGCGGACCGAAGTTGTCGGCTGCTGCGGACTGGTAGCGGCTCGTGTCGGGGAGCAGGTGCGGCTTGCCGTCGGTCGACTGGAACCCTGAACCCCTCGCGGCGGCTCAGCTTCGTTTCGAATCGGGCGGATCGGCGCTCTGGCCTGCGTCGGCTCTTCCGCTGCCTTACAGCAGTTGACAGCCCTTGCCGGCGTCAGTTGTGCCCGGCTTGTGTCCGATGATTTAGCCAATCCCTGACGCGCCGTCCAGGATCCGGCCTCGGCTGCGCCCCCTCAAGGTAGAGCGTGTTTTGCGGGTTCTGCGGTTGTTCGGTTCGTGCGGACTGAAGACTGGCTCGGTGACCGAGGGTGGGGCCGGTGGCCGGCGGGATGAAGGGGGAGGGCGGAATCCGGATCCGCCCGGCCAAGACGTGGCGAGGACTGAGAGCGCCGCGCGAGACCACCGCCGGGCGAACTTCCTGGAGTTGTTCTTCGATCTGGTGCTGGTCTTCGCGTTGTCGGGTGTCGTCTCGCGGGTGGCGCCGGACCTGTCCTCAGAGGCCGTCGCCCAGCGGTGGGCGGGGCTGCTTTATATCCTGGTGCTGGTCCTGCCGATCATGTGGCTGTGGACGACGACCGCCTACATCACGAGCCGCTTCGACCCGCGCCGGCCAGCAGTCCAAGCGATAGTGCTGCTCACCGCGTTAGGCGTGGTGTTCATGGCGTCGTCGTTGCCGTACGCGTTCTTCGAGCGCGGCTACGCGTTTGCCGTACCGTACGTGGTCCTTCAGGTGGGACGACCGTTGGTCCTCATCACGCTCGTGCGGGATCGTGCGCAACGAGCCCTCTACGCACGGTCGGCGATCTGGTTCACCGTATCGGCCGTGCCGTGGCTGGCCGGCATCCTCGTTCAGGACGTGGGCCGGGTAGGTCTGTGGTCACTGGCCATCACGATCGATCTTCTGTCGGCCCGCTCCGCCTGGCCGGTACCCGGCATGGACCGGCAACTTGAGAGCGCTTGGGAACCCACCAAGACTCATCACCTCGCCGACCGGTACGAGCAACTCCTGTTGATCGCACTCGGCGAGAGCGTGCTGTCTCTCGGGATCGCCTACACGGACACGCCGGTGTCACTGGCCTCGACACTGGCGCTGCTAGTCGGCTTCGCCACCACCGTGCTCCTGTGGCGGATCTACTACTACCGGGCCGGGCAGGTGCTCCCCGAAGCCGTCGATTTAGCCGGCGACCAGCTCAGAGCCGGCCAGAACACCGGACGCGCCCACATCCTGATGGTCCTGGGCATCGTGCTCGTGGCGACCGGCTACGAAACCGTCCTGGCCCACCCGGGCGGCCCCGTGCGGCCAGCCTGGCTGGTCGCGATCCTCGGCGGGCCGATCGTCTACGTCGTCGGCCGGATCGTATTGGAACGCGTGGTCTTCAACCGGCTAGCCCGGCGCAGACTCATTGGCATCGCGGCCCTGGTCGCCGCGGCACTGCCGCTGGCCTTCACCACACCGCTGATCGCGGCCACAGGCGCCCTCGCAATCATTCTCGGCATGGCCCTGGCCGACGCCCGACAGGCCTGGGGCCGACCACCAGAAGCCCCATCACCAGCCGGTACCCAGCCGGAGAGCACCTGATTCCGCAAAGCCGCAACGACATCACTCTGGTGGCTCTTCGCCCTCAGCGCCGCCAGGTACGTCGTCCAGGACGTCAGCAACCAGTCAACGGGCTACTGCCCAGATCCCGATTGCTGGCCGGCGGTCGCCGCAGCACTCGATGGTCTGGGCATACCGCATCCCGGCGGCTTCACCGAGGCAGTGACCTTCCGACGCTGCACAGCCTGCGGGGAGCGCAACATCGTGCGAGACGACGACTTCGTGTGCGCCCTCTGCGACGGCGTCCTGCCCCCGAACTGGAACTTCGAGTCGACCTGATTGCCAAGATCCTCTAGCTCGGAATGTCACCCGTCATCCGACACTGATCCGTCACGCATCAACTGGATCCGACACGCCGGCAGGCGGCCTGTCCGTACCCCGGAGGGCGGACGAGGTTTGGCTGACCCGAGGGCGGGCAGGCGGGGGACGTGCGCCCCATGGACATGCACAGGGAAAAGGCCGTCGCGGAGTTCTGGGAAGGGATGCGGGAGGTGGCCGCTGCTGCCACGCGGCACGGGGACGACGATCTTTTCAAGGCGCTCCGCAAGATCGGCAGGGCGGTCGTCCTCCGAGGCGTTCAGATCCCGGGTGGCGGGCTGTTCGTCCCATGCCCGGTGTGCAACTCCGTGCCCGGCCAGAGCTGCATCAACGTGCCTGGGCACCCTCTGGACGGCGAGCTTCACCCGGAGCGGGTAGAGCTGGCCGAGAAGGCGATTGCTGGAGAAGTGCAGATTCCTGAACACGAATTGCCGACCCCCTGAGCACGAGGCTCACGGCGGATGCGGCGCTCTCAACGGCAGGCGTCTGCCCGGACGTGGCCCCCGCACCACGGTGGGAGGTCGGCTGCCCAGACCCGCCAGCCGCTGGCGTCTCGCCGCGTCTGGAACCGCCACTGGTGGGCTGCGCCGCTGAGGTTCGTGTTGTGACCTGCGCCGGAGCATTCACCCCGAATAGGGACGACCCCCGTCGGGGGGAGACGGGGGTCGTCGGGAGGTTCGGCTCCGGGGGGGTTGAGCCGAACCACTCAGCGGTCACGGGGGGTGCAACCGCCGAGGGCCTGCGAGTTGTCCGAGATATGAATACTCGTCGTGAGGACAAGCATGCCCGAGCAGAGTGTTCACGTCGAGTGGTGTCGACCCCACTCAGGGCGAAAATGTGACCACAGCGTGTGATTGCCGTCACGTAGAGCAGGGGTTGCCACGGCTGGCCCGCAGGTCGGAGGGGCTGGTGACCCCGGGCACCCGCCGACCTTAGACCATCGGGCTAGACTTTCGCGCCGTGGGCCGAAGTGCCGCTTTCTTCGATCTGGACAAGACCGTCATCGCCAAGTCGAGCGCCCTGGCGTTCGGTCGGCCGTTCTACCGGGACGGGCTGATCACTCGGCGTGACGTCGTCAAGTCGGCGTACGCGCAGCTGATGTTCCGGCTGGGCGGCACCGACGAGCAGACCATGGCCCGGACCAGGGACTATCTCGCCACGCTCTGTAAGGGCTGGCAGGTGGAACAGGTCCGTCAGATCGTCGCGGAGACGCTGCACGAGCTGATCAACCCCTACGTGTACGCCGAGGCCGCCGCCCTCATCGAGGAGCACCAGGCCGCCGGCCGGGACGTCGTGCTGGTCTCCGCCTCCGGCGAGGAGATGGTCCGCCCCATCGGTGAGCTGCTGGGCGTGACCGACGTGATCGCCACCCGGATGACGGTCGAGGGCGGCCGCTACAGCGGCGAGGTGGAGTTCTACGCCGCCGGCCCGAGCAAGGTCGACGCGGTCAGCGAGCTGGCCACCGCCCGGGGCTACGACCTGGCCGACTCGTACGCCTACTCCGACTCGTACAGCGACCGGCCGTTGCTGGAGTGCGTCGGCCACCCCACGGTGGTCAATCCGGACCGGGCGCTGCGCAAGCTCGCGGTGGAGAACGCCTGGCCGGTGCTGGAGTTCCGGCACCCGATCCCGCTGGGCCGGCGGCTGCGGGAGCGCCCGGGCGTGCCGGTGGCCGCAGCGGCGCTCGGCGTCGGCGTGGGAGTGGCCATCGGCATCGCCTGGTACGGCCGGCACCGCCGCGCCAAGGCCACCCCCGTCGCCTGAGCACACCCGCCGGCCCGAGCGCGGCCAGGGAGGCGGCAGGGACCGCCCAGCGGAGCAGGCAGGGAGGCGGCAGGGACCGCCGATCGGAGCGGGCAGGAAGGCGGCGAGGACGCCGGCAGGGGCGACAGGGCCCCCGCACGGGTCAGCCCAGAAGGGGTCAGGCGGCGGCGAGGATCTCGTCGCCGATGACGGTGAGCTGGTCGGCGCCCACCTCGACGGCCGACATGTAGTGCCGCAGCCAGGAGCGCAGCCCGTCCGGCGTGCCGGTGGCGAAGGCGCCGGCCGCGCCGACGTACTCCGGCTCCCGCTCCCGGTGCCCGACGTCGACGGCGACCAGCCCGCGCGGGTCGAAGCCGCGGGACATCAGCACCAGCCGGGCGGCGGCGCGGGCCACCACGCCGGACGGGCCGGCGAACGGACGCAGGTTCAGCAGCTCGCCGTGCACGACGGCGGCCAGCACCAGCGGGGGGACCTTGGTGCCCCCGGCGACCAGCCCGGCGAGGCCGTCCAGCCGCGCGCCGACCACCGGGTCGACCACCGGACGGCCCAGTTCGTCCTCGGTCACCACGTTGCGGGCGGCGAGCACGTGCAGCTTGGCCAGCGCCTGCCGGGGCGCCTTGGGCCAGAGCTCGGTCAGTCCGGGCAGCGCCCCGGCCACCCGCAGCGCCCCCTGGAGCACCGGCTCGGTCACCGTGCCGGCGCGGACCGTCTCGCGCTCGTGGGCGTACCCCTCCAAGGCGGCGCTGGCCACCGCGGACCTCAGGCTGGCCTCGGCCGCGACCTGACCGCCGTGCCGGCGCAGCGCGCGGTGCCGCATCGCCTCGTCGACCCGCTCGCGGGCCCGCTCGACGGCGGGGGCGATGTCGGCGAGCGCGAGCAGCGGGGCGAGCGGGTCCGTGGTCACCCCGCCACGCTAGCGACCCGGCGGCCCTCACCGGCCGCCACCCGCCGGGAACGCGACCCGCGCCACCGCCCCGCGCCGGGCAGCGGAAGCCGCCGGGCGCGCGGTGCGGGCCGCTCGGCGCGTACCGGCCGGACGAGTTGTCGCGGCCTTCCGGGCCCACGACTACCCTCAGCCGGGTAGGAGACGCAGGTCACCCGACGAAGGAGTCACCGCATGAGCGAGGCATTGGCCAACCTGCTGAACGAGACGCGCCAGTTCCCGCCGCCGGCCGCACTCGCCGCGGAGGCCAACGTCACCGCCGACGCGTACGCGGAGGCCGCCGAGGACCGGCTGGCCTTCTGGGAGCGCCAGGCCGGGCGGCTGGCCTGGGCGAAGCAGTGGGACCAGGTGCTCGACTGGTCGAACCCGCCCTTCGCGAAGTGGTTCGTCGGCGGCCGGCTCAACGTGGCGTACAACTGCCTGGACCGGCACGTGGAGGCGGGTCGGGGCGACAAGGTGGCGATCCACTGGGAGGGCGAGCCGGGTGACAGCCGCACCCTCACCTACGCGGACCTGCACAAGTTGACCTGCCAGGCGGCGAACGCGCTGACCGAGCTCGGCGTGACCGCCGGCGACCGGGTGGCGATCTACCTGCCGATGATCCCGGAGGCCGCGGTCGCGATGCTGGCCTGCGCCCGGATCGGCGCGACGCACAGCGTGGTCTTCGGCGGCTTCTCCGCCGACGCGCTGACCAACCGGATCCAGGACGCCAGCGCCAAGGTGGTGATCACGGCCGACGGTGGCTACCGGCGGGGCAAGCCGTCGGCGCTGAAGCCGACGGTGGACGAGGCGGTGGCGAACTGCCCGTCGATCGAGCACGTGCTGGTGGTCCGCCGCACCGGCGAGGACGTCGCCTGGTCGGCGAAGGACCACTGGTGGCACGAGACGGTGGAGACCGCGCCGGCGGAGCACACGGCGGAGGCGTTCGACGCCGAGCACCCGCTGTTCATCCTCTACACCAGCGGCACCACGGCCCGGCCGAAGGGCATCCTGCACACCACCGGCGGCTACCTGACCCAGACGGCCTGGACGGCGCACGCGGTGTTCGACCTGAAGCCGGAGACGGACGTCTACTGGTGCACCGCCGACATCGGCTGGGTCACCGGGCACTCCTACATCGTGTACGGGCCGCTGGCCAACGGCGCCACCCAGGTGATGTACGAGGGCACCCCGGACACCCCGCACAAGGGCCGGTTCTGGGAGATCGTCGACAAGTACCGGGTCACCATCCTCTACACCGCGCCGACGCTGATCCGCACCATGATGAAGTGGGGCGAGGACATCCCGGCCGGCTTCGAGCTGTCCTCGCTGCGCCTGCTCGGCAGCGTCGGCGAGCCGATCAACCCCGAGGCCTGGATGTGGTACAGGCAGCACGTCGGCCGGGGTGAGCTGCCCATCGTGGACACCTGGTGGCAGACCGAGACCGGCGCGATCATGATCTCGCCGCTGCCCGGCGTCACCGCGGCCAAGCCGGGCTCCGCGATGACCCCGCTGCCGGGCATCAGCGCCGACGTGGTGGACGACCAGGGCAGGTCGGTGCCGAACGGCGGCGGCGGCTACCTGGTGCTGCGCGAGCCGTGGCCGTCGATGCTGCGCACCATCTGGGGTGACGACAACCGGTTCATCGAGACGTACTGGAGCCGGTTCGAGGGCATGTACTTCGCCGGTGACGGGGCGAAGAAGGACGACGACGGACACATCTGGCTGCTCGGCCGGGTCGACGACGTGATGCTGGTGTCCGGGCACAACATCTCCACCACCGAGGTGGAGTCGGCGCTGGTGTCGCACCCCTCGGTCGCCGAGGCGGCGGTCGTCGGCGCCACCGACCCGACCACCGGCCAGGCGATCGTCGCGTTCGCCATCCCGCGCGGCACGACGGACACCGCCGGCGAGGCGGGCGAGAAGCTCATCACCGAGCTGCGCAACCACGTGGCGAAGACGCTCGGGCCGATCGCCAAGCCCCGGCAGATCATGCTGGTGCCGGAGCTGCCGAAGACCCGCTCCGGCAAGATCATGCGCCGGCTGCTGCGGGACGTGGCGGAGCACCGTTCGCTGGGCGACGTCACCACGCTCCAGGACTCCTCGGTGATGGAGCTGATCTCCTCGGGGATGGGCGGCGGCAAGTCCGACGAGGACTGACGGCAGGCGTACCCGATCGGTGGGTGACGGTCCGCGCGGACCGTCACCCACCGTCGTTTTCTGACGGGTACGTCGCGCGGCGTGCCGTCGGCGTCACATCGGTCGGTCGGATGAGGCAAGAGAAGCTGAACGGCCACAGGAGACCTCCAGCACTGTCGTTCATTGTCTTTCTGATTTAGTTTCACGCAGGTCAGGTCGGTTCGATGGACATCACATCGATACAGTGCGCCGGCCGACTCCTCCCTCCCCATGCCCGAGAATTGGAGCGGCATGAACACATCTCCCCAATCCGGGTCGCGTCGACGCCTACTCGTCGCGCTGCCCGCCATCGCCCTCGCGGCCACGTCACTGACCGTGACGGGGACTGCGGCGGCCCAGACGTCCAGCCCCGCCAGGGCCACCATCGGGGCGGACGAGTTCTACATCAACTACTCCGAGCCGGCCGTCCAGCCGGACAGCGACGGCCGCGAGGTCAAGGGCAAGGGTGGCATCCACGCCCCGGCGGTCGAGCAGGCGCGGACCTACGACCGCAAGTTCGCTCGCGGTAACCCCGTCACGGCGCGGCAGCTGGCGAAGACCGAGGCCGAGGCGATCAAGACGGGCAAGAACCCGCGGCAGATCAAGCAGGCCAAGGGCACCCAGACCGCCAAACTGTTGACCCTGCTGGTGGAGTTCAACGACCAGGCGAACGACGACTTCACCGATGTCATGGTCCCCAAGACGGTCTTCGAGGACCGGAGCTGTGTCCTCGGCACCGCGCAGAACGGGCCGAAGCACAACAACATCCCGGACCCGGGCAGCCTGCCGCACGAGGACAACAACTCGATGTGGGTGCCGGACTTCTCCCCTGAGCACTTCGACAAGATGCTCTACACCAAGGAGGGGATCACCGAGCGGGTCCGCAAGGACCTGACCGGGCCGGACGGCAAGCCGGGCGTCGACATCGCCGGGCGCACCATGCACAACATGTACCTGGAGATGTCCAAGGGCGCGTACACGGTGGACGGGCAGGCCAGCCCGTGGATCACCGTGCCGCACTCCGAGGGCTGGTACGCGGCCTCGCGCTGCTTCCAGGACGAGAACGGCAACTGGGTCGCCGGGCGTCAGCAGTCGATGAACGGTCACCCGGACAACCCGCAGGGCGCGGGCCGGCTCGCCACCGACGCGGTCGACACGCTCGCGAAGATGGACCCTGACTTCCCGTGGGCCGACTACGACATCGAGGACCAGGGCGACCGGGACGGTGACGGCAACGTCTTCGAGCCGGACGGCGTGATCGATCACCTGGTGCTGGTGCACGCCGGCCAGGGCAAGTCCCGCGGCGGCGGCGCCGAGGGCGTCTACGCGGTCTGGGCGCACTCCTCGTCGGTTCCGGGCGGCTACCGGATCCCGGGCACCGACCTGCAGGTCTCGAACTACATCGTGCAGCCCGAGGATGCCGGTGTCGGCGTCTTCGCCCACGAGTTCGGTCACGACCTGGGCCTGCCGGACCTCTACGACACCTCCGGCAACGCCGACTCGGACGTCGACTTCTGGGACCTGATGGCCTCCGGCTCGCACTCCGGTGAGATCTTCCAGGCGCTGCCGACGCACATGGGCCTGTGGGACAAGTGGGTTCTCGGCTGGGCCGACCCGCTGAACGTCAACCCGGGTGCCGACCCGCATGACGTGCAGCTGGGCCAGACCTCGCGGACGCCGGTCGGCACCAAGGACGGCATCAAGATCAACCTGCCGAACAAGGTGATCACGCTGGCCACGCCGCACAGCGGCGCGAACATGTGGTACACCGGCGCCGACCAGGACTGGGCCGACATCAAGCTGACGCGTTCGGTGGCGGTGCCGGCGGCGGCCGACGCGAAGTTCTGGATGTGGAACAACTACGTCATCGAGGAGGACTGGGACTACGGCTTCGTCGAGGTCTCCACCGACGGTGGCACGACCTGGGCCGAGCAGAAGGTCTACGACTCCACCGGCGCGCTGGTCACCACCAACGATGGCTACGCCGACCCGAACGGCCGGATGGTGGACTTCGGCAACAAGAAGTACGGCCTGACCGGTGACAGCCACGGCTGGCGGCACGACTACGTCGACCTGTCGGCGTACGCCGGGCAGACGGTGCAGCTGCGGCTGCGCCAGGCGACCGACGAGGCGTTCCTGGAGCGCGGCTGGTTCGCCGACGACTTCTCGGTGACCGCCGGTGGCGCCACCACCTGGAGCGACAACGTCGAGGGCGGGGCAAACGGCTGGACCCAGACCGGCGGCACCTTCGTCGACACCACCGGCCCGGGCTGGCGGATCGACGGCGGCACCTCGAACCAGGCGCACTACTACCTGGCCGAGTGGCGCAACTTCGACGGCTTCGACAACGGCCTGAAGTACGCGTACGACACGGTCTACTCGCGCGACGCCTGGAAGGTCGACAAGCTCTCCTACAACGCGCCGGGCATGCTGGTCTGGTACCGGGACACCGCGCTGGGCAACGTCAACCACGTCACCGCGCAGCTGACCTCGCTGCCCAGCTACGGCGCCAAGGGCGGCCTGCTGATCGTGGACTCGCACTTCGACCCGTACCGCCGGCAGGGTGAGGCGGCCGTCAAGGACCCGTCGACGCTGGACAACCTGCCCAGCCGTCCGCAGTCCGCCAACGCGGCCTTCTCGCTCAAGCCCACGTACGGCTTCAAGGAGTGCCTGGAGGCGGCGAACGAGCCGTACAGCGAGTATTGCACCACCTTCGGTGCCCAGCCGGCGGTGCCGGGCTTCACGGACGCCAAGGGCTGGTACCCGGGCATCGAGGTGCGGGGCGGCTCGCTCTTCGCCCGGGACAACGACGCCTCCGTGGTGATCCCGTCGAAGGGCAACCTGCCCTACACCACCCGGATCACCAACCCGGACGGCAGCCCGGCCACGGGGCTGTACGGCACGAACCTCGGGTTCACCGTGCTGGGCTCGGGCAACCCGGGTGACCAGGGTGCCGCCTACGGCGTCACCATCACCATCAAGCGGACGGCGAAGGACAACTCGTACGCCACGGTCCACGTGACCCCGGCGAACTGATCCGTCCCGATTCGTCCGACGGGACACACGGTGGGGCCCGCCCGGAGCACACTGCTCCGGACGGGCCCCGCTCTCTTACGCCCTCCTACATCTCCCGGCAATCGGTGTGACATTTTCGCGACCACCAGCGCTCCATGTTGGGGACTCCATAACCGCCGTCACTCTAAGTGATCGTGGCCGAACCGTAACGAAAGTTGACGGTTGATTTGCGGGCTGGTTGGTGTCGATTTGACCTGGAATGATGGGCGCTTCTCGGCGTAATTGCCCCGTGACAACTGCGTGAACCTCTGTCATGGTGAGTGACGCATGACATGACAGAGACGGCTCTGGTTGTCCCCGTCATGTAACAGTTCCACAAAGGAGGAGGACCTTTGAGGAGACGAGTCACAGCCGGTCTGGCCTCGGCCGCGGCCGCGCTGCTGGCAGCCGGCGTCGTCACGGCCCCGGCGTCCGCCGCCCCGGCGGCGGAGCCCACCCCCGGCGCCGACAAGGCGAAGCACGGCAAGGACAGCCTCCCGGATCCGAAGGCGGATCAGCAGCGGGAGGTCCGCAAGCAGGCCATCGCGGACCTGCTCTCCGGCAAGGCCAAGCTTCAGACGCGCAACGGCTCGAAGGTCATCCAGGTCAAGGACGACCTGTTCGTTGAGTACCAGCAGGCGCCGAAGACGGACCCGATCTTCACGATGCTGGTCGAGTTCGGCGACAAGACGGATCCCCGGACCGGTGGAGTTGCCGGCCCGGTCCGTAACCAGATCCCCCAGCCGGACCGCAACTGGGACGGCGGCGCCACCGACGACAACAGCACGCTGTGGCGGTCCGACTTCAACCGGGCCCACTTCCAGGACATGATGTTCGGTCCTGGCGAGTCGATGCGGGACTTCTACTTCCAGCAGTCCGGCGGGCGCTACACCGTCAGCGGTGACGTGAGCGACTGGGTCAAGGTTCCCTACAACGAGGCGCGGTACGGCAGCAACGCCATCTCCGAGGCCGACGGGTACTGGAACTTCGTCAAGGACACCGCCACCTCCTGGTACAACGCCCAGGTCGCGGCGGGCAAGACGCAGGCCCAGATCAAGGAGTACCTGGCCCAGTTCGACATCTGGGACCGGTACGACTTCGACGGCGACGGCAACTTCAACGAGGCCGACGGCTACATCGACCACTTCCAGGCGGTGCACGCCGGTGAGGGCGAAGAGGCCGGCGGCGGCGCCGAGGGCGAGGACGCCATCTGGTCGCACCGGTGGGCCGCCTTCCCGAACCTCGCGGGTTCCGCGGGTCCGGCGGGCAACCTCTCCGGTGGTGTGCAGATCGGTGACACCGGCATGTGGATCCGGGACTACACCACGGAGCCGGAGAACGGCGGTCTGGGCGTGTTCGCCCACGAGTACGGCCACGACCTCGGTCTGCCGGACCTGTACGACACCGCCGGCGGCGACAACGGCGTCGGCTTCTGGAGCCTGATGTCCTCCGGATCGTGGCTGAGCCGCGGCAAGGACGACATCGGGTCGACCCCGGGCTACATGGACCCGTGGTCGAAGCTGTTCCTCGGCTGGCTGAACCACGAAACCGTCGAGTACGGCAAGGGCAGCACCCAGGTGACGCTCGGGCCGGCCGGCGACAGCAACGGGCCGAAGGCCCAGGCTGTGGTGGTCAACCTGCCGGCGCAGACCCAGACCACCTCGTACAACACCCCGTTCGCGGGTGCGAACGAGTGGTGGGGCGGCAGCGCGGACGACCTGAACACCACGCTGACCCGTCAGCTGGACCTGACCGGTGCGACCTCCGCGTCGATCACCGCGAAGGCCTGGTACGACATCGAAGAGGACTACGACTACCTCTACGCCGAGGTGTCCACCAACGGTGGCGCCACCTGGGCCCCGCTGAGCAACTCGCTCATCGACTCCGGCGAGACCGGCGTCGACGGCTCTACCAGCGGCAACTGGGTCGACCTGACCTACGACCTGTCCGCGTACGCCGGGCAGACCGTGCAGTTCCGCTACCGCTACCAGACCGACGGCGGCGTGCACCTCGCCGGCGCGTTCCTGGACAACGTGTCGCTGGTCAAGAACGGCTCCGCCGCCTGGACCGACGACGCGGAGACGCTGGACGCCGCGTGGACGGCCAAGGGCTTCACCCGGATGACCGGCTCGGTGACCGACACGTACCCCCGCTTCTACATCGCGGAGAACCGTACCTACTTCGGGTACGACGACACGCTGCGGACCGGTGGGTACAACTACGGCTTCACCAACACCCGCCCGAACTGGGTGGAGCGCTTCTCCAACCACCAGGGCATGCTGGTCTGGTACGTGAACTACGCGTACGGCGACAACAACACCTCGGAGCACCCGGGCTACGGCCTGAACCTCCCGGTGGACGTTCGCCCCGACAAGATCAACGTCGGCGGCCAGGGCACCATCAGCAACCGTCGCAACGGCTTCGACGCGACGTTCAGCCTGTACGCCAAGCCGGCACAGACCTTCCACCGCAACGGTGTGGCGGTCACGCTGCCGGAACTCGCCCCGAACCCGATCTTCAGTGACAAGGGCATCGGCAAGTACTGGACCTCGGGCAACGCGTGGAACTCGGTCAAGGTGGCCGGCACCGGCACCACGATCCAGATCCTGGAGCAGGGCACCAACCCGACCGACGACATGGTCGTGAAGGTCAGCAACTGACCAATGTGTTAACAGTGGGGCCGGTGGCGGTGACGCCACCGGCCCCCTTGTTTGCACCCGCCGCAATCTGATCGAAATCTGTCACTATGATCAACCGCTAGCGCATTCGTCCTGCTCATCGCATTGATGAACCGCACCGGTGTGACGGTGAAAAGCATTCCCAACAAAATCTTGCAACAAATCGACGCGTCCGTCTTCCCACGCGTCGCAGGAGTGTCTATCTTCACCATCAGTCCCACTAGTGGGACGACTTCACCGGCCCGTACCCCCGTTGGGCCGGTTCCCTCACACCGGAGGTACCACGTGCGCAAAGTCGCAGTGGGTCTGCTCGGGCTTTCGCTGACGGCAACAGGACTGGTGGCGGGCACGTCCGCCAGCGCCGCGCCGACGCCGAAGTTGCCGGCGGCCGCCCCGTCGGTCGCCGAGCCTGCCCATGTCGACCACGATCTGCCCAACCCGCTGGAGGACAAGCGGCGGGCGCTGCGCCAGGAGGGCCTGAGCGAGGTCCTTTCCGGCAAGGCCAAGGCACAGAGGATCAACGGCAGCACGGTCGTCAAGGTCGGCAAGACCCAGGCCGAGGGGCAGGCCGCCCGCACGGCCACGGCCGCCAGCCTGACGCAGGACCAGTATGTCGAGCTCTCCAGGGAGCGGACCGACAAGATCTTCGTGATCCTGGCGGAGTTCGGCAACGATCGGCACCCGAACTACCCGGACCAGGACACCGACCCGGACACCGCAGGTCCGACCCGGTTCGACGGGCCGCTGCACAACGAGATTCCGGCCCCCAACCGGGCGGTGGACAACTCCACCGTCTGGCAGGCCGACTACAGCGCTGACTACTTCCGCAAGATGTACTTCGGGACAGGTCAGGGCGACGAGTCGCTGAAGCAGTACTACGAGGCCCAGTCCTCGGGTCGCTACAGCGTCGAGGGTGAGGTCACCAACTGGGTCAAGGTCAAGTACAACGAGGCCCGGTACGGCCGCTCCGGCGGGCAGCCCTGTGCCTCGAACGTCTGCACCAACACCTGGGCGCTGGTCCGGGACGCCGCCAACCAGTGGGTCGCCGACCAGAAGGCGCAGGGGCGCTCCGACGCGGAGATCGCCGCCGACGTCAAGGCGATGGACGAGTGGGACCGCTACGACTTCGACGCCGACGGCAACTTCAACGAGTCGGACGGCTACATCGACCACTTCCAGATCGTCCACTCCGGCGGCGACGAGGCCGACGGTGACCCGTACCAGGGTGAGGACGCCATCTGGAGCCACCGCTGGTACGCCTTCGCCTCCGACCAGGGCAACACCGGCCCGGCCAACTTCCCGGCCGGCGGTACCCAGATCGGCAACACGGGCGTGTGGATCGGTGACTACACCATCCAGCCGGAGAACGGCGGCCGGAGCGTCTTCTACCACGAGTACGGCCACGACCTCGGTCTGCCGGACGACTACAACGTCACCAGTGGTGGGGACAACAACAACGAGCACTGGACCCTGATGGCCCAGAGCCGGCTCGGCGCCAAGAACGACGGTGGCATCGGCGAGCGGGGCGGCGACCTCGGCGCCTGGAACAAGCTCCAGCTCGGCTGGCTCGACTACGAGGTGATCGTGGCCGGCCAGCAGCGCACCCTGGAACTCGGGCCGCAGGAGTACAACACCGCCAAGGCCCAGGGCGCCGTCGTGGTGCTGCCGCAGCGGGAGTACACCTTCCAGAACGGCAAGCCGTTCGAGGGCACCAAGCAGTTCTTCTCGGGCAACGACGACGACCTGAACACCACGATGACGCGGACCATCGACCTCACGGGGAAGACCAGCGCCGCGCTGTCGATGAAGGGTCGCTACAACATCGAAGAGGACTTCGACTACGCCTTCTTCGAGGCGTCCACCGACGGTGGCCAGACCTGGGCGACGCTGCCGGGTACGGCCAACGGCAAGGCCCTCAAGGAGATCTCGCCCGGGCGCTTCGCCCTGGACGGCTCCAGCGGCGACAACTGGGTCGACGTCAACATCCCGATGGACGTCCTCGCCGGCAAGGTCGTGCAGTTCCGGCTGCGCTACCAGACCGACGGTGGTGTCTCCTCGGGTGGCTTCTACGGTGACGCGATCACCGTCACCGCCGACGGGCAGACGGTGCTCACCGACGGTGCCGAGGCCGGCGCCACCGGCTGGACCCTGAACGGGTTCACCGTGGTGGAGGAGACCTACAAGCGCAAGTTCGACAACTACTACATCGCCGGCAACCGGTCGTACGTCTCGTACGACCAGTACCTGAAGACCGGCCCGTACTTCTTCGGCTACGCGAACACCCGGCCGGACTACGTGGACCACTACGCGTACCAGACGGGTCTGCTGATCTCCTACTGGAACCTCCGGTGGGCCGACAACGACACGTTCGTCCACCCGGGCGAGGGTCGTAACATGATCATCGACGCGCACCCGCGGCCGATCTACAACCTGACCGGCAACCCCTGGCGGGCCCGGGTCCAGGTCTACGACGCGCCGTTCAGCCTGAAGAAGGCCGACTCGTTCACGCTGCACATCAACAGCCAGCCCTCCTACATCCGGGGTCAGGCCGCGCAGCCGCTGTTCGACGACACCCAGAAGTACTGGTACGCGGAGCTGCCGAACCACGGCGTCAAGCTCCCGGCCACCGGCACCAAGATCCGGGTCCTGGAGCAGGACGGCACCTCGCTGAAGGTCCGCTTCTCCTGAGCCACTGATCAGCGCTCCACCGATGCCCGGGCAGGTCACCTGCCCGGGCATCGCCCTTTCCGCCGCCGGTCCGCTCCCGGAACGGAACCGAGGAGGCCCCCGGCGAGTCCCATCCGGGTGACACCACGAACCGCCGCCCTGCCGGCCGCTCTCGCGCTGGCACTGCTCGTACCCCTGGCAGGCTGCGCCGGGAAGGGAGACTCCGTGTCCGACGACCCGACGCCGGTCAACCCGCCCGCCTCGGCCGGCGCGGCGTCCCCGCCGCCGTTCCCGCCCGCGACCGCGCCCTCCGGCCCCCCGGTCCCGTCGGCGGGCCGGCCCACCCCGCTCTCCGCGACCGAACCGCCGACCCTGCCGCGACCCCCCGGACCGCCGAAGAAACCCACCGACAGCCGGGTGACCGACGTGCTCGCCGGCCGGATCACCCGCGGCGGCTCCGGCCCCTGCTACGGCCTGGTCACCGACGACGGCCGGGAGTACGCCCTGCACGGCAGCGGGATGGGCGTCTTCGGCACCGGGACCACGGTGCTGGTCACCATCGCGCCGGGCGACCCGGCACACGACTGCGGGCCGGGTACCCGCGCGAGCATCGTCAAAATCAGCCGGGTCGGCTGAAATACCTCCCCTAGGCGGGCGTCCAGAGCGGGTCGCGGCCGATGAACCCGATCAGCCGGGTTTGCGCGTCGGCGTCGTCAGGGGTGGGGACGCCGAGGCCGTATTGGCCTGACGAACGGATCACGTCCTCGATCGGCTCCATCCCCGCCAACAGCACCGCGCAGAAGTCGGTGTCGAGCTGATCGTCCTGCCCGGTGGCGCGGGCCAGGTCCCAGGTGTGCATGAACACGTCGGAGGTGTAGAACCTGTCGATCGCCTGGTCCAGTGGCACCTCGCCGAGGTGCCGATTCGTGAGCATCCGTAGCGCGGTATCCGGATCGTCCAGCAGCGCCTGCACCCCGTCGCAGTGTGCCTGCCAGGCGGCGACCGGGTCGTCGTGCACGCTCGGCCCGCTGGGCAGCTCGACGCCGGCGCCGGCGGCGAGGAACGGTGGGAACCATTCGACGAGGTGGCCTACCACGTCGCGGGCCGTCCAGCCGGGCACCGGCGAGGGGGCATCCCAAGCCTTGGCATCGCGGACGCGGTCGGTGAACGTGGCCGCGATGCGGCGGTGCCGCTCCGCGGGTTCGAGGTCAGACAGCGCCATCGGCCAGCATCCTCTCGAGCTTGGTGTAGCCGTCCTCCACGCCGATCTCCATGCCGCTCTTCAGCCAGGCGTCGCGGCTGGCGAAACTGTCCACGAGAGACTGGGTACGGAGCCTGGTCCGGCCGTTGCCGAGATCCTCAAACCAGAGCGTCTCCAGGGCCACCCCGTCCGGGTCGCCCTCGAAGGTGAACGTCTGCACGATGCGATCCGGCCGTATCTCGTGGAAGCAGCCACGGAAGCCGAACTCCGATCCGTCCCGGATGGAGACGAACCGGAAGCTACCGCCGGTACGCGCGTCCCAGTGGTCGATGCGGGTGTGCATGGTGTTCGGGCCGACCCACTGGGCGAAGAGCTCCGGGTCCGTGTGCGCCCGCAGCAGCCGTTCGGGTGTGGCCTGGAAGTCGCGGGTGATCCGGATGATCGGAACCGTGGGATCCGCTTCCACCGTTGTCATGACTGGCTCTCCTCCTCGTTGGTGTCGCTCATCGCGGCCAGGACCCGGTCGAGGCGCTGGTAGCGATCTTCGGCCTGGCGGCGGTACCGCTCGATCCATTCGTCCATCAGGTCGAGCGCTCCGATCTCCAGGTGCACCGGGCGCGGCTGCGGGCCTGGTGATCGGCTCACCACACCCGCCTCCTCCAGCACCCGCAGGTGCTTGTACACCGCCTGCACGCTCATCTGGTACGGCTCGGCGAGCTGGTTCACCGTGGCGTCGGCGACCGAGAGTCTCGCCACGATGTCGCGACGCGTCGGGTCGGCGAGGGCCGCGAAGACCTTGGACAAGGTGTCGAGCGACATCGGCGTCCCCCGTTTCAACCGATTGGTTTAAAGACACGGTAGGCGGCCGGTGTGACGAGGTCAAGGACATGCGGCACCAACACCAGGGACCGCCATCCGCACGCGGTGGGGCCGAGACGAGCAGGAACGCCCTTTGCTGATTCGCAGGACAGAACACCTAGGCTGTGCCCCATGACCGAGCAGCGCCGCGGACCCGTCGACGAGTCCTGCGTCCTGACCGAGGGGCCGTGGACGCACCGGTTCGTCGGCGCGAACGGCAGCCGGTTCCACGTCGTCGAGGCCGGCGCCGGCCCGATGGTGCTGTTCCTGCACGGCTTTCCCGAGTACTGGTGGGCCTGGCACCAGGTGCTGCCGGCGGTCGCCGACGCCGGCTTCCGGGCGGTCGCCGTCGACCTGCGCGGCTACGGCGCCAGCGACAAGCCACCCCGGGGGTACGACGGCTACACCCTCGCCGCCGACGTCGCCGGACTGATCCGGGCGCTGGGCGAACGCTCCGCGACCGTGGTCGGCACCGGCGCGGGCGGCCTGATCGGCTGGACGGCGGCCTCGTTCCACCCCGCCCTGGTCCGCCGGCTGGTGGTGCTCGGCGCGCCGCACCCGCTGCGCCTGCGGGCCGCCATCTTCGCCGACCCACGCGGCCAGTTCGCCGCCTCCACGCCCACCCTGAAGTTCCAGCTGCCCCGCTACGAGCACCTGCTGACCCGGGACGGCGGGGCCGCCGTCGAGGAGATGCTGCGCCGCTGGGGCGGCCCGCAGTGGACCCGGGGGCCGGAGTTCGACGCGTACGCGCGGAGCTGCCGGGAGGCGATCCAGATCCCGCAGGCCGCGTTCTGCGGGCTGGAGGGCTACCGCTGGGCGTTCCGGTCGGTGCTGCGGCTGCACGGCTACCGGTTCGTCCGGCTGATGCAGAAGCCGCTGGTGACCCCGACCCTGCAACTGCACGGGGCGCTGGACACCGCCTCGTTGCCGCGTACCGCCCAGGGCTCCGGCCGGTACGTCACCGCCGAATACGAGTGGCGGCTGCTCGACGGCGTGGGGCACTTCCCGCACGTCGAGGCCCCGGAGACGGTGCTCGGCGAGATCCTCCGCTGGTCGAAGTCGTGACCGGGCGGGCGGCGGATCAGACCCGCTGCTCGCGCAGGTCGGCCACCTCGCTGGCGGGTGCCCAGCCCTGGTAGACCCCGAAGTCGAAGACCTCCAGGCCCATCGCCTGCGCCACCGGCCAGCGCCCGCCGGTGTACTCCACCCGTAGCCAGCCGTCGTGCTCGCCGAGCACCACGAACGGCTGCCCCTGCCAGGTGCAGGTGGTGCGCACGTACGCCAGGTCCTCGACCTCGCCGGCCGGGACCACCCGGACGTGCCGGCCGGGGCGTACCTCCTCGAAGCCGTCGCCCGGTTCGGGCTGGTAGATGCGGACGTCGTCGCCGTCCGGGCTGGCCTGGTACTCCCGCCCGCGCCACCGGGCCACGTAACCGTCGCGCATCACGGCTCACCCACCTGTCGCCAGAGCAGCGCGTCGGTGTCGAGCAGGGCGACCACCCGCTCGGTGCCGTCCGCGCCGATCCGCCACAGCTGCGCGCCGTGCGGCAGCCGGGCGCTGTCCACCTTGAACTCGGCCACCACCTCGGTGCTGTCGCCCGGGGCGAAGCCGTTGCCCCGGAACGGCGGGCGCTCGATGACCCAGCCCTCCATCGCCCGCATGGCAGCCTCGTTCTGCCCGCCGTACGGGATCCGGTAGAGGCTCGGCCGGTACGCGGGCCAGCGCAGCACGTAGATCCGGTCGGCGTCACGCGCGAACGGCGAGTCCGGGTAGCCGAGACCGAGCGCGTCGTGCAACTGCGCCGGGGTGTTGAGGTGCGCCAGCTCGTTGGCCCGGTGCACGAAACCGGAGACCCGGTCGTACCCGCGCTCCAGGTAGTAGGCGAGCTGGCTCGGGGCCACCGCCTTCTGCATGGTCACCGGCCGGGTCGGGTCGGCGACCTGCGGGGCGTACCGGGGCCGCTCGGCCGGTTCCTCGACCGCGACCGCCTCCGGCTCGCTCTCGGTGTCGTCACCGAGCCCCACCTCGGCCGCCCAGTTGGCCAGCCCGACGATCTGCTCGCCGGGCAGTTTCGCCCCGATCGGGCTGCCGGGGTTGACCGCGAAGGACCACACCTCTTCCGGCCAGCGCCGGATCAGCTGCACGAACCGGACCTCGACGGTCTCCACCGGCTCCGGGCAGTGGTCGGCCAGCCGCTCCGGCGAGGTGTGCACCACCACGTACGGCTCGCCGTCGAGTTCCTCCGTACGCCACACGAAACCGGGATCGCCGGGACGGCTGCCGGGCACCGAGTCCGGTGCCACCGGCAGGAGCACCCGGGCCAGGAGCAGCGTGGAGAGGAAGGTGTCGGTGCTGCCGGAGCCGGCCGCGTCCAGCAGGTCCTCCTCGACCACGTTGGCGGGCTGGAACGCCTCGGCCGCCTGAGCCGGAGTGACGCGGCCGGCACCGCCGGACGACGGAGCCGCCTCGCCCAGCCGGGTGTGCTCGGCGACGGAAGGGCCGGCCGGGGTCGGCCCGGCGGGCGCGGCCTCGGCCACCGGAGTCCCCGCTGGCGCGCCGCCGGAGGCCGGGGCGACGGGCGGGGTGGGCACGGTCGCCGCCGGCTGACCGCCGAAGGCCGGCGAGACGGGCGCGGCGGGAGACGGCGCCGCCGCCTCGGCCCGGCCACCGGCGGCCGGCGATACGGATGCGGTGGCGGTCGGCGCACCCTCGGCTGGGCCACCGAAAGCCGGCGAGAGGGGGGCGGCAGAGGGCGGCGCGCCCTCGGCCCGGCCATTGAAGGCCGGCGACACGGGCGCGGTCGGGGCCGCGAAGAGCGACTGCGTGCGGTCGTCGGAAACCGGGGCGAGGGGCTCGGTGGGTTCCTCGTCGTCCGGAGCGGCCTGCGCCGCGGACCCGCCGCCCGGCACCGGAACGATCGGCTCTGTCCGCTGCTCGGGAGCCGGGAAGACCGGCCCGGTGCGCTGCTCGGCAGCCGGAAAGACCGGTTCCGTCCGCTGCTCGCGAGCCGGGAAGACCGGTTCCGTCCGCTGCTCGGGAGCCGCGAAGAGCGGCGAGGTGCGCTGCTCGGCGGCCGGGAAGACCGGTTCGGTGCGCTGCCCGGGGGCGGGGGAGATCGGCTCGGTGGGGTCGTCGGCGGACGGGGAGGCGAAGGCCGGGCGGGGGAAGGTCGTTCCCGCCGGGCCGGAGGCGGCGAACTGCCCGCCGCCGGCGGAGCCGTTCATGCTGGCGCTGTTGTCCAGGCCGGCGGTGGCCGGCGGGATCCGGTCCGGCGCCGGGGCGACGGGCAGGTCCCGGGACTCGATGACGGTGCCCTCGATGACGATGGGCGAGAAGCCGCGACGCGGTGCCGGCGGCCCGGAGACCGGCTCGGCGATCGACACCGGCAGTTCCTCGACCGGCGGGGGGGTGGGCCGCGCGGACGGGTCGGGAAGGCGCTGGGTCTGCTCCTCGGCGGGCTGCGCCGCTGGCGTGCCGTGCCGTCGCGGCAGCGCCTGGGTCGCCTCGGCGTCCGGTGCCGGCACCCGGAACGCCCGGGTGGACTCCTCCGCCAGCGGGTCCGGCCGTCGGTCCGCGGGCGCGGGGGGCGGTGCCTGCCCGTCGGGCCGGTCGAACTGGAACGCCCTGGTCGGTTCCTCCCCCGGCGGCGCGGTCGCCGGGCGGCGCCGGGGGAAGGCCTGGCCACCGAGCCCGGGCCGCGGCGGCGGCGCGGCCCGCTCACCGGTACGCAGCGGGTCCCGCGACGCGCGGGGCGAGGCACCCCGCTCGGAGGCCGGCTCGAAGAACGAGCTGCGGCCGTTGGGGCCGCCGTCCCCGGCGAGACGGGCGCCCAGCCCCTCCCCGAGGAGCCGACGCCGGGGCGAGGTCATCCAGGGCGCGACGGGCGGCCGGGGCGCCCCGTCGGAATCGGACGCTGGCGCGGCGGCCGGCCGGCCGTTGGCCGGGTCCGCCGGTGGTCGAGGCTCGCCGCCCGGGCGCGTCCCCCCGACGGCCGGCACGACCTCCGGGTACGACGCGGCCGCCGGCACCTCCGGATACGACGCGGCGGCCGGCACCACCGGGTCCGTACCCGACGGGCGCGGCCGGTCCGGTTCCGGGCGGTACGGCGCGGTCGAGGGGCGGGCGGGGTGCGGCACCCGCGCCGGCCCGGGAGCGCCGGGGCGGGCGGCCGAGGCGTCCGGTCCCGCGCCGATGGCGGGCGTGGGGGTCGGCGGCGCCACCGGGCGCGGCTGCGACCGGGCGACCGGGCCGGAGTCCCGCGCCTCGGTCCCCCGGGCGGGGCCGGTGGTGTCGGCCTGACCGTGGGCCGCCGACTCCACGCGCTCCAGGCGGGCGCGGGCGCCCATGGTCCGACCGGGCAGGCGGACGTCGCCACGGGAGAGCTGGGAGACGAACCACGCCGGCAGGTAGCCCTCGATCGGCAGCCCCGGGTTGACGGCCAGCCACCACTCGTGGTTGGGCCAGGTGGCGGCGAGGTCGGCGTACGGGGCACGGCGGGTGGGACCCGCCGTGGCACCGAGGCAGGCGCGCAGTGCGGCGGTGGAGGTGAAGGCCAGCACGTGGGTGCGGCCACCCGTGGTCCAGGTGCCCCAGCCCAGCGGTGCCTCGCCGGCGAGGGCCTGTGCGGAGACCGGCAGGAACAGCTCGGTGCCGGCCAGGATGCGGAAGTAAAGTTCCTGGTCGTTGGCGTGCAGCGCGTCGCGCATCGCCGTCTCGGCCTCGGTAGCCGGCTCCCAGTCGGTCACGGCCACCTCTCCTCCCGCTAACAGGCCATAGGCATCGCGTACAACCTACAAGGTACGAACAAGATCACAATGGGCTGACCGCGTGCGGTCGCGAGGCGATAACATCGCGTTCCGGAGTCGACACGATACGGAGGCGGTCGATGTACCGGCCCAGCGCGCGGTCGACCTTCGCCGGCCTGGCGGCGGTCCTGCTGACCGGCCTACCGGCGCTCGCCGTGTCGTCGGCCACCCCCGCCCGGGCCGCCGCGCCGGCCTGCTCCGCCCCGCTCGCCCCGGCCCGCTCGGTCACCGGCGTCCCGTGGGCCCAGCGCCGGTACGCCCCGGAACGGCTGGTCCCGCTGGCCACCGGCGCGGGAGTGACCGTCGCGGTGATCGACTCGGGGGTCGACCGGCGGCACCCGCAACTGCGCGGCCGGGTGCTCGACGGCACGGACTTCCTCGACCCGGGCGGCGACGGCACCCGCGACTGCGCCGGTCACGGCACCGGGGTGGCCAGCATCATCGCGGCCGCGTCCGTCGACGGCGTCGCCTTCCACGGGCTGGCACCCCGGGCCCGGATCCTGCCGGTACGGGTGAGCGAGCAGCAGGTGGTCGAGGGACGGGAGTCGGGGCGCACGGTCGGCGCGGCGGACTTCGCCCGGGCCATCCGGTGGGCGGTGGACCACGACGCCGACGTGCTGAACCTCTCCGTCGTGCTGTACGCGGACAACCCGGCCGTCCGGGAGGCGGTGAGCTACGCGGTGCGCCGGGACGTGGTGGTGGTGGCCGCCGCCGGCAACCTGCACGACAGCGGCGACCCGCGCCCGTACCCGGCCTCGTACGACGGGGTGCTCGGGGTCGGCGCCATCTCCCCGGACGGCACCCGCGCCACCTTCTCCCAGACCGGCTCCTACGTCGACCTGGTGGCGCCCGGCAGCGACGTGCTGATGGCCGCGCCGGAGCAGGGGCACCACCGGGCCGAGGGCACCAGCTACGCCACGCCCTTCGTGGCCGCCACCGCGGCGCTGGTCCGGCAGTACCGGCCCGAGCTGAGCGCGACGGAGGTGGCGCGGCGGATCGTCGGCACCACCGACCCGGCGCCGGGCGACGGTCGGGGCGGGTACGGCGCGGGCGTGCTGAACCCGTACCGGGCGGTCACCGAGACCGGGGCGGCCGCGACGGCGGGGGCGCGCGGGGCGGCGGCCCTGCCGGCGGACCGGCCCGATCCGGCGCTGCTGGCCCAGCGGGCGCGACGCGCGGCGGCACGGGATCGGGCCCTGCTGGTCGCCGGGGTCACCGGCGCGGCCGTGGTGGCGGCGGTGCTGCTGACCCTGGTGCTGCCGCGCGGCGCCGGGCGGGGCTGGCGCCCGGCCGGACCGGCCTGACCCACCGGTGGCCGGACACGGCGACGGCGGCGCCCACGGGATCGTCGGGCGCCGCCGTGCGGCCGGGCTCACTGGAACAGGCCGACGTTCTTCTTCTCCGTGTCGAGGTAGTCGGTGGCGGAGTCGTCCACCGCGAGCTTGATGTCGCGCAGCATGGTCTGCAGGTCCTGCGAGGCGGACCGCCACCGCGCCTGCCGCTGCTCGTACGCCTGCTGCGCCTCGCCGGCCCAGCTCGCCACCAGCGGGGCGGCGTCGCGCTCCAGCTGGCCGAGCTGCGAGTCGAGCGTGTTCAACGCCTTCTGGATGTCCGCGCTGGCCTGTTGCAGCGCGGCGAAGTTGACGACCAGGACACCGTGGTCCATCGGATGCTCCTCCCCCTGGGTGTGGTTACAGCGGCAGTTGGATGCCGCGGTTGGTGCCGGAGACCCGGCTGGCCGCCTCGTCGTCGGAGACGTCGTACTGCCGGCCGGCGGTGCGGATCGCCGACGCGGTCTCCCGCAGGGCGCGCTGCAACGTCGCCTGGTCCTGCGACCACTGCTGCTTGACCTGTTCGAACGAGCGGCCACCGGCGCCGCGCCAGGCCTGCTGCAACACCTCCAGCTCGGCCATCAGGCCGCTGAGCATGCTCTGCAGCGACTGGTCCACCTGCTCGAACTTCGCGGCGGTCTGCTGCATCACCGCGGCTTCTGCCTGGGTCTGGGCCACCCGGACGTCACCTCGTCTCTCCGTCGTGGCTGCCGCCGGACGATCCATGGACGCCTCGGGGCGGGGCCCACGGCGGCGACGGTCAGCCGAACTCGTCGCTGACGGTAGCGGCCCGATCGCCGTTGTGCTACCCCCTCGCCCTCCCCTGTGGACAACCGGCACCGGCGACTCCCCTTACCATGGGTCACGTCGCCGTCGCGGTACGGTGCGCACCGGTGGTCCGGCGGCGACCTGGCGGCCCGACACGTCGAGCGGAGGAGACGCGGTGACGGCGAGCACGACGGCACGGCCGGCCCACCGCCAGCCCCTCCCGCCACAGTGGAACGCGGTTCCCGCCCCCCGGTCGACCGCCGTCCGCGCCGGTCAGGTGGTGGCCGCGCAGGTCGCGCTGGCGCTGCCGGTCGCGGCCGTCGGCCGGGGCGCGGCAGTGCTCGCGCTCGTCCTGCTCGCCGCCGGGCTGCTGCTCGCCACGGCCTGGGTGCGCTGGCGCGGCCGGTGGCTGTTCGAGTGGCTCGGCACCGGCGTCGGTTACGCCACCCGCCGACGGCTGCTCGCCCCGGCCGCCGGTCCGGCCGCGCTGCTGGACCTGGTGCTCCCCGGCGCCGTGGTGCGGTCGGTGGAGCTGGCCGGCCGGCCCGCCGCCGTGATCGACGACGCCGCCGGGCTGACCGCCCTGATCGAGCTGGGCGATCCCGGCGACCTGCTCGGCGACGGCCCACGCGCGCTGCCCGGGCCGGCCGCGCTGCTGCCGCCCGCCACGACCGAGCACCCGCCGCTGCGGGTCCAGCTCCTGCTGCACGCCGCCCCGGCCCCGGCGCCCGGCGCGGCGGGCGGGACGGCGGGGACGTCGTACCGGCAGCTGACCGAGGGACGGCTGCCGGGCCAGGAGCGGGCGCTGCTCGCCGTCCGGGCGCTGCGGGTGGACGGCTGGTCGGACGAGGAGCTGCGCCGGGCCCTGTCCGGCACCGTACGCCGGCTGGTCCGCCGGCTCGGACCGGTCGGCGCCCGGCCGCTCGGCGAGCACGCGGCGCTGCGCGTACTCGGGGAACTGGCCCACCACGACGGTGGCCGGCCGACCCGGGAGACCTGGCCCGCGGTGCGCTCCGCCGACCTGCTCCAGGCCGGCTTCCGGCTGGCCCGCTGGCCCGACCCGGGCACCGAGCTGGGCCGGCGGCTGGTGCCCCGGCTGCTGGCGTTGCCCGCCACGGCGACCAGCGTGTCGCTCTGCGCCGGTCCGCGCACCGCCGCCGACGCCGCGCCGGTGCCGGCCGAGCTGACGGTACGCCTCACCGCCCGGACGCCCGACGAGCTGGCCCTGGCCGGCCAGGCGCTGCACCGGCTCGTCGTCGACGCCGGCGGCGAGGTACGCCGGCTCGACGGTGCGCAGCTCGCCGCCCTGGCCGCCACGCTGCCGCTGGCGGTGGCCGCCGGCCCGGTGGCGCCCGGCCCGGACCCGGAGCCGCTGGAGCTGTCCCTCGGCGACGCCGGGCTGATGGTCGGCGCCAACCGGCACGGCGGCGCGGTGACCGTCCGAATGTTCCGCGCCGAGGGCACCCGGCTGGTGCTCGTCGGCGGGGTCCGCGCGGCGCAGTTGCTGGTGCTGCGGGCGATGGCGCTCGGCGCCCGGGTGGCGGTGCGCACCGGCCGGCCCCGGGCCTGGGAACCGTTCGTGCGGGGAGTCGGCGGCACCGGGGGCGGCATCGCGGTCCTCCCGCCGGGCCGCCCGCTGGGCGGGGCGCCCGGTTCGCCGCTGTGTCCCCTGCTGCTGGTGGTCGACGCGGGCGCGGCGGCCGACGACCGCGGGCCGGGACCGGCCTGGCGGGCGACCCTGGTGGTCCGGGACGAGCTGACCGCGGCCGACGCGGACACCCTGGGCCGGGCCGACCTGGCGGTGCTGCAACCGCTGGACCAGCGGGAGGCGGTGCTGGCCGGCGCGGCGCTCGGGCTCGGCGGATCGGCGGAGTGGCTGACCCGGATCCGGGACGACATGGTGGCGGTGGTCAACCGCCGGGCGCTGCGCTGGGCGCTGCTCTCGCCCACCCCGATCGAGTCGCAGCTGATCGGCCGGCCGGCCCGTCGCTGAAGCCGGGGTACGCGGAGGGTTCCCCGAGTGGGCCGTGCGTGGCACGATCCCCGCCATGGGTTTTCTGAAGGGCCTTCTGATCCGGCTCGGCTCCACCGCGGCCGCCTTCTGGCTGGCGACGCTGCTCATCCCGGGCATCACCCTGGACTCCGACTCGGCCGTCGAGACGGTCACCACGCTACTGCTGGTGGCGGTGATCTTCGGCGTGGTCAACGCGGTGCTCCAGCCGGTCATCAAGTCCGTCGGCTGCGGCTTCTACCTGCTGACCCTCGGCCTGATCGCGCTGGTGGTCAACGGCCTGCTGTTCCTGCTGACGAGCTGGATCGCCGGCGAGGCCGGGCTGCCCTTCCACGTCGACAGCTTCTGGCCCGAGGCGGTGCTCGGCGCGCTCTTCGTCAGCATCGTGACCTGGATCCTCGGCGCCATTCTCGACCGCGACTGACCCCTGCGACGCCCGGGCGGGACGCGCAGGCGCGACGCCCGGGCGGGAACGGCGGCCAGTGGCCGGGAATTGGCTGGCGCGGGCCGGGGGCGTCCCGGCTAGCGTGGCCGGGGTGTTCACGCTGACCCGCGACGACGGCTACCTGCTCAGCACCGACCCCGACCGGATCGACCTCGACCGGGTGCACCGCTGGCTCTCCACCGACGCGTACTGGGCGCTCGGCCGGAGCCGGGAGACGGTGGCGGCCTCCTTCGCCGGCTCGATCCCGTACGGCGTCTACGCCGCCGGCGAGCAGGTGGCGGTGGCCCGGGTGATCACGGACGGGGCCACCTTCGCCTGGCTCTGCGACGTCTACGTCGCGCCGTCTGAGCGCGGTCGCGGGCTGGGGACCTGGCTGGCCACCGCCGTCCGGGACCACCTGGCCGGGCTGGGGGTGCGCCGGATCCTGCTGGCCACCCTCGATGCCCACGGGGTGTACGCGAAGGTCGGCTTCGCCCCGGTCGAGCCGGGCCGCTGGATGGAGTTGGACCACCGTCCGGTGAAGCCGGTCACCGGAAAGGAACACCCACCCGCCGCGCCCCTTACGGTGGAGGGGTGAATCCAGTCCGGCTCGGCTACCTGTACGGCTTCGGCGCGTACCTGCTCTGGGGCTTCTTCCCGATCTATTTGAAGCTGCTGCGCCCGGCCGGACCGGTGGAGATCCTGGCCCACCGGATCGTCTGGTCGGTGGTCTTCGTCGCGCTGCTGCTGGCCGCGATGCGCAACATCGGCTTCCTGCGCGCGCTGGCCCGCCGCCCCCGGACGCTGGCCGCCATCGTCGTCGCGGCCGCGCTGATCGCGGTGAACTGGGGCACCTACATCTACGGGGTCAACTCCGACCGGGTGGTGGAGACGGCGCTGGGGTACTTCATCAACCCGCTCGTCGTGGTGCTGATCGGCGTCTTCGTGCTGCGCGAGCGGCTGCGCCCGGCGCAGTGGGCGGCGCTCGGCGTCGGCGCGGCGGCCGTGGTCGTGCTCACCGTCGACTACGGCCGGCTGCCGTACCTGGCGTTGACGCTCGCGTTCAGCTTCGCCGGGTACGGCCTGGTCAAGAAGCGACTCGGGCTGCCCGCCGCGGAAGGGCTCTTCGTCGAGTCCGCGGTGCTGGCGCTGCCCGCCCTGGCGTACCTCGGGTGGCTGGCGCGGCGCGGCGAGTCGACCTTCGGGCACGTCTCGCTCGGGCACACCCTGCTGCTGGTGCTCGCGGGCGCGGCCACCGCCGTCCCGCTGCTGCTCTTCGCCGGCGCGGCCAACCGGCTTCCGCTGTCCGGCCTGGGCATGTTGCAGTACCTCGCGCCGATCCTCCAGCTCGGCTGCGGGGTGCTGATCTTCCACGAGCCGATGCCGCCGGCCCGGCTGGCCGGCTTCGCGCTGGTCTGGGTGGCGCTGATCGTCTTCACCGTCGACGCGGTCCGGCACACCCGCCGCACCCGGGCCGCCGCCCGCACCCCGGTCCCGGCCACCGCCGCCACACGGTGACCGGAACTCAGCGCACGTCGTAGCCCAGCACGGCGGTGCCGTCGGCGCGGACCAACTCCAGCCGGACCAGCTCCGCGTCGGTGAAGCGGGTCGCGCCGCTGAGGCGCACCTCGTCGCCGGGCGCGGCCAGCCAGGAGCCGATCTGCTCCGTGGCGCCGTCCGGGCCGTGCGCCACCAGCCGGAACGTGTACGCCTTGCCGTAGCCGGCGGTCGCGTCGTACCCGCAGCGCATGGTGACCTCGGTGCCCCAGTCGGTGCCGGTCAACCCGATCTCGGCGTGCACCGGGGCCTTCGCCGCCACCGGCTGCATGGCGACCATCCGCACCGCCTGGACGGTCGGCCCGGGCGGTGTGGGAGGACGCAGCACGGCCGCGCCCCCGACACCCACGACCAGGGCGAGCGCGGCGGCGGCCAGGGCGGTCAGCGCGTACCGTCGGCGCGCGCCGGACCGCTCCCGGCGCCGGCGGTCCCGGGCGGCGGCGAGCAGCGCGGGCACCCGGTTCGGCTCCTGCGGCGGGGGCAGGAACTCGTCCAGCGCGGCCGGGTCGAGCCGGCCGAGCAGCCCGGGCAGCACGGCGATCTCGGCGACCGCCTCCCGGCACGCCGCACAATCGGCCAGGTGCCGCTCGTAGGCGGCGCGGTCGCCGGGAGCGAGGGCGCCCAGCACGTACGCGCCGTCGTCGTGCGCGAACTCGCAGCGGGTCATCCGGTCACCCCCATCTCGGCCAGGACCAACCGTAGTGAGCGCAGCGCGTAGTGCGTGCGGGACTTGACCGTCCCCGGTGGCACTCCCAGCCGGGCGGCGGCCTCGGCCACCGAACGGCCCTGGTAGAAGCACTCGACCAGCACCTCCCGGTGGGTGGGGCTGAGCCGGTTCAGGGCCTCGGCGACGGTCCACGCCTCCACCGCGCGCTCCGCTTCGTCGACCGCCTCCGGCGGCTCGGGCAGTTCGTCGGTGAACACCTCACCGACCCGGGTGGACCGGCGCCGCCAGGCGTCGATCGCCAGGTTCCGCGCCGTGGTGAAGAGCCAGGCCCGGACGGAGCCGCGCCGCGGGTCGAGCGACTCGGGGTGGCGCCAGGCCCGCAGCAGGGTCTCCTGCACCAGGTCCTCCGCCCGGGTACGGTCGCCGTTGACCAGTCGGAGCGCGTGCGCGTACAGCGCCTCCGCGTGCTCGTCGTGCAGCGCGCGCAGCAGTTGGGCGTCGTGGTCGCTGATGGTGATCCCCTCGCTCTCCGCGGCGAGTGCGGCGAATGCGTTCGCCCGTGGATACGCGCCGTGACGCGGATCGGTTCACCTGCGACCGCTGTTCACATCCGGTTCACACCGAGTCCGGCGACCGCTCACCGCGCCCTGGCAGCCTCCGGCCGGTACGCACGTCGATCGGGTGATCCGGCGTGCCACCGACCTTGCTTCCAGGAGGCTCCTGAAATGAGCGACCGTCCCCGGCTGCTCCCCCTGCTGGGCGCCACCCGCCACGGCAGCCGCGATGCGATGACCTGTCTGTACCGGTGCGGCAACGCCTGCGACCACCCGGTGCCCAATTCTTCCGACAACGCGTACTTCGGGGACCTGGTGGAGGCCGAGGTGTCCCGGCGCGGCGTGGTCCGGGCCGGCGCGGTCGGCGCGCTGGTGCTCGGCTTCGGCGGCGCGGCCGCCGGCGCGCTCGCCGGGGCCGCCCCGGCCGCCGCCGCCCCCGGCACGCCGGTCGTGCCCGAGGTGACCGACTTCGGCCGCCCGCAGCCGTCCACCGGCGCGCTGACCTTCAAGCCGATCCCGCCGAACCAGCTCGACACCCTGGTCGTCCCCAACGGGTACGACCACGCGGTGGTCATCCGCTGGGGCGACCCGGTGGTCCCCGGCGCCCCCGAGTTCGACCTGCACGGGCAGAACGCCGCCGCGCAGTCGAAGCAGTTCGGCTACAACAACGACTTCGTCGGGGTGCTGCCGCTGGACCGGCGGGGCCGGCGGGCGCTGCTCGTGGTCAACCACGAGTACACCAACGAGGACCTGATGTTCCCCGGCTTCATGGGCCTGGACGCGCTGACCGTGGAGCAGTTGCGCACCGCGATGGCCGCGCACGGCATGTCCGTGGTGGAGCTGGAGCGGGTCGACGGCACCGGGCAGTGGCGTCCGGTCGCGGGCGGCCGCCGGCCGTACAACCGGCGGGTCACCGCGCTGGGCACGAAGTTCGAGCTGACCGGCCCGGCCGCCGGCTCGGCCTGGCTGCGCACCGCCGCCGACCCGAAGGGCCGTACGGTCGTCGGCACGCTGAACAACTGCGCCGGCGGGGTCACCCCGTGGGGCACGGTCCTCTCCGGCGAGGAGAACTTCAACCAGTACTTCGTCGGGGCGGACGCCGCCCCGGAGGAGCTGAAGCCGAAACTGGCCCGCTACGGCATCACCACCACCGCCCGCTACCTCAGCGGCAGCCGGAAGTGGGAGCGGGCCGACGAGCGCTTCGACCTGGCGAAGCACCCGAACGAGGCGCACCGCTTCGGGTGGATCGTGGAGATCGACCCGTTCGACCCGGAGAGCCGCCCGCGCAAGCACACCGCGCTGGGCCGGTTCAAGCACGAGGGCGCCAACGTCATCGTGGCGAAGAGCGGGCACGTGGTCGCGTACATGGGCGACGACGAGCGCTTCGACTACCTCTACAAGTTCGTCTCCGACAAGAAGTTCCTGCCGGGCGACTCGTGGGTGGCCCGCAAGCACAACCTGACCCTGCTGGAGTCCGGCACCCTCTACGTGGCGCAGTTCGAGCAGACCAGCGCCGCCGAGATCGACGGCTCGGGCAAGCTCCCGGCCGACGGCGCGTTCAACGGCCGGGGCCGGTGGATCAAGCTGGTCAGCGGCAACCGCTCGTACGTCGACGGGATGACCGCCGCGGACGTGCTCACCTTCACCCGGCTCGCCGGGGACAAGGTCGGCGCGACCAAGATGGACCGGCCGGAGGACGTCGAGCCGAGCCTACTCACCGGCAAGGTGTACGTGGCGCTGACCAACAACACCGACCGGGGCAAGCCCGGCAAGGCGCCGGCCGACGAGGCCAACCCGCGCAACCTCAACAAGCACGGCCAGATCCTGGAGCTGGTCGAGGATCGGAGCGACAACACGGCGGAGAGCTTCGCCTGGTCGCTGCCGATCGTCGCCGGCGATCCGACCGACCCGTCGACCTACTTCGCCGGGTACGACAAGACCAAGGTCTCGCCGATCTCCTGCCCGGACAACGTCGCCTTCGACGCCGCCGGCAACCTCTGGATCTCCACCGACGGCAACGCGCTGGGCAGCAACGACGGCCTCTTCGCCACCGCGGTCGAGGGTCCGGAGCGGGGGCACCTCAAGCAGTTCCTCACCGTGCCGGTCGGCGCGGAGACCTGCGGGCCGTTCATCACCGGCGACAACCGCTCGGTCTTCGTGGCCGTGCAGCACCCCGGTGAGATCACCGGCGCCTCCGTGGAGAAGCCGGCGTCCACCTGGCCGGACGGCGACTACGCCAAGCCGGGCGTGGTCGTCACCTGGCGGCTGGACGGCGGCCCGATCGGCAGCTGACGTTCCCCTCGGTGGCCCGGCGCCGGGCCACCGGTCGAAGGGCCCCGCTCCCCGCCAGGGACGGGGCCCTTCCGACGTCCAGGTCAGGGGTCGATCGACTCCGTTTCGGCGACATGGCGGCATCGGCTGCGGTGGGATGCCGCCAGTTCGGCGAATCGCAGTCGATCAACGCCGGGCCGGCCGCGCACGCGCAGGGCGGGCCGGGGGGTCAGGCGTCGGCGGCGATGCCGTCGGCGACGGCGCGGGCGACGGTGAGCAGCTTGGCCCGGACCACCCGGGCCGAGGTCATCATCTCGCTGGCCGGCAGGGCGCAGGCCAGCGCGACGCGGCGTTCCATGTCCTTGTCCGGGGTGACCAGCACCGCCGCGCAGGCCACCCCCTGCCGGAACTGCCCCAGCTCCAGCTGCATGCCGCGCCGGTCCCCGGCGGCCAGGTCCGCCTCGAACGCCTCGACGGTGGTCAGGGTGGCCGTGGTGAACGGGCGCATGCCGTACTCGCGCAGGTAGCGGAAGCGCTGCTCGGTGGTGAGGGTGGCCAACAGGCACTTGCCGAGCGCGGTGGCGTGCGCCCCCTCGTCGAAGCCGGGGACCAGGTCCTCCAGGTGCGGCGAGCGCGGCCCTTCGGCGACCGCCGTGACCGCCACCTGCCCGCCCACGAATCGGCCGAGGTAGTGGCTCCAGCCGGTGTCGGCGGCGGCCCGGCGCAGCGTCTCCCCGACCGCCGGCGGCCCCCGGAAGGCGGTCACCAGCTCCCGGTACCGGTCGGCGACCTCCAGCCCCACGATGTAGGTGCCGTCCTCCCGCCGGATCACGTAGCCCTCGTAGGCGAGGGTGCGGACCAGGTGGTACGTCGTCGCGACGGTCAGCTCGCACCGCCGGGCGATCTGTTTGACGGTCAACCCCTTGGGGGCACGACCGACCGACTCGAGCACGCGTAGCGCGCGGGAGACGCTCCGGATGAGATCCGAAGGCTCCGCCAGGGGGTCGCGCACAACCACCTCCGCAGCCGGGGACTTACACCATATGAAAAACCGCCCAGGGACGGAACGCCCGTTCGGGTCGAGGATTCCAGATCAGACCGCGAGTGGCGTGTATCGCTGCGACACGCCGGGCGCCCGTGAGCTGGGCTCACGTAGGTTGACCAGACGATGACCGACACCGCGCTCACTCCCTCGCCCAGCCCGCCCGCCGTTGCCCCGCTGCGGGCCGGCGCCGGCGCCATCGCCACCACCGTCGCCTCGGTACTGCCGGTGTTCCTCGTCGGCGGCCTGGCCGTGCAGATGGGTGACGATCTCGGCTTCTCCCCCGCCGGTCTGGGTCTGGCCGTCTCGGTCTACTTCGGCATCAGCGCGCTGGCCTCGGTGCCGTCCGGCCGGCTGGTCGAGCGGTACGGCCCGGCGGTGGTGGCCCGGGCCGGCATCCTGCTGGCCGCCGGCTGCCTGTTCGCCATCGCGGTGCTGGCCCGGTCGTACCCGGTGCTGGTGGCCCTGCTCGGGCTGAGCGCCGCGGCGAACGCGCTCGGGCAGCTCGCCAGCAACGCGGCGCTGGCCCGGCACGTGCCGGCCCGGCGGCAGGGCCTGTCCTTCGGGGTGAAGCAGGCGGCCATTCCGGTCTCCACGCTGCTGGCCGGCGCGGCGGTGCCCACCATCGCACTCACCGCCGGCTGGCGCTGGGCGTTCGTGGCTGCCGCCGGGGCCGCCCTGGCCGCCCTGCCCGCCGTACCCCCGGGGCAGCCCGGACCGGCCGGGAAGGCTGCCGGGGCGCGCGGCGGGCGGGTCACCTCGGCCCTGGTGGTGGTCGGTGTGGCGGCGACCCTCGCCGCGGCGGCCGCCAACGCGCTGGGCACCTTCGTGGTGGACTCGTCGGTGGCGCGCGGCCTCGCGCCGGGGCTGGCCGGGCTGACCCTCACGCTGGGCAGCGCGGTCTGCGTCACCGCCCGGATCGGGGCCGGCTGGCTCGCCGACCGGCGGGCCGAGGGGCACGTGGCGGTGATCGCCGGGATGCTGGTCGTCGGCGCGGCCGGGCTGGGGCTGCTCGCCCTGGCCGGCGCGGTGCCGCTGGTGGTCGGCGTGGTGCTCGGCTTCGGCCTGGGCTGGGCGTGGCCGGGGCTGATGAACTTCGCGGTGGTCCGGCTGCACCCGCAGGCCCCGGCCGCCGCCACCTCGATCACCCAGACCGGGGTGTACGCCGGCGGCTGTCTCGGCCCGCTCGCCCTGGGCGCGACCGCCAGCGCGGCCGGCTATCCGGCGATGTGGCTCACCGCCGCCGTCGCGATGCTGGCCGCCGCCGCGTTCATGCTGCTCGGCAGCCGGATGCTGACCCGCACCCCCTGACCTGCGACCGGTTGACCTCAGGTCGAGGTGGTTCGGCAGGTGCGGTCCACCTCGTGATCGACCGGTGGAGCGGCTCCCGGGCGGGAGCGGTCAGCTGGTGCGGTCGGCGATGTAGTCGCAGAGGGATTCGAGGGCGCCACGGGCGGGGCTCTGCGGGAGCGGGGCGAGCTGGGCGCGGGCGTCCTCGGCGTAGCTGCGGACGGTCTCCCGGGCCCGCTTGAGCGCCGGGGACTCACGGAGCAGGCCGAGCGCCTCAGCGTGCAGGGCGTCGTCGACCAGCGGACCGGTGGCCAGGATCTCCCGCAGCCGCACCGAGGCCGCGTCGGAGTCGTCGGCCGCCCGGGCGTAGAGCACCGGCAGCGTCGGCACGCCCTCGCGCAGGTCGGTGCCGGGCGTCTTGCCCGACTGCACCGACTCGCTGGCGATGTCGAGCAGGTCGTCGGAGAGCTGGAAGGCGACCCCGATGGTCTCGCCGTAGCCCGCGAGGGCCTCGGTGTGCTCCGCCGACGCCCCGCCGAACATGCCGCCGAAGCGGGCCGAGGTGGCGATCAGCGAGCCGGTCTTCTCGGCGATCACGTGCAGGTAGTGCGCCACCGGGTCCTCGCCGGCCCGGGGGCCGACGGTCTCGGCGATCTGGCCGTGCACCAGGCGGGCGAAGGTGCGCGCCTGAAGGCGGACGGCCTCGGTGCCCAGGTCGGCGGCGAGATCCGCGGCGCGGGCGAAGAGGTAGTCGCCGACCAGGATCGCCACCGAGTTGGTCCAGCGGGAGTTGGCGCTCGGGGCGCCCCGCCGCACGGCGGCCTCGTCCATCACGTCGTCGTGGTACAGCGTCGCCAGGTGGGTGAGCTCCATCACCACGGCGGCCGGGACGACCTGCGCGTCCGCCGGGTCGCCGAACTGCGCCCCCAGCGCCACCAGCAGCGGCCGGAACCGCTTGCCGCCGGCCTCCACCAGGTGCCGGGCGGCCTCGGTGACGAACGGATCGGCGCTGGCCACACTGGCCCGCAGCTCGGCCTCGACGCCGTCGAGCACGCCCAGCACGGAGGCCTCGACGCGCGGATCGGTGAGATGCACCCCGAGCGCGCCGACCTGACTCGTGCCCGCCCGGCTCCGACGACCGCCGGAGCCGACGACGCCTGAACGCTCGCCAGCCGGAATCACCACGCCTTCAACCATGCCACACCCGTTCGACCTGCTCCGGAGCGGGGATACAGGCGCGGGGCCGGCGCGCCGTCGCGCACCGGCCCCGCGCCCTCGGGCCGACGTGTCACCGCACGAACGCTGCGGCGTCCGTGGCCAGGTCGAGCAGCGGAGCCGGGGCCACGCCCAGGACCAGGGTGGCCACCACGCCGATCATGAGCGCGGTCGCGGTCAACCCGCCCGGCACGGCGACGGTCGGGGTGCTCTCGCCCGGCTCGGAGAGCCACATCATCACCACGACCCGCAGGTACGGGAAGGCCAGCACCATGCTGGTCAGCACGCCGGCCACCACCAGCCAGGCGTGGCCGCTCTCCAGCGCCGGGCCGAAGACCGCGAACTTGCTGGTGAAGCCGCTGGTCAGCGGGATACCGGCGAAGGCCAGCAGGATGAAGGTGAAGATCCCGGCGTAGAACGGCGACCGGCGGCCCAGCCCGGCCCAGCGGGACAGGTGGGTGGCCTCGCCGTCCGCGTCCCGGACCAGGGTCACCACGGCGAACGCGGCGAGCACCGAGAAGCCGTACGCGGCCAGGTAGAACATCGTGCCGGAGACGCCCTCGCCGGTCGGCGCGAGCACGCCGACCAGCAGGTAGCCGGCGTTGGCGATCGAGGAGTACGCCAGCAGCCGCTTGATGTCGGTCTGGGTGACCGCCAGCACCGCGCCGACCAGCATGGTGAGCACCGCGACCGCCCCGAGGACCGGGGTGAAGTCCCAGGCCGCGTCGGCGAACGCCACGTGGAACACCCGCAGCAGGGCGCCGAAGGCGGCCACCTTGGTGCAGGCCGCCATGAAGCCGGTGACCGGCGTCGGGGCGCCCTGGTAGACGTCCGGGGTCCAGACGTGGAACGGCGCGGCGGCGGCCTTGAAGAGCAGGCCGATGGCGAGCAGCGCCATCCCGGCGAAGAGCAGCACCTCGCTGGCGGGTGACTCCTTCACCGCGGCGTGCACGGTGGCGAAGTCGACGCCGGCCGACCGGCCCGGGATGCCGGCGGTGAAGCCGTAGATCAGCGCCACGCCGAACAGGAAGAACGCCGACGCGTACGCCCCGAGCAGGAAGTACTTCATCGCCGCCTCCTGGCTCAGCAGCCGCCGGCGACGGGCCAGCGCGCAGAGCAGGTAGAGCGGGAGCGAGAAGACCTCCAGCGCGATGAACATGGTCAGCAGGTCGTTCGCCGCCACGAAGATCAGCATGCCGCCGATCGCGAAGGTGGTCAGCGGGTAGACCTCGGTGGCGCCGTTGCTCCCCTCGGCCTGCCGCCGGTCGTCGGCCGACTCGGCGGTGACCGCGGCCTGGGCGACGAACGCCCCGCCGCGCTCCACCGTGCGGTCACCGATCAGCAGCAGGGCCATCGCGGCGAGCACCAGGATGGCGCCCTGGAGGAAGAGCGTGGGGCCGTCCACCGCGATCGCCCCACCGGCGGTGAGCAGCCGGTCGTCGGCGTTGAGCACCGTCATCACCAGCGCGGCGAGCACCGCCAGCAGGGCGAGCGAGAGCTGCACGACGTGTCGCCGGCGGCGCGGCACGAAGGCCTCCACCAGCACGCCGAGCAGGGCGACGCCCAGCATGATCAGGATCGGAGCGAGGGCCGCGTAGTCGATCGACGGCAACTTCAGCTCGGTCATTTTGCGGCCTCCTGGACGCTGCCGACCGTCGGGGCGGGATCGGTCCGGCCGACGTCGTTCATGGTCGCCTGGACGGCGGGGTTGATGACGTCGGTGACCGGCTTGGGGTAGAAGCCGAGCAGCACGATCAGGGCGATCAGCGGTGCGACCACGACCTTCTCGCGCAGGCTGAGGTCACGGCGCATGGCCTCGACCTCGGTCAGCTCCGGGTTGAGCGTGCCCTGCGTGGTGCGCTGCACCATCCAGAGCACGTACGCGGCGGCCAGGATGATGCCGAGCGTGGCGATCACCGCGACCGGCTTGTTCACCGTGAAGGTGCCGATCAGCACCAGGAACTCGGAGACGAACGGCGCGGTGCCGGGCAGGGCCAGGGAGGCCAGACCGGCGAAGAAGAGCACCCCGGCCAGCAGCGGCACCAGCTTGCCCGCCCCGCCGAAGTCCTTGATCAGGGCCGAGCCGCGGCGGGCGATCAGCATGCCCACCACCAGGAAGAGCAGGCCGGTGGCGAGGCCGTGGTTGAGCATGTAGAGCACCGCGCCGGTGCCGGCCTGGGTGGTGAAGGCGAAGATGCCGACGCCGATGAAGCCGAAGTGCGCGATCGACGTGTACGACACCAGCCGCTTCAGGTCGGACTGGCCGACCGCGAGCAGCGCCGCGTAGATGATGCCGATCAGGCCCAGCGCCAGCGCCCACGGGGCGAACCACTTCGACGCCTCGGGGAACAGCGGCAGGCAGTAGCGCAGGATGCCGAAGGTGCCGACCTTGTCGAGCACGCCCACCAGCAGGGCGGCGGCCCCGGCCGGGGCGGCGCCACCGGCGTCCGGCAGCCAGGTGTGGAACGGGAAGAACGGCGCCTTGATCGCGAAGGCGAGGAAGAAGCCGAGGAAGAGCCAGCGCTCGGTGCCGGTGGAGATGTCCACCTGGGTCAGCGCCTGCCAGTCGAAGGTCTTCCCGCCGACCACCCAGAGGCCGATCACCGCGGCGAGCATGAACAGCCCGCCGACGAGCGAGTAGAGGAAGAACTTCACCGCCGCGTACTGCCGCTGGTGGCCGCCGTAGCTGCCGATCAGGAAGTACATCGGCACCAGCATGACCTCGAAGAACACGTAGAACAGGAAGACGTCGGCGGCGGCGAAGACGCCGATCATCGTGCACTCGAGGACCAGCAGCAGGGCGAAGTAGACCGGCACCGACCGCTTCGACGACTCGGCGTCGTGCCAGGAGGCCAGGATCACCAGCGGCACCAGCACCGCGATCAGCATCAGCATGACCAGCGCGATGCCGTCGGCGGCGAAGGTGAAGTTGACGCCCCAGGTCGGGATCCAGGCGTACGACTCACGGAACTGGAGCCGGTCGCCGTCGGCCTGGAAGGAGACCCACATGACCACGGAGAGCACCAGCACCAGCAGCGACCAGCCGAACGCCACCTGCTTGGCCAGTTCCGGCCGGCGACGCGGCAGGAAGGCCACCACCAGGGCGCCGACCAGCGGTGCCACGGTCAGCACCGAGAGGAACGGGAAGTTGGACATTATTCGGCCTTACCTCCGTCGTCACTGCGTGGTCCGCCGGCGGGGGCGGCCGGGAAGAGGTCGATCACGCCAGCCACCCCGCCTGCACGGCCAGGAACGCCGCCATCACGAGCAGCGCGCCGGTGAGGATGGACGTCGCGTACGACCGGACGAAGCCGGTCTGCAGCCGCCGGAGCCGGCCCGAGCCACCGCCGACCGCCGCGGCCAGGCCGTTGACCAGCCCGTCGACGCCCCGGTTGTCGAGGAAGACCAGCGCCCGGGTGAGGAAGATGCCCGGCTTCTCGAAGACCGCCTCGTTGAAGGCGTCGGTGTAGAGGTTGCGCCGGGCCGCGGTGACCAGCACGCCGGCCGGCTGCGGCGCGGTGGCCGTGCCGTTGCGGAACAGCATCCAGGCCAGGCCGGCGCCGAGCACGGTGACCAGCAGCGACAGCGCGGTGATCACGCCGTGCGACAGCACCGCGTGGTGGCCCGCCTCCTGGCCGCCGAGGCCGGCGGTGGCCTCCAGCCAGTCCGGCACCGAGGTGGCCAGCAGGAAGCCGGCCCCGACCGAGCCGATCGCCAGCAGGATCAGCGGGATGGTCATCAGCTTCGGCGACTCGTGCGGGTGCTCGATGTCCTCGGTCCACCGCTTCGGCCCGTGGAAGGTGAGCACGAAGAGCCGGGTCATGTAGAACGCGGTCAGCCCGGCGCCGAGCAGCGCGGCGCCGCCGAAGAGCCAGGCCGTCCAGCCCTCCCGCTCGAAGGCGGCCACGATGATCGGCTCCTTGGAGAAGAAGCCGGAGAACGGGAACATGCCGATGATGGCGAGCCAGCCCATCATGAAGGTGATCCAGGTGACCTTCATGTACTTGGACAGGCCGCCGAAGCGCCGGATGTCCACCTGGTCGTTCATGCCGTGCATGACCGAGCCGGCGCCGAGGAACATGTTGGCCTTGAAGAAGCCGTGCGCCAGCAGGTGCACGATGGCCAGCGCGTACGCCGCGCCGCCCAGTCCGACGCCGAGGAACATGTAACCGATCTGGCTCACCGTCGACCAGGCCAGCACCCGCTTGATGTCGTCCTTGGCGGCGCCGATGACGCAGCCCATCAGCAGGGTCAGCGCGCCGACGCTCACCACCACGAGCTGGAGCGTGGCGTTGGCGGTGAAGATCGGGTTGGACCGGGCGATCAGGTAGACGCCCGCGGTGACCATGGTGGCGGCGTGGATGAGCGCCGACACCGGGGTCGGGCCCTCCATCGCGTCCGGCAGCCAGGCCTGGAGCGGGAACTGGCCGGACTTGCCGGCCGCGCCGAGCAGGAGCAGCAGGCCCAGCGCCAGCACGGTGCCGCTGGCCAGGGCGCCGACGCCGTTGAAGACCTCGTCGTACTGGGTGGTGCCGAGGGTGGCGAACATGATGAAGATGCCGATCGCCAGGCCGGCGTCGCCGACCCGGTTCATCAGGAACGCCTTCTTGCCGGCGGTGGCCGCGCTCGGCCGCCCGTACCAGAAGGAGATCAGCAGGTACGACGCCAGACCGACGCCCTCCCAGCCGAAGTAGAGCATCACGTAGTTGTTGCCGAGCACCAGCAGCAGCATCGCGGCGACGAACAGGTTGAAGTACCCGAAGAACCGTCGCCGGCCCTCGTCGTGCGCCATGTACTCGACCGCGTAGAGGTGGATCAGGAAACCCACCCCGGTGATCAGCAGGACGAAGACCGCGGCCAGCGGGTCGAAGAGCAGACCGAAGTCCACCTTCAGGTTGCCGACCGTGATGAAGTCCCACAGGCTCAGCTCGACGGACTTGTTGTCCAGGCCGCGGAGCTGGAAGAAGTAGCTGAGGCCGAGCACGAACGCGGCGCCGATGGCGGCCACGCCGAGCCAGTGCCCCCAGCGGTCGGCCCGCCGGCCGAGCAGCAGCAGGATCGCCGCGCTGACCAGCGGGATCGCCACCAGCAGCCAGACGCTGCTCAGCAGGCCACCAGCCGGAGCGTAGGCGACGGCGCCGGTTGGCTCTGCCTGGGCGTACGTCAGAATCTCATCCACCGCAGGGCCCCTCAGTACTTCAGCAGGTTGGCGTCGTCGACGCTCGCGGAGCGCCGGGTCCGGAAGATCGACATGATGATCGCGAGCCCGACCACGACCTCGGCCGCGGCCACCACCATCACGAAGAACGCCATGATCTGGCCGTTGAGGTCACCGTTGATCCGGCTGAAGGTGACCAGCGTCAGGTTGGCCGCGTTGAGCATCAGCTCGACGCACATGAACAGCACGATCGCGTTGCGCCGCACGAGCACGCCGACGGCGCCGATGGTGAAGAGCACGGCGGCGAGGATCAGGTAGTAGTCCGGCGTCATTTGTCCGTCCCCTTCAGCATGGTCTCCTCGGCGGTCAGCTCCCGCTGCGGAAGGATCGCCGGGGTGCTGCGGTCGGTCAGCCGGCCGTCGGGCAGGCGGGCCGGGGTGGCCACCGAGGAGGAGGTGGCGAAGACGCCGGGCCCGGGCTTCGGGCCGGGGTAGTTGCCGGGGCGGAACCGGGACCGCATGGTGGCGACCTGGTCCATCTTGTCCTCCCGGCGCCGCTCGATGTGCGCCAGCACCATCGCGCCGACGGCCGCCGTGATCAGCAGCGCGGAGGTCAGCTCGAAGGCGAAGACGTACTTGGTGAAGAGCAGCCGGGCGATGCCCTGGACGTTCCCCTCGGCGTTGGCCTGCTCCAGGCCGACCGCGGTGACCCCGTTGAGCCCCCGGTAGAGGCCGGTGCCGACCAGGCCGGCGAAGCCGAGCCCGAGCAGCACCGCAGCGACCCGCTGGCCGCGCAGCGTCTCGATCAGCGAGTCGGAGGCGTCCCGGCCGACCAGCATCAGCACGAAGAGGAAGAGCATCATGATCGCGCCGGTGTAGACGATGATCTGCACCATGCCGATGAACGGACCGGCCTGCAGCACGTAGAACACGCCCAGGCAGAGCATGGTCAGCACCAGCCAGAGCGCCGAGTGCACGGCGTTGCGGGCCCAGACCATGCCGATCGCGCCGATCAGCGCGAGCGGGGCGAGGATCCAGAAGGTGACCTCCTCGCCGCCGGACACCTGGCCCGCCGCGGCGAGCACCGTCTGCGTGGTCATGCTCCCGCTCCCTTGCCTGCCGCGGACCCGTCGGCGGCGGCCCGCTGGGCGTGCTGCTCCGCGCCGGGGAAGGTCACCCCGGGGTGCTCCTCGACCTGATACCGACCCGGGCTGTTGGCCGCGTGCTCGGCACCGGCCGAGGTGCCCGGGTTGGTCAGCGCGCCGACGTAGTAGTCCTTCTCGCTGTCACCCAGCCGCATCGGGTGCGGCGGCTGCTCCATCCCCGGCAGCAGCGGCGCGAGCAGCTGCTCCTTGGTGAAGATCAGATCCTGCCGGCTGTCCCGGGCCAGCTCGTACTCGTTGCTCATGGTGAGCGAACGGGTCGGGCAGGCCTCGATGCAGAGCCCGCAGAAGATGCACCGGGCGTAGTTGATCTGGTAGACGCTGGCGTACCGCTCACCCGGCGAGAAGCGCTGCTCATCGGTGTTGTCGCCACCCTCGACGAAGATCGCGTCCGCCGGGCAGGCCCAGGCGCACAGCTCGCAGCCGATGCACTTCTCCAGGCCGTCCGGGTGCCGGTTGAGGATGTGCCGCCCGTGGTAGCGCGGCGCCGACACCGGCGGCTTGAACGGGTAGTCGGTGGTGACGACCTTCCTGAACATGTGCGAGAAGGTGACACCGAAGCCCTTGAACGTTCCGGTGATCGCGCCCACGTCACACCTCCCTGGAGTCCGAGCCGGCGATGTTGGCCGGCTCCCGCTCGGCGACCACGCGCTTGGTGCGCGGGCTCGGTGGTACCTGAAGGTCCATCGGGGGCAGCGGGAAGCTGCCGTGCGGCCGACTGTTGACCTGTTCCTGCACGGTCGGCTTCCGCTCCGGCCGGCGACTCGGCCAGAAGAGCGTCACCAGCAGCAGCACGCCCGCGCCGATGGCGGTGGCGAGCAGCCGGTCCCGGGACTGCCAGTCCTCGATCGAGCGCAGCCCGGACAGGACCAGGATCCAGACCAGGTTGATCGGGAGCAGGACCTTCCAGCCGAAGCGCATGAACTGGTCGTAGCGGAGCCGGGGCAGCGTGCCCCGGAGCCAGACGAAGACGAAGACCAGGATCAGCACCTTGCCGAAGAACCAGAGCATCGGCCACCAACCGGAGTTGGCCCCGGCCCAGAAGGTGGTGATCGGCGCGGGTGCCCGCCAGCCGCCGAGGAAGAGCGTCGTGGTGACCGCGGACATGGTCACCATCGAGACGTACTCGGAGAGCATGAAGAGCGCGAACTTCAGCGAGCTGTACTCGGTCATGAAGCCCGCGACCAGCTCGGACTCCGCCTCGGGCAGGTCGAACGGTGCCCGGTTGGTCTCACCGACGGTGGAGATGAAGAAGATGATGAAGCTGGGCAGCAGCAGGATCGCGTACCAGCCGGGGGCCGGGAGGTCGAAACCGCCGATGCTGAGCTGGGTGCCGTTCGCCTGGGCGGCGACGATCCCGCTGGTCGACATCGTGCCGGCGGTCATGAACACCGCCACGATGCTCAGCCCCATCGCGACCTCGTACGAGATCATCTGGGCGCTGGAGCGCAGGCCGCCCAGCAGCGGGTACGTCGAGCCGGAGGCCCAGCCGCCGAGCACGATGCCGTAGATGCCCATCGAGGAGCAGGCCAGCAGGACCAGCACCGCCACCGGCACGTCGGTGACCTGCAACGGCGTCCAGTGGCCGAAGATGCTCACCATCGGGCCGAACGGCACCACCGACAGCGCGGTGACCGCGCAGATCACCGAGATGGTCGGCGCGAAGAAGTAGACGACCTTGTCGGCGGTCCGCGGGAGGATGTCCTCCTTGAAGGCCATCTTCAGGCCGTCGGCGAGCGTCTGCAGCAGGCCGAACGGGCCGACCTGGTTGGGGCCGGGCCGCACCTGCATGTAGCCGACGACCCGCCGCTCGAACCAGACGCCGAGCAGCGTGGCCAGCAGGCCGAAGACGAACGCGAAGACGATCTTGCCGAGGACCAGCCACCACGGGTCCTTGCCGAAGTCGGCCAGCGTCGGGTCCTGCGCGAGGAAGGTCATGCGACACCCCCGGAGTTGAGGAGCGGACCCGGGCGGCCGGTCTCGTCCGCCGCGACCCGCCCGGCCGGGATGGCCGTGCCGGTGGCGGCGGGGACGGAGATCCGTACGACCGCGCCGGACGTCGCGCCGAGGCTGCGCCGGACGGTCGAACCGGGTGAGTTGGTCGGCAGCCAGACGACGCCGTCCGGCATCTCGGTGATCTCCGCCGGCAGGGTCAGCGCCCCCCGGTCGGTGCCCACCGTCACCGGGTCGCCGTCGGCGACGCCGAGCGTCTCGGCGGTGCCCTTGCCCAGCCGGACCACCGGCGGGCGGGCGGTGCCGGCGAGGTGCTCGTCGCCGTCGGTCAGGCTGCCCAGGTCGATCAGCTGGTGCCAGGTGGCCAGCACGGCCTCGCCGGCGCCGGGCTGCGGTACCGCGGCCGGTGCGACGGACGGCGCGGCCGGGCGCTCGACCCGGGTCGGCGGCAGGCCGCCCAGCTCGCGGCGGACGCTCGGCACGTCACCGGTGCCCAGCCGGACGTCGAGCTGCGCGGCGAGGGCGTCCAGCACCCGGCCGTCGGTCATCGCGGCGGTGTGCAGCACCGCCTCGAAGGTGCGCAGCCGGCCCTCCCAGTCCAGGAAGCTGCCGGCCTTCTCGACCACCGGGGCGACCGGGAAGACCACGTCCGCCCGGCGAGCCACCGCCGAGTTGCGCAGCTCCAGGCTGACCAGGAACGGCACCGCGTCCAGGGCCTGCTCGGCCAGGCGCGGGTCGGCCAGGTCGGCCGGGTCCACGCCGGCCACCACCAGGGCGCCGAGCTGGCCGTTGGCGGCCGCCGCGAGGATCTGGTCGGTGTCCCGCCCGGCCTGGCTGGGGATCACCCCGGCCGGGATGTCCCAGGTCTCGCCGAGCTCGGCGCGGGCGGCCGGCTCGGTGACCGGACGCCCACCGGGCAGCAGGTTGGGCAGGCAGCCCGCGTCGACCGCGCCGCGGTCACCCGCGCGCCGCGGCACCCAGGCCAGCTTCGCCCCGGTACGCCGGGCCACGTCCGCCGCGGCGGAGAGCGCGCCCGGCACGGTGGCCAGCCGCTCGCCGACGAAGAGGATGGCGCCCTCGGCGCTGAGCGCCTCGGCCACCGTGTCGTGCTCGGCGAGCACGCTCGCCTCCTCGCCCGGCACCACCCGGGCCAGCTTGGCCCCGAGCTTCTCCAGGCCACGGGTGGCGAACGGGGCGATCGCGTAGACCGTCAGCTTCTTCTTCAGGTACGCCTTGCGCAGCCGCAGGAAGAGGATCGGGCACTCCTCCTCCGGCTCCAGGCCGACCAGCACCACCGCCGGCGCCTTCTCCACGTCGGCGTAGGTCACCTCGGTGGCCCCGGCGACCGTGCTGGCCAGGAAGTCGGCCTCCTCACGGGAGACCGGCCGGGCCCGGAAGTCGATGTCGTTGGTGTGCAGCGCGACCCGGGCGAACTTCGCGTACGCGTAGGCGTCCTCGACGGTCAGCCGGCCACCGGTCAGCACCGCGGTGCCCCGGCCGGAGTCCCGGGCGTCGCGCAGCCCCTCGGCGGCCCGGGTCAGCGCCTCGCTCCAGGAGGCCTCGCGCAGCTCACCGGTGCGCTCGTCACGGACCAGCGGGGTGCTGAGCCGGTCGAAGGCGCGGGTGTACTGGAAGCCCCACCGGCCCTTGTCGCAGTTCCACTCCTCGTTCACCGCCGGGTCGTCGCCGGCCAGCCGGCGCAGCACCTTGCCCCGCCGCCAGTCGGTGCGCTGGGCGCAACCGGCCGAGCAGTGCTCGCAGACGCTCGGGCTGGAGACCAGGTCGAACGGGCGGGCCCGGAACCGGTACTGCGCGCCGGTCAGCGCGCCCACCGGGCAGATCTGCACGGTGTTGCCGGAGAAGTAGGAGTTGAACGGCACGTCGCCGCTGTCGTCGCCGGACTCCGCGCCGTACGCGTCGTCCCGGTAGATGTTGATCTCCTCGGCGGACGACCGGCCCATCAGGTCGATGAACTTGTCGCCGGCGATCTCCTCGGAGAACCGGGTGCAGCGCTGGCAGAGCACGCAGCGCTCGCGGTCGAGCAGCACCTGGGTGCTGATCGGCATCGGCTTCTCGTACTCCCGCTTGTGCTCGTGGAACCGGGAGTCGGTGCGGCCGGTGGACATGGCCTGGTTCTGCAGCGGGCACTCGCCGCCCTTGTCACACATCGGGCAGTCGAGGGGGTGGTTGAGCAGCAGCAGCTCCATGACCCCCTCCTGCGCCTTCTTGGCGACCGGCGAGGTGAGCTGGGTGCGTACCACCATGCCGTCGGCGACGGTCTGGGTGCAGGAGGCGACCGGCTTGCGCTGCCCCTCCACCTCGACCAGGCACTGCCGGCAGGCACCGGCCGGGGCCAGCAGCGGGTGGTCGCAGAAGCGCGGGATCTCGGTGCCCAACTGCTCGGCGACCCGGATCAGCAGCGCTCCCTTGGGGGCGGTGACCTCGACGCCGTCGATGGTGAGCGTGACGGTGTCGGGGGCCTTTACGACGTCAGTCATCAGTGCGCTCCCACCAACTGCTTGTCCGACAGCTTCGGCGCGGTACGTCCCTCGATGTAGTCGAGGTAGTCCTGCTTGAAGTAATTCAGCGAGGAGGTCACCGAGCTGGTCGCACCGTCACCGAGGCCGCAGAACGAACGGCCCAGGATGTTGTCGCAGGTGTCGAGCAGGGTGTCCAGGTCCTCGTGGGTGCCCTGACCGGCGAGGATCCGCCGGTAGACCCGGACCATCCAGTAGTTGCCCTCGCGGCACGGGGTGCACTTGCCGCACGACTCGTGGTGGTAGAACTCCAGCCACCGGTAGGTCGCGTAGACCGGGCAGTCCTGGTCGGAGAAGATCTGGGTGGCCGTGGTGCCCAGGATCGAGCCGGCCGCCGCCACCCCCTCGAAGTCCAGCGGCACGTCCAGGTGCTCGGCGGTCAGCAGCGGCGTCGACGAGCCGCCCGGCGTCCAGAACCGCAGGTTGTGCCCGGGCTGCATGCCGCCGGCCAGCTCGATCAGCTCGCGCAGGGTGATCCCCATCGAGCACTCGAACTGGCCCGGGTTGGCGATCCGGCCGGAGAGCGAGTAGATCATCGGGCCGGAGGACTTCTCCGTGCCCATGGTCTTCCACCAGTCCGCGCCGCCCAGCACGATGTACGGGACGCTGGCGATGGTGCCGACGTTGTTGACCACGGTCGGGCTGGCGTACAGGCCGTGGGTCGCCGGGAACGGCGGGCGCAGGCGGGGCTGGCCCCGGAAGCCCTCCAGCGAGTCCAGCAGCGCGGTCTCCTCACCGCAGATGTACGCCCCGGCGCCGGAGTGCACCACCAGGTCGAGGTCGAAGCCGCTGCCCTGGATGTTGCGCCCGAGGTAGCCCTTGGCGTACGCCTCCCGCACGGCGTTGCGCAGCCGGCGCGCGGCGTGCACCGCCTCGCCCCGGATGTAGATGTAGGCCCGGTTGGCCCGAATCGCGTACGACGCGATGATCACGCCTTCGACCAGCGAGTGCGGGTCGTGCGTCATCAGCGGCAGGTCCTTGCAGGTGCCCGGCTCGCCCTCGTCGGCGTTGACCACGAGGTAGTGCGGCTTGCCGTCGCCCTGCGGGATGAACCCCCACTTGAGACCGGTGGGGAAGCCGGCGCCGCCACGACCGCGCAGGCCGGAGTCCTTGATCAGCTGGATCAGGTCGTCCGGGTGCGCCTTGAGCGCCTTGCGCAGCGCCGCGTAGCCGTCGAGCTTCTCGTAGGTGCCGATCCGCCAGGCGTCCGGCGACAGCCAGCGCTTGGTGAGCACCGGCGTGAGCTTGGCCAGCGTCTCCGGCCGAGGCGTGGTCACTTCTGGCCCCCCGTTTCGCTCGCGACGGCGGGGCCGGCGTTGGCTCCCGCCTCCGCATCCTTGAGGTTGCGCTGCTGCGCACCGGCCTCGTCGCCGGCGGGCTTGCCGTCGCCGGCCGGCGGGTTGGCCGCCACGCCGGCGGCCTGCGCCTCCTGCGCGTCGCGCGGCGCCGGGGCGGTGTTGTCCGTCGGGACCTTGGTGCCCGGGGCGTCCGGCACCGCGGTCTGCGCGTCGGGCTGCCGGGTCTCGGCGGTACGCACCTGCGGCGACTTGTCGTCCGGCGCCTTCACGTCCGGGGCGGTGCTGCCGCTGGCCGCGGCGGCGGAAGCCGGCTCGCCGGTGCCGGCGTTGCCGGGCGTACCCGGCTTGGCGCCGTTGCCGCTCGCGGGCGGGGCCTTGGCCGGCTCGGCCTTGGCGGCTTCCGCGGCCTTCGCCTGCGCGGCGGCCTGGTCGGCCTCGGCCTTGCTCCGGATCGGGGTGTTCGGGTCGAAGCCGGGCACCGAGATCCCGTGCTGCTCGGCCAGGCGCAGGCCGCGCAGGGTCGGCTCACCCGGCCCGCCGTCGGCGACCGCGCCCTCGCGCTCGTCGGCGAAACCGGCGAGCTGCACCGCCATCTCCTTGAGCGTGCAGAGCCGGGCGCCCCGGGTCGGCATCGGCCGGCCACCGGCGCGCAGCTCCTCGACCACCCCGAGCGCGCCCTGCGGGTCGACGCCGTCGAAGAAGTCGTAGTTGACGGTCATCACCGGGCCGTAGTCGCAGGCCGCGAGGCACTCGGCGTGCTCCAGGGTGATCCTGCCGTCGGCGGTGGTCTCGTCGTGCCCGACGCCCAGGTGCTCGGCGAGGGTGTCGTAGACCTCCTGGCCGCCGAGCACGTTGCACATGGTGTTGGTGCAGACGCTGACCAGGAAGTCGCCGGTCGGCTTGCGCTTGTACATGGTGTAGAAGGTCGCCACGGCGCCGACCTGGGCCTTGTTCAGCCCGAGCACCTCGGCGCAGAACTCGACGCCGGCCGGGGAGACGTAGCCCTCCTCGGACTGCACCAGGTGCAGCAGCGGCAGCAGCGCCGACCGGGACCGGTCGGCCGGGTACCGGGCGATGATCTCCCGCGCCCGCTCCCGGGTCTGGTCAGTGAAAGTCGTCGTCATCGGTCACATCCACCCATCACGGGGTCCAGCGAGGCGCCACCGGCGATCACGTCGGCGATCAGGCCGCCCTCGGCCATCGCCGGGAGGGCCTGCAGGTTGACGAAGCTCGGCTCCCGGTAGTGCACCCGGTAGGGCCGGGTGCCGCCGTCGGAGACCGCGTGCACGCCCAGCTCGCCGCGGGGCGACTCGATGCCGACGTACACCTGGCCCGGAGGAACCCGGAAGCCCTCGGTGACCAGCTTGAAGTGGTGGATCAGCGACTCCATCGACTGACCCATGATCTTGGCGACGTGCTCCAGCGAGTTGCCCATGCCGTCCACGCCGATGGCCAGCTGCGCCGGCCAGGCGATCTTGCGGTCGGCGACCATCACCGGGCCTGGCTTCAACCGGTCCAGCGCCTGCTCGACCAGCTTCAGCGACTCGCGGATCTCGGCGAGCCGGACCTGGTAGCGACCCCAGACGTCGCCGTCGGGGTGGGTCGGGACATCGAACTCGTACGTCTCGTACCCGCAGTACGGCATGGTCTTGCGCAGGTCCCAGGCCAGGCCGGCGGAGCGGAGCACCGGGCCGGTCACGCCGAGCGCGACGCAGCCGGTCACGTCGAGGACCGCGACGCCCTTGGTCCGCTCGGTCCAGATCGGCTGGCCGGAGAGGAGATCCTCGTACTCCTTGAGCTTCTTCGGCATCATCTTCAGGAAGTCGCGGATTTTGGCGACCGCCGCGTCCGGCACGTCCTGCGCGACGCCGCCCGGCCGGACGTACGCGTGGTTCATCCGCAGGCCGGTGATGGTCTCGAAGATGTCGAGGATGTACTCCCGCTCGCGGAAGCCGTAGAGCATGATCGAGATCGCGCCCAGCTCCATGCCGGTGGTGGCCAGCCAGACCAGGTGCGAGGAGATCCGGTTGAGCTCCATCATCAGGACCCGGATGGTGGTGGCCCGCTCGGTCACCTCGTCGGTGATGCCGAGCAGCTTCTCCACCGCCAGCGCGTACGCCGTCTCGTTGAACAGCGGGGCGAGGTAGTCCATCCGGGTCACGAAGGTCGAGCCCTGGACCCAGTTGCGGTATTCGAGGTTCTTCTCGATCCCGGTGTGCAGGTAGCCGACGACCGAGCGGGCCTCCCGGACCGTCTCGCCCTCCAGCTCCAGGATCAGCCGGAGCACGCCGTGCGTCGACGGGTGCTGCGGACCCATGTTGACGACGATCCGCTCGTCGTTGATCGGGTCGGTGCCGGCGACGACCTGGTCCCAGTCCCCACCGGTGACGGTGAAGACCCTGCCCTCGGTGGTCTCGCGCTCGGTCGCGTAGTTGGACGTGGTCACTGGTAGGACCTCCTACGGTCCGGCGGGGGAATTTCCGCGCCCTTGTACTCGACGGGCACGCCGCCGAGCGGGTAGTCCTTGCGCTGCGGGTGCCCCTCCCAGTCGTCCGGCATCAGGATCCGGGTGAGGTTGGGGTGGCCGTCGAAGACGATGCCGAACATGTCGTACGCCTCCCGCTCCTGCCAGTCGGCGGTCGGGTAGACAGCGGTGACGCTCGGCAGGTGCGGCTGCTCGGCGGAGACCGCGGCCTCCAGCCGGACCCGACGCCGGTAGGTCATCGAGGTGAGCTGGTAGACGACGTGCAGCCGGCGGTCCTCGGCACCCAGGTAGTCCACTCCGGAGACCGAGGAGCAGAGCTCGAAGCGCAGCGCCAGGTCGTCCCGCATCACCTGGCAGACCTCGGCGATCCGCTCCGGGCGGACGTGCAGGGTCAGCTCGCCGCGGTCGACGACGACCTTCTCGATCGCGTCGCCGAAGGCCGGGTACGCCTCCTCCAGCGCGTCGCGGACCTCGTCGAAGTACCCGCCGTACGGCCGGGGGGTCTCCTCGATCGGCCGGCGCTGGCGGACCAGGCCGCCGTAGCCGGAGACGTCACCGCTGCCCTGGTTGCCGAACATGCCTCGGCCGGCCGGGCTGGACGGCGGGTGCTCGGCGGGGGCGCCGCTGCTGGCCCCCGCCGGGGTGACCGGTACCGGCACCCCGCCGTCGTTGGTCCTGTCGTTCGGTGCGGTCACTTCGGGCCCCCGTGCGCGTGGAGGTGGTTCTGGGCGTTCATCCAGTTCTCGATCCGCAGCTGCTCCTCGCGCCCCTCGCGGACGGCCTTCGTCCACTCGGCACGCCGGGCCTTGTCGTTGCGGTACGAGGACGGCATCGAGCCGTACGGCACGACCGGGACGTCGCCGCGCTCCTGGCGGGCCTGGAGCATCTTGCGGCCGTTCGCGCCCAGCGGCTCGTACATGATCTTCTCGCGAAGCTTGAGGATCGCGTCGATGAGCATCTCGGGCCGGGGCGGGCAGCCGGGGAGGTACATGTCCACCGGCACCACGTGGTCGACGCCCTGGACGATCGCGTAGTTGTTGAACATGCCGCCGCTGCTGGCGCAGACGCCCATGGAGAGCACCCAGCGGGGCTCCGCCATCTGGTCGTAGATCTGGCGCAGGACCGGAGCCATCTTCTGGCTCACCCGGCCGGCCACGATCATCAGGTCGGCCTGACGCGGCGAGGCCCGGAAGACCTCCATGCCCCAGCGGCCCATGTCGTAGTGCGGGCCACCGGCGGCCATCATCTCGATGGCGCAGCAGGCCAGGCCGAAGGTGGCGCCCCAGACGGACGACTTCCGCGACCAGTTGACCAGCTTCTCCACGGAGGTGAGCAGGACGCCGGCGGGGAGCTTCTCCTCGATGCCCATCTGACGTACCTCCCTCAGTCCCAGTCCAGGCCGCCGCGCCGCCACACATAGGCGTATGCGACGAAGACCGCGACGATGAACATGACCATCTCCACGAAGCCGAAGATCGGCAGGGCGTCGAACGAGACCGCCCAGGGGTAGAGGAAGATGATCTCGATGTCGAAGACGATGAAGAGCATCGCCGTCAGGTAGAACTTGATCGGGAACCGACCGCCGCCGACCGGCTGCGGGCTCGGCTCGATGCCGCACTCGTACGCCTCGAGCTTGGCCTTGTTGAAGCGCCGGGGACCGGCGAAGCGGGCGGCGGCCACGGAGAACAGCGAGAACCCCGCGGCGAGGGCGAACAGCCCGATGATCGGTGCGTAAGGCGAGAGCGACATCTTTTCTCCTGCTCGTCCTTCCCCTGCCCCTGGTGCTTGACGAAAATCACACTATTCACGTCCCGCGCCGGGTCCTCCAGCGGGGGTCGATCTCTGTCCCCGTCCGGGCCGGCACCGGCCCGGACGTGGTCGTTCAGACGGCTGGCGCCGCCTTCGTCATCGCGTTGATGACCCGGTCCATCGCGTCCCCGCCACGGGGGTCGGTCAGGTTGGCCAGCAGCTTGAGCACGAAGCGCATCAGCGTCGGGTGCGGCATGCCGTGCTTGGTGGCCATCCGCATGATCTCCGGACGGCCGATCAGCTTCACGAAGATCCCGCCGAGCCGGTAGTAGCCGCCGAACCGCGCCTTCAGCTCCGTCGGGTACGCCGCCAGCGCGCGCTCCCGCTCCGGGCCGGCGGGCCGGGCCAGCGCCTGCACCATCACCTCGGCGGCCAGTTCGCCGGACTCCATCGCGTACGCGATGCCCTCGCCGTTGAACGGGTTGACCATGCCGCCGGAGTCGCCGACCAGGAGCACGCCCCGGGTGTAGTGCGGAACCCGGTTGAAGCCCATCGGCAGCGCCGCGCCGAGGATCGGGCCCTCGGCGTTCGTCTCGTCGGTCATCCCCCAGTCCTCGGGGGTGTTGGCCAGCCAGTCGGTGAGCAGCCGGCGGTAGTTGGTCTTGCCGAAGGCCGAGGAGGAGTTGAGCACGCCCAGGCCGACGTTGACCCGGCCGTCGCCGAGGCCGAAGATCCAGCCGTAGCCGGGCAGCAGGTTGTCGCCGCTGTCCTTGCTGCGCAGCTCCAGCCAGGACTCCAGGTAGTTGTCGTCGTGCTTGGCCGGCGAGCGGTAGTAGCGCCGGACGGCCACGCCGATCGGCCGGTCCTCCCGCTTGGCCAGCCCGAGGGCGAGCGGGAAGCGGCCGGAGACGCCGTCGGCGGCGACCACCAGCGGCGCGTGGAAGGTGGCCGGCTCCTTCTCCGGGCCGACCTCGGCCTGCACGCCGATCACCCGGTCGTCGGCGCCGAGCACCGGGCCGACCACGTTCACGCTGGTGCGCAGCTTGGCGCCGGCGGCGACCGCGCGCTGGGCGAGCAGGTCGTCGAAGTCCAGCCGGGTGCGGACCAGCCCGTAGTTGGGGAAGCTGGCCAGGTCGGGCCAGTCCAGTTCGAGGCGTACTCCGCCGCCGATGACCCGCAGGCCCTTGTTGTGCAGCCAACCCGCCTCGGGTGAGGTGTCCACACCCATCCGGACGAGCTGCCGTACGGCGCGCGGGGTGAGCCCGTCGCCGCAGACCTTCTCCCGAGGGAACTCGGTCTTCTCCAGCAGCAGCACACGCACGCCGTGCCGCGCCAGGTGGTACGCGGTCGCCGATCCTCCGGGACCGGCGCCCACGACGATCACGTCGGCGTCGTTCTCCACCGCGGTCATCTGCGCCTCCTCCCGCATGCTCGTGAAATGCTTCACAAGCCGATCGGGTTGGAGTCTATGACCGGCGTTACACCACCGCCGGATGAGGGGTACCTAACTCGCCGGAAATCCGCCGTTCGGGGTCGACGTCGAGGTCAGGGGCGGGCCGGCGCGGCGGTGTCCAGGCCGGCGTCGACCCGGATCGTCTCGGGCAGGTGCTCGCGCAACGCCCCACCGGCGGCGCGGTCCAGCGCGGCGAGCACCTCGGCGACGACCTGACGGACGTCCGCGGGATCCGCGCCGGCCAGCTCCTTGAGCTGGGCGATGAGTTCGGCGGCATCGTCGTCGGTGGCCCCACCCACCTGGTCTGGTCCCGTCATGGGGGCGAGCCTACGGGGCAAAGTGGACCAAAGGCGGATATTCACGAAAGAAGGCGGTCTGACCGGATTTTCGCCGGCCCGGCGTCGTCAGTCGCGGATCGCCCGGTGCAGCGCCACCACTCCGCCGGTCAGGTTGCGCCAGGCCACCCGCCCCCAGCCGGCCGCGCCGACCCAGGCGGCGAGCGCCGCCTGGTCCGGCCAGGCCCGGATCGACTCCGCCAGGTAGACGTACGCGTCGGGATTGCTGGACACCGCGCGCGCCACCGCCGGCAGCGACCGCATCAGGTACGACAGGTAGACCGTGCGGAAGGCGGGGTTGACCGGGGTGCTGAACTCGCAGACCACCAGGCGGCCACCCGGCTTCGTCACCCGGGCCAGCTCGCGCAGCGCCGCGTCGGTGTCGTTGACGTTGCGCAGCGCGAAGGAGATGGTCACCGCGTCGAAGCTGGCGTCGGCGAAGGGCAGCTTCAGCGCGTCACCGGCCAGCAGCGGCACTCCCGGCCGGGTCCGCTTGCCGGCGTGCAGCATCCCCAGCGACAGGTCGGCGCCGATCGCGTACGCCCCGGACTGGGCCAGCTCCTCGGTCGAGACCCCGGTGCCCGCGCCCACGTCCAGCACCCGCTCCCCCGGCCGCAGGTCGAGCGCGGCCCGGGTGGCCCGCCGCCAGGACCGGTCCTGCCCGAAGGAGAGGACGGTGTTGGTCAGGTCGTAGCGGTCCGCCACGCCGTCGAACATCGCGGCGACCTCGTGCGGCTGCTTGTCCAGGCTGGCGCGCTGGCCCTGCGGGGTACGGCTCACCCCTCCACTCTGCCAGCCCGGCTCCGCCCCGCGGCCGCTGGGTCGGCCGGCCGGCGGGTACGCGAAAGGGCGGGATGGTCGCCCACCCCGCCCTCTCGTCGTGGCGTCGGATCAGTCCTCGGACTTCTCGTCACCCGGGGTCACCAGCACCACCTTGCGCCGGCGGGAGAGCACCAGCAGTGCCCCGCCCGCGAGCAGCACGGCACCGCCGATGCCACCGATCAGGCCGACCTGCACGCCGGTCACCGGCAGGCCGCCGTCACCGCCACCGGTGCCGCCGCCCGAGGTCGGGGTCGCGGTCGGCTGGCCGCTCGGCGTGGCGGTGGGCTGGCCGGTCGGGCTCGGGCTCGGCGACGGCCCGGTGCTCAGGTCGACGAAGACGTCGAACTGGGCGGTGTTGTCCAGGTCGTCGGTCTCGGTGAACGCCCGGCGTTGGCCGAGGCTGGCAACCTGCGGCTCCTCCTCCGGCTGCCCTTGGGCGGCGTCGAGACCGGCGGCGAAGACGAAGCCCGGCCGGAGCACCTTCTCGGTGACGTCCGCGCCGACCTTCACCCGTACGTTGGAGGTGTAGAACTGGCCCGGCCGCAGCACCGCGCCGGCGTCCTCGCAGTACGCCTGGGCGAGCCCGCCCAGCTCCTGCTCGACACAGCCCTCGGGCACCTCGGCGAAGGTGACGCCGGCCGGCAGCGTGATGCCGTACGCGACGCCGGTCGCCTTCCGGCTGCCGTCGTTGTAGATCGCCCAGTCCAGCGGGGCGGTGTCGCCGGGCTTGACCGGCTTGAGGCCGGACTCGCCGGCCTCGTCGCCGTCGACCGTCACGTCGGCGTACACGTCCTGCACCCAGGTGGTGAGGTCGTAGCCGGGTCGGGCGACGGTGATGCCGTGCTCGACGCTGTTGTTCTCCAGGTCGGGGTCGGCGGTGGCCGCGCTGATGGTGACCGTCAGCGTGCCGGCGTCACCGCGGCCGCCCGTGGAAAAGAGCGGGATGCCGAAGTCCTCAGTGGTGCCGGCGGTCAGGTCGCCGAGCAGGCAGGTGAAGCGGGTGTCCTCGACCTCGCAGCCGTCCGGGACGACCACGCCGACCTTGCCGGCCTTGAGGCCCTTGGTCTCGACGGTGACCGCGACGTCCTTGGCGTCGACGGCGCCGGGCGTGTTGTCGACCTGGAACTTGAACGGCTTGGCCTTGGCCTCCTTGACGCCCTTGGCCAGCTCCTTGCTGATCGGGATCAGCTCGAGGTCCGCCTGGTCGGCGGCGTGCGCCGGGGCGGCGACGGTGGCGAGACCACCGGCGGCGAGCAGGGCGACGGCACCGGCGCGCGCCAGGGCCGTGCGGTGGAACAGTGTCATCGATCCCCCGGGGGTTAGGGACAGTGGAATGGGTTGCGGACCGAGCGGACGGTATCGGAGATCGACGGACGTACGCCAGCGTCGCCGCGCGATTCGCGGCCGTCGGTGCCCCGTCCGGACGAAACAGTGGGGGCGGGATGGTCACCCATCCCGCCCCCGCTGCCGTGCGTTATATGTGAACGGCCCTCATGGGCCGATGGAGGACGTGCCCCCGGGCTGCCCGCTTCCCGCCGCCGGCGAATCCCGGGAAACAGCAGGTGCGCCGGCCGGGACGTTAGCGGTCGCCGACGGGCGTCGCCATAGCTGCGCGCCGATCGTTTCCGAGCTGTGCCCCACCCGCTACCAGGCGATTGTCCGGATAATCGGGTCTTGTACCGGATGTTTGCCGGGAACAATCCCCCGAACGGTGGCCCTGAGTGTCCTTCCGACCGCCGCTGCCGGACTTCCGGTCGGTCACCGGGAGGCCCGGCCGGTGACGCGACGTGGGGGGGGGGGGGGGCCCCCCCCCCCCCCCCCCCCCCCCCCCCCCCCCCCCCGGGGCCCCCCCCCCCCCCCCCGGCCCGCCCCCCCCCCCCCCCCCCCCGCGCCCGGGCCGCCCCCCCCCCCCCCCCCCCCCCCCCCCCCC